>JAYTDA010000032.1:0-3918 GCA_043736155.1 Paracoccaceae bacterium | reverse complement strand
CCATTGATTGGGACCAAATCCACGCGGACTTCATCATGGTGCGCGGGCCAGACCGCACAAATGACGCCGAATGCATGGCCGCAGCCGACCAGATGCCAGAACGCCACAAACCTATTGCCACGCAGGAGCCATAATCCGGTCGTCCGGCCGTTCAAAGCTTGACTGAAACCGCGCCGAGCAGGGTGTAGTCGGCCAACACCTCATCGCCGGGCATGGTATCGAAGATGCCGGTAATCACGCCCGTCGTAACCACGTCGCCAGCGCGCAGGTGATGATCGCGGCTGATCAGATGGTTGGCCAACCAGGTGAGCGCCATCTCCGGCCCCCCCAGGGCATTGGCACCAATACCGGTGTATTTCTCGACACCGTTGATCTGCACGCGCACTTCGATCTGTGCATATTGCGCACGCGCCAGGGGCTTCACGCCGACCCCGAGGGCCAGCGCATCGTTCAGACCGCCGTCGGCGACATACCATTCGACGGTATCGTCGAAACCCTTGGGCAGTCGCGGATTGACGATCTCGATTGCCGGATGAACCGTGGCCACTGCCGCCAGACATTCATCGACGGAATAGGGTTCAGGGCGACCGGGAAGATCATGGGCGAGGGTGAAGGCGATCTCGGGCTCGGTGGTGCGGGAGTTGTTGGCGTTGGTCTTGATATAATCGCCCGACCGGAAAAGCCGCTCCTGATAAAGCGGTCCCGGAAATGGTCCGTCGGCCTTGAGCGCCGCTTGCGCCTTTGGGCTGGTACAGCCTATTTTCCAGCCCGCATGTTTCCAGCCAAGTCGGTCGCGCACCGCGCATTGGATGGCGAAGGCTTGCGTCAAGTCTTGCGGTGCGGGCCCCGGATATGCGGTCACCTTTTCGCCCGACAGCCTTGCTGCGGCGAGGGCTTCGACGGTTTTCTGATCGCTCATACGCATTCCTTAACCAAATCTGTGTCGACCAACATCACTGCGGCGACAACGCCAACAGCCCGGACCAGACCAGACCGACAGTTTTCAGTTCCGCCATCACAGGTATTTTCCATGGGTTAGCCGGGTCCCGCAAGAGGGATTCGCTATTTTGCGTTGAGCGTTTGGTCGTTTTGCAACGCCTGGCAAACACTAGGAAATGTCTGATTAACGCGTTCGGTTGCAGCGAGGCAGCGGCTTGATCGGTTTGGGGCTCGCGAAATGGGTCTTGGGTCGCCGATTTACCGGGTTCACCTGGTCATGATGGCGGCGTGGCGGTTTTCGGGCAGACTCGTGCTCATGTCATCAGCCTCCTTCGCACCAGGAACAGGTTGCCGAGCGCGAACAGGGTGAAGAACGGGGCGCGGTTCTTGGCGATGCCCCGATAGCGGGTCTTCACGTGGCCGAACTGGCGCTTGATGACCCGGAACGGGTGCTCGACCTTGGCGCGCACCATGGCGATGATCCGGTTGATCGGCGCGTCGACCGGGTGCAGCGGGCTGCCTTTGGGGGCCTTGCGCATCACCCCCCAGACCTTGCCCGGCCCCTTTGACGCGGCCTCACGCTCGGCGCTGACATAGCCCATGTCGGCCCGGACCGAACTTTGACCGTTTCAGTTCTGAAACTGCAGCAAGCGAGGCAGCACTGTTTTACGTCAAACCGGCGCAGATTGATGACGCCTTTGATCCGTCTGCCCGCTTCCGCCGCGACCGTTTCAAGAACAGTGGGGGATGATACACAAGGCCGAGGCCAACAGCTGCCCGCAAACCGAGGCCACAAATGGCTACCCGTGACTGAAACTGGCCGTGGGTTGCCTGGGGGCGCTTGTTGAAAAGACGCCCGATGCCGATCTGCGAGATGACCGGCTTTGCGGCAGAACGGCGTACGAAGCTGGAGGAGGGGCAAGATGCCAGCCTGTCCGGATCCGGTGCCTAAATCGGGCGCTGTCTGGGCTTTCAAAACACCCGCCAACATTCTTCGCTTGACGGCAAATCCCCCGGTCAGGTCTAATCCAGTCAGCTGTTGCCGGTCCCGGTGGCAGCAAAGTCAAGGCGCAAGCCCCCTTAAAAAACGCCCTGAACTTGTGCAGTTAATCCGCGCCATCTCGATCGACGAATGAAAGATCCTACCCATGACGGACCATCTGAAGATCATCGAACAGCGGCTTTTGTGGCTGTCGCACTGGATGATCCACCATGCCAATCACATCCGCCCCAAAGCCGATGGCATCAAGGTCGGGGGCCACCAGGCCTCCTCGGCGTCGATGGTGTCGATCCTGACCGCCCTGTATTTCAGTGCGCTGCGCCCCATCGACCGCGTTGCGGTCAAGCCGCACGCGTCGCCGGTGTTTCACGCGATCCAGTATCTGATGGGCAATCAGAACCGTGCCGCGATGGAGAATTTCCGGGGTTATGGCGGCGTGCAAAGCTACCCGTCGCGGACCAAGGACAGCGATGATGTCGATTTCTCGACGGGTTCGGTCGGGTTGGGCGTGGCGATCACCTCATTTGCGTCCATCGTGCAAGACTACATCACCGCGAAATCCTGGGGGCGTGATCTGCCGCTGGGGCGCATGGTGGCGCTGGTGGGTGATGCCGAGCTGGATGAGGGCAACATTTACGAGTGCCTGCAGGAAGGCTGGAAGAACGATTTGCGCAACACCTGGTGGATCATCGACTACAATCGCCAGTCGCTTGACGGCATTGTTCGCGAGGGCCTTTTCAAGCGGGTCGAGCAGATCTTTGACGCCTTTGGCTGGGACGTGGTGCGGGTGAAATACGGCTGCCTGCAACGTGCCGCCTTTGCCGAGCCGGGCGGCGAAAAGCTGCGCAATTGGATCGACGCCTGCCCGAACCAGCTTTACGCCGCACTCACCTTCATGGGTGGCGCTGTCTGGCGCAAACGGCTGATGGATGCGCTGGGCGATCAGGGCGATGTCACGGCGCTGCTTGATCTGCGGTCGGACGATGACCTTGCCGCGCTGATGGAAAATCTGGGTGGCAACTGCGTACAGACGATGGCCGACACCTTTGCCACGATCACCCACGACCGCCCGGTGTGTTTTCTTGCCTACACCATCAAAGGCTGGGGCACGCCGATTGCCGGGCACAAGGACAACCATGGCGGCCTGATGACCAAGGCACAGATGGCCGGATGGCAGCGCCAGATGGGCGTGCCCGAAGGCCAGGAATGGGAGAGGTTTGCCACGGTCGCCGACCCGGCAGCGTTGCAGCGTGCCTTGTCGCAGGCACCGTTCTTTGCCAAAGGCCCGCGGCGCCATACCGATGACAAACTGGCCGTGCCCGAGATTTCGATCAGTTCCGAGCGCGAGATTTCAACGCAGATGGGCTTTGGCAAGATCCTTGACGATCTGGCGAAAGGTGACAGCGCACTGGCATCACGGATCGTGACAACATCGCCTGATGTCACTGGCACCACCAACCTTGGCCCATGGGTGAACCGGCGCAAACTTTTTGCACGGACGGCGCAAGCCGACACCTTTAGCGACGAAAAAATCGTCTCAACCGCGAAATGGGAGTTTACCCCGGAGGGCCAGCATATCGAACTTGGCATCGCCGAGATGAATCTGTTCCTGCTGCTAGGTGCTGCGGGCCTGTCGCACGCGCTGTTCGGCAAGCGCCTGTTGCCGATTGGAACGGTGTATGACCCGTTCGTCGCGCGCGGCCTCGATGCGCTGAACTATGCCTGCTATCAGGACGCGCGGTTCATCATCGTCGGCACGCCATCAGGTGTCACGCTGTCCTATGAGGGCGGGGCGCACCAGTCCATCGGCTCACCGCTGATCGGGATGTCGCAGGATGGGTTGGCAGCCTTTGAGCCAGCCTTCGTCGATGAGCTTGCCATCATCATGCAATGGGCCTTTGCCCATCTGCAAAAGGATGGCGGCAGTGATCTTGATGAACGCACCTGGCTGCGCGATGAAACCGGCGGCTCGGTCTATC
>JAYTDA010000031.1:0-1501 GCA_043736155.1 Paracoccaceae bacterium | reverse complement strand
TGAAAATCATAGCCCATCAGCGCGCCCGCTGGACCGGGATCAACCTGTGAAATCTCTGGTGCCCAGGCCATGACGGCGTCGCGAAAGGCCGGGACTTGCGCCACTGCCTCGATTGCGGCGACCGTATCCAGCATCGCTTCCAGTGCTGCGGCTGGCATAAACACCGGTACGTTGGAAAACAGATGCGGGTGGGTCGCAGCCATCTGACCGGACAGGCCCGGGTTTGCCGAGGCGGTCTCAAGAGCCCGGCCCAGTTTCCCCTGATCGATTGTGATGCAGAAGCAGCTCTGGTTCAAGTCCGCAGGGACCAGACCGGGGGTGCCCGGCAGCAGGGTATCACAGGTGGCGGGCATCTGGTCTCCTGGTGTTCCTTAGGTGCGAATGGGGAGGTCGGATGGCGACTCTGGCGGGCAACCGTCATGTCGGAGCATAGCCCATTGTTTTCTCGGCGCAATTGATCTGGGTCAACGTTGTGGGGTCCCTAAAGCCCTAGTGTATCCTAGTCTGCTGTCTCCGGCACGATGACGCTTGTTCAAAAAAGAGCAGGAGAATGGCCCACTGGCGGTTGGATCAGCGTCGTCGATCAAGGAGCATTTGGGGTGCAAAACGAAACCAAGCTGCGCGTTGCCGTCAATGGCTATGGCGTCATCGGCAAGCGGGTGGCGGATGCCGTCGCACTCCAGCCCGACATGCAAATTGCCGGGGTCGCCGATGTCGCGGCAGACTGGCGGATCGCGGTTGCTGCGCAGCGCGGTTTTGCGATATTCGCCGCCAGCGATGGTGCAGAAAGTGCGATGCGGGCGGCGGGTCTGCCGGTCAGCGGTGGCCTGTCCGATATGATGACCATTGCAGATGTGGTCGTCGATGCCACGCCAAAGGCTGTCGCCACCGCCAATATCGCAGCCTACCGATCCGCCGGGCTCAAATTCATCGTGCAGGGCGGAGAAAAGCACGCGGCAACCGGGCATTCTTTTGTCGCCGAGGCATCGTATCTGACCGCGCTCAACCGGCAGAGCACCCGTGTGGTGTCGTGCAACACCACCTCGATCGTGCGCACGTTGACTGCGCTGAAACGGGCCGGGCTGTTGCTGAAAGCCCGCGGCGTGCTGCTGCGCCGCGCCACCGATCCCTGGGAAAGCCATCAGGGTGGCATCATGAACACGTTGGTGCCCGAGCCGACCATCCCCAGTCATCAGGGCCCGGATGCGCAAAGCGTTGATCCCGGTCTCGATCTGGTGACTATGGCGGTCAAGGTGCCTCAAACCCTCGGGCATCTACACTATTGGAACGTCACGCTGACCCGCCCCGCGGACCGCGACGAAGTGCTGCGCGCCTTTCGCGCGTCGTCCCGCATCCTGCTGCTGCGCGGCGAAGCCGGGTTGGGCGCGCTCAATGCCGTCAAGGAATGGATGCAGGATATCGGTCGTCCGCGCGGCGACCTCTACGAAGTGGCTGTGTGGGAAGATATGCTGACAGTTCAGGGTGATGAGCTGTTCTATGC
>JAYTDA010000030.1:0-3740 GCA_043736155.1 Paracoccaceae bacterium | reverse complement strand
CGTCCGGGATCGACCATATCCTGATCTGGCTGGCGCTCTGCAAACTGGGCGCGATCATGGTTCCGGTCAATGACGCCTATCACGGCGCCATGCTGCGCCATCAGGTCAACGATTCCGAGGCCGCGCTTGCCATCGTTGCGGCTCAGCATCTGCCCGTCTGGATTGCCCTCGCCGCCGACATGCCCCACCTGCGCCAGATCGCGGTGCTTGACGGTGCCGCCCCTGACACGCCCGCCCCCTGGGGCTGGTCTGACGCCGCCGCCCTGCACAGCACCAATGCCGCACCTCTGCCCCGCGTGGTGCAACCCCATGACCCGATGGCGATTTTCTACACCTCGGGCACCACCGGCCCGTCCAAGGGCGTGCTCTATTCCTATGCACAGGCCTGGACGACAGCCGAGGTTCCGGCCGCGTGGTGCGCCCCCGATGACGTGTTCTACATGTTCCTGCCGATGTTCCATGTCGGCCTGTCGCAGATGTTCGGCCTGACCCTGCTGGCGGGGGCCAC
Organism: Paracoccaceae bacterium; assembly: GCA_043736155.1. Classification (GTDB taxonomy): domain Bacteria; phylum Pseudomonadota; class Alphaproteobacteria; order Rhodobacterales; family Rhodobacteraceae; genus JANNRR01. The sequence continues at coordinate 3,232 of JAYTDA010000030.1, read as the reverse complement.
CATGGCCATAAGGCCTCGCTTCAGCGCCAGCGCCTTTTGGCCCGACGTGCGGCGCTATGGCGCCACCATGACCATCCTTTTGTCCTCGATGCCCAATTTCCTGCTGTCCGTCGCCCCCAGCCACGATGACCGCAACCACACGCTGACCAAGGCTATCGTCATCCCGCCGCCTGCGGACCTTGACACCCTCAAATCCCGCTTTGGCCTGCAAATCGCCACCTGGTTCAACATGACCGAGGTTTCGGTTCCCCTCTGCTCGGACGGCTTCACCCTGACCAACGCCACCTCGTCTGGCCGTCCCCGCCCCGGCATCACCGCCCGCATCGTCGATGACACCGACACCCCCCTGCCGCCCGGCAGCACCGGCGAACTGGTCCTGCGCGCCGACCGCCCGTGGGATTTCTGCCTTGGCTACTGGAAGAACCCCGCCAAGACGGTCGAGGCCTGGCGCAACCTGTGGTTCCACACCGGCGACGCCTTCCGCACCGATGCCGAGGGCAATTTCTACTTCGTCGACCGCCTGAAAGACGCCATCCGCCGCCGTGGCGAAAACATCTCGTCCTTCGAGGTCGAGCGGGAACTTGACAGCCACCCCGCCGTTCTGGAATCCGCCGCCGTCGCCGTGCCCTCGGGGATGGGCGAGGATGACATCAAGGCCGTCGTCGCCCTGAAACCCGGCGCTACCCTGACCGCCCCCGACCTGCATGCCTATCTGATCCCGCGACTGCCCGCCTATATGGTGCCCCGTTATATCGAGATTCTGGCCACCGACCTGCCCAAAACCCCCACGGGCAAAACCGTCAAGGCGACCTTGCGCGCCTCTGGCACCGCTGCGGCGTGGGAGGCGCCAGGCAAATCATGACCCGCAGCCGGTCGAAACTCACCCAGGCCCGCATCGTCCTTGGCATCGCCGTGCTGGCCTTTGCCACCTTTTCCGTGCTGGTCCCCGATTTCCTGTCGGCGGGCAATGTCTCGCGCCTGCTGCAAAACGTGTCCATCCTAGGCATTCTTGCAATGGGCATGGCCCTGTCGATCATCGGACGCGGGATTGATCTGTCGATGGTCGCCTCGATGGCCGTCTCGGTCGCCTGGATGCTGGCCGAGATGAACGCAGGCGCCTCGTTCGCCCATGCCTTCGGCTTTGCGCTGCTGTTCAGCATCGCCGTGGGCGTGATCAACGGCGTCCTGATCGCCTATGTCGAAATCCCGCCGATCTTTGCCACCCTTGCCATGGGCACCGCGATCTATGGTTTTGGCCGGGTGTTCCTGCTGGCCTCGGACGTCAATTACCTGCCCGACGATTGGCAATGGCTGAACACTATCGCCACCGCAGCCCCCTTGGGGATACCCGTTTCGGTCCTGTGCTTTGGCGCCGTCTGCGGTCTGGGCCACCTGTTCCTGCGCGGCGCGCGCGAAGGGCGTTACATCTACATGATGGGCGACAATCCACAGGCCGCCCGCATCACAGGCGTGCCGATCCGGCCGATGATCGTCGGGCAATATGTGCTGACCTCGCTGGTGGCACTGGTCGCGGGCCTGCTGATGGCAGCGCTGGTCGCCACCATGAACACCCGCATCGTGGGGTCTACCTATGTCTATGACATCATCCTCGTGGCCGTTCTGGGCGGCATCAGCCTGTCAGGCGGGCGCGGCGGGGCGGGCAGCGTCATAGTCGGCACTCTGCTGATCGGCATCCTTCTGAACGGGATGACCATGATGAATCTGGGCTACACCACCCAGAACGTGATCAAGGCGCTGATCCTCTTGGCCGCCCTGACCATCGATTCCCTCGTGAACCCAAGGGACGAGCAGACATCCCAACAAGGGGACATCTAAGACCACCGACACAACCAAATCAGGGAGGATACGAACATGAAGATCACCACCAAACTTGTCACCGCCGCGGCCCTTTGCATTGCGGGGGTCGCAGGGCCCCTTGCCGCGCAAGACGCCTCGCCCAGCGCGGGCTTTTACGACGCGCTCAAGGGCAAGAAGATCGGCTTTGTCCCCATTGCCATGGGGTTCAACGAAACCCAGGCCTGGCGGATCGCAATGGAGCGGCAGGCGGCGGCACTCGGCTATGAAGTCATCGTGCGCGACCCGAACTGGAGCATTGAGGCCGGGATTCAGGCCATCGATTCGCTGATCCAGGAACAGCCCGACATCCTGATCATCGAGAACATCGACAACCGCTCCTACAACCGCATGGTCCAGAAATCCATCGCGGCGGGCATCCTGACCGTGCAGACCCAGCAGCGCTCGGAGATTCCCAGCGACGCCTACATGGGCCCGGACTGGAACGAGATGGGCCGCAATGCCGTCGAAGGCATGGTGCAGCTTTGCGGCAAGGACAGCGGCAAGAACGGCAAGATCGCCATCGTCCAGGGCGCCCTGACCGCCCCCGCCAGCCTGCTGCAAATGGCTGGCATTGAAGAGGCGCTGAAGAACCATCCCGAGATCACCATCGTCTCCAACCAGGCCGCCGATTGGGATGCCACCAAAGCCTATCAGATCGCCACCACCGTCCTGCAGCAGAATCCCGATATTTGCGGCATGGTTGGCTTCTGGGATGTGGCCGACGCGGGCATCGCCTCGGCTGTGAAAGAGGCGAACCTGCAAGGCAAGGTCGCTGTCATCACGTCGGGCAGCGGCGCGCGCGAATCGGCCTGCGACAAGATCGCCTCGGGCGATTTTTCGTTCTACACCAGCTACAACACCGCAGGGCAAGGGCGTGACCTGAACGCCATCATCCGCACCCTGCTGCAAACCATGCCGGAACCGGGCAGCAAGCCCTTTGATCTGGTCAGCCCCCTGATCCGCATCACCAAGGAAAACATGACCCCCTCGTCGTGCTGGACCCTCGAGGAGCTGGCCCAGATCGGCGGCTAACCCCTGCGGGCGGCCCGCCACAGGGCCGCCCCTTTCCCCGAAAGACCCATCCGATGACCCGTGACGACCTTGTCCGCTGGCGGTATCGCCTGATCCCCAACACTGTGGTGGGCGAGATCCTGTCCAAACCCTGGATCGACAATGCGGTCCCGGTCCTGATGCTGGCCGTCCTTCTGGCCGTTTTTGGCACGCTGGTCCCGAACCTTCTGACCCTTGGCAATCTCGGCAATCTGTCCCAGACGGTGGGGGAGTATTTGCTGATGGGCCTGGGTCTGACCATCGTCGTGATGGCGGGCGGCATCGACCTTTCGGTCGGGTCGGTCTTTGCCTTGGCCAATCTGGT
>JAYTDA010000029.1:0-9559 GCA_043736155.1 Paracoccaceae bacterium | reverse complement strand
GACCACAGGCCGGGCGGCGGGCCACCGGCATTGGTCACCAGAATGTCGGCGGCACCCACCGCCTCCAGCACCCGTGCCCGCCCGGCCTCGGTGGTGATGTCGGCGGCAATGCCGGTGACGCGGGCCCCGGTGCTGGCGGCAATTTCTGCCACCGTCGCCTGCAGCCGCGCGGCGTCGCGCCCGTTCAGCACCAGGTCCACCCCCGCCGCCGCCAGCGCCTCGGCGCAACCACGCCCCAGCCCCTTGGACGAGGCGCAGATCAGCGCCCGTCTGCCCTGCAATCCCAGATCCATGCCCAATGCCCCCTTGTCCTGTTCCCCCCAGCCATAGCGCGCCTGTCGCCGCTTGATAAGCCGCATCGCACCTATCCTTCCGGCGAATCGGCGCGATTTCCAGTCTGCCCCGGCGTCTGCCGCTTGCCGCATCGGGCCAGGTGTCGCGCAAAGCCTCGACAGATTCCGCCAATGCAACAATACCTGTGCAAATAACCGGGTTGCAGCCTGCTTGCGTTGACCTGATGTTCAGCAGCTTGATAGTGTGATGCTGGTGCGGGTGCGCAGGGTCTTGCCGCTGATCCGCCCGCTGAAAGAATGGTAGATGTCTGACGAGTTCCCCAGTGCCGAAGCCGCATCGCAACCGGCTGCTGCTGCCTTTTCCTGCCAGGTCTATCCGGCAGACCTGGTCCGGGTGACCTCCGGCGCCAATCTGGGCGATGCCGTCGGCCCCGCCGATGGGCTGTGCCCCGGCGATGTCTATCAACTGGCGCGCAATGCCGCGGCACTCAGCCTGCGGCTGGATCAGCCGGGGGACCGGCGCAAACAGGTGCGCGCCGCCATGATTGCCGCCGGGTCCGACATCGGCATCGCTGGCGAACAGATCAGGATCGTGGCACGGCTGTCGCTGATGGCCCCCGATGGCGACAAGGTGGATCTGCTGGTTCTGCGCCATCAGGGGGCACACTATGCCATGCCGCTGATGCCCATGGCACAGCGCGCCGACTATACCCTGCTGCACTGCGAAGATGACCCCGCCAATGTGCAACTGGCGGATATCGCCTGTGTCTCATTCAGCCGGGGCACCAGGATTGCGCTGGCCGATGGCCGCCAGATGCCGATCGAGGCGCTGGCGGTCGGCGACCGCATCCTGACCCGCGACCATGGCCCGCAACCGCTGCGCTGGATCGGCCGCGCCACCCTGCGCGCCATTGGCCAGTTTGCCCCGGTGGTGATCACCAAAGGCACGCTTGGCAACGACAGTGACCTGATCGTCAGCCAGCACCACCGGGTGTTTTTGTACCACCGCAACCGCCCCACCGGCCTGCGCACCGCTGAACTGCTGGTGCAGGCCAAGCATCTGATCGACGGCGAGGTGGTGTATCTGCGCGAAGGCGGTTTTGTCGATTATTTCAGCCTGGTGTTCGACCGCCATGAAATCATCTATGCCGAGGGGATCCCCGCCGAAAGCCTGATGGTCAATGACGCCACGGTGTCGCGCCTGCCAGCGGGCCTGTCAGACGAAGTGCAAAAGCAATTCCCCGGCCTGTCGCAATTGCAGCACTACGGCACCGAGCCGGATGCAGTGGTGCTGTCGGAACTGGGGGTGCAGGGGTTGATCAAGAAGGGGTTGTAAGGGGGCTACCGGCTACTGCGCCCAAAATTCCAGTTGAATGTTGAAGACCGGACTGCCGTTGATGGTTCCGGCAGAGGTTCCATTGTCAAAGGCACCCACCCCTGAAATCGGGTTCCCGCCAAATTGACCGTCGACCCGGCCTTGAATGTCGACGACGACCGTTCCATCGGTCAGGGTGCCCCCATAACCCGCAATGAAACTGCTGGAAGCCGGAAAAATCTGTCCGTTCATCAAAACAAATGCCCCGGAAAAATTGCCTGGATCGGGTACCAACCCGCCGCCGACGGGCAAAACGCCCCCGGTAAAATTGTCAAGCGTGCCGGATACCACGCGGTTCTGGAAATCAGCCAGCATTTTCGCATCGCCGAACATGATATACTCTTGGTTCGATGCCGTCTGAAAATAAAGCCCGGAGGCACCGGTGAAACTGGCGGTGCCGCTGGTTGGTATTGAGGCGGGATTGCTTACCGGCAGCGCCGTCACTGCACTGGAAATGGTATCAAAATTAGCCGCTTTGCGTTGAAGTTCCGCCGCAGGGTTGGTTTCCCCACATGCTGCCAGAATGGGCAAACTTGCAACCGCCACAAAGCGACCCAAATACCTACACACCAAACCCATTGTTTTTCCCCCAAATCCGCGCGGCAGCGCGCCAACCCATGGTGCATGGCTAGCCGAACTCTACCGGTAATGGAACTGCGCAAATTGCATATCCGGTTAACAATCTGTTGCCCTCGATCTCCTGTTCAGTCCCCCTTTCCCCCCTGCCCTCAATCCTCTACACGCCTGCCCAACCCTTCGAGAAATCCCGATGACCCCGAACCGTCCCACCCTGCCGCCCGAAATTGCCCGCAGACGCACCTTTGCCATCATCTCGCACCCCGACGCCGGCAAAACCACGCTGACCGAGAAATTCCTGCTGTTTGGCGGTGCGATTCAGATGGCGGGTCAGGTGCGCGCCAAGGGCGAGGCGCGGCGGACCCGGTCGGATTTCATGCAGATGGAAAAGGACCGGGGCATTTCGGTCAGCGCATCGGCGATGTCGTTCGATTACCACGCCTTTCGCTTCAATCTGGTCGATACTCCCGGCCACTCCGACTTTTCCGAAGATACCTACCGCACCCTGACGGCGGTGGATGCCGCGATCATGGTGATCGATGGCGCCAAGGGGGTGGAAAGCCAGACCCGCAAGCTGTTCGAGGTTTGCCGGTTGCGCGATCTGCCGATCCTGACATTCTGCAACAAGATGGACCGCGAATCCCGCGACACCTTTACCATCATCGACGAGATACAGGAGAATCTGGCGATTGATGTGACGCCTGCCTCCTGGCCGATCGGGGTCGGGCGCGATTTCATCGGCTGTTACGATATCCTGCATGACCGGCTGGAACTGATGGACCGCGCCGACCGCAACAAACTGGCGATGACGATCAAGATCGATGGTTTATCTGACCCGACACTTGCGGCCCATGTGCCCGCCGATCTGCTGGCCAAGCTGCTGGAAGACCTTGAAATGGCACGCGAACTGCTGCCTGCCTTTGATCGCGAGGCTTTCCTCAACGGCTCGATGACCCCGATCTGGTTCGGCTCCGCGATCAATTCGTTCGGCGTCAAGGAACTGATGGACGGCATGGGCGAATATGGGCCGGAACCGCGCGTACAAAAGGCCGACAGCCGGGGGGTTGCGCCGGAGGAGGCCCCGGTGACCGGGTTCGTGTTCAAGGTGCAGGCCAACATGGACCCGAAACACCGCGACCGGGTGGCATTCGTGCGCCTCGCCTCCGGCCATTTTGAACGCGGCATGAAAATGCTGCATGTGCGGTCGAAAAAGCCGATGGCGATCACCAATCCGGTGCTGTTTCTGGCCGCCGACCTCGCGCTGACGGAAGAGGCCTGGGCCGGGGATATCATCGGCATCCCCAACCACGGGCAACTGCGGATCGGTGACGCCCTGACCGAAGGCGAGGCATTGCGGTTCACCGGCATCCCCTCTTTCGCGCCGGAACTCTTGCAAACCGTGCGGGCGATGGACCCGATGAAGGCCAAGCATCTGGACAAGGCGCTGATGCAGTTTGCCGAAGAGGGCGCGGCCAAGGTGTTCAAGCCGATGATCGGTTCCGGCTTTATCGTCGGCGTGGTTGGCGCCTTGCAGTTCGAGGTGCTGGCCAGCCGGATCGAGCTGGAATACGGGTTGCCGGTGCGGTTCGAGGCGTCGCACTTCACCTCGGCCCGCTGGGTTTCCGGTCCGCGCGAGGCGCTGGAGGCGTTTGCCAACGTCAACAAGGGCCATATCGCCAGTGATTCCGATGGCGACATGGTGTACCTGACCCGGCTGCAATGGGACATTGACCGGGTTGGCCGGGATTTTCCGCAGGTCAGGCTGACCGCGACCAAGGAAATGATGGTCTGATCCGTCGGGGTTCACATCTGCGGCAAGGCACTGGTGCACTGAAAGCCGGCTGTTAGACTGCGGCTGGGGTATCACGGGGCCAACGGGCATGTTTGCGACGATCAAGGCCGCCATCGGTCGCGCCCTGGCGCATTACCTGCAAAAGCAGCGACCCGATTATGTGAATTTCGGCGCCACCCCGCCCGACAGGCTGCGTCTGGCCCTGCGCCCCGGCGATGTGCTGCTGGTCGAGGGTGACCGGCGCATTTCGGTGGCGATCAAGTATCTGACCCATTCCACCTGGTCGCACGCCGCCTTTTACACCGGTGACCCCGGGGCGGAACTGATCGAGGCCGAGGCGGAACGGGGGGTCCATACCACCAGCCTCGTCGAATATGCCCACCTGAACACCCGGATCTGCCGCCCGGTGCAACTGTCGCCGGAGCATCAGGCGCAGGTGATGGCGTTCATGCGCGGCTCGATTGGCAAGACCTATGATCTGCAAAATGTGTTTGACCTGATCCGGTTTTTGCTGCCGCAACCCCCGGTGCCGCGGCGCTGGCGGCGGCGGATGCTGGCGCTTGGCTCTGGCGATCCGACCCGGGCCATCTGTTCAACCCTGCTCGCCGAAGCGTTTGAACAGGTGCGCTATCCGATCCTGCCCGATATCAAATATGAACAAGACGGCGAGGCGCGGCGCGAGATTTTGCACATCCGCCACCATTCGCTGTTCACCCCGCGCGATTTCGACCTGTCACCCTATTTCAGCATCGTCAAACCCACATTGGAAAGCGGGTTTGATTACAAGTCGTTGCAATGGAATGCTGATGTCAAACCTCAAGATGCCGCGCCTCACTTGCCCGACCCCGCAGTGTCGCCACCGCCCCGGGTCAGGTAATAGGCCGCCAGAATCGGCACCAAAGTCACCAGCATCACCACGATCGCCACCACATTGGTCACCGGCCGCTGCCGTGGCCGCACCAGTTCGTTCAGCATCCAGATCGGCAAGGTTGATTGCTGACCGGCGGTAAAGGTGGTGACGATCACCTCATCAAAACTCAGCGCGAACGCCAGCATCCCGCCCGCCAGCAGCGCCGAGCCAAGGTTGGGCAGCACCACATGCCAGAAGGTCTGAAACCCATTGGCCCCCAGATCGATCGATGCCTCGACAATCGAGCCGGACAGACGGCGAAAGCGGGCAACGGCGTTGTTGTAGACGATGACGATGCAAAAGGTGGCGTGGCCGAGGATGATGGTCAGGGTGGAAAACGGGATATCCATCACCGCAAAGGCCGAGCGCAGCGACATCCCGGTGATGATGCCGGGCAAAGCGATCGGAAGAACCACCAGCAACGATATGGAATCGCGGCCAAAAAACCGTGCTTTGGTCATTGCGGCGGCGATCAGCGTGCCCAATACCAGCGCCAGCGCGGTAGAAATCGCCGCCACCCGCAGCGACAGGTACAGCGGCCCCCAGATATCCGCGCGGTTCCAGGTGACGGCAAACCATTTCAGCGTCAGACCCGGCGGCGGAAACTGATAGCTGCGATCCTCGGCGGAAAAGGCGTAAAGAAAGATCAGCAGGATCGGGATATGCAGAAACGCCAGTGCCAGCGCCGCCCCGATCTTCAACCCAAGGGATGCGCGATCAAAGTGCATCGAACGCCCCCAACCTGCGGGCAACGCCCAGGTAAATCAGCATGATCACAATCGGCACCACGGCAAAGGCCGCCGCCAGCGGGATGTTGCCCGCCGTCCCCTGCAACTGATAAACCGCCTGACCGATGTAAATCCGCGAGGATCCGACGATCTGCGGGATGATGTAATCGCCCATGGTCAGCGAAAAGGTAAAGATCGACCCGGCAATCACCCCCGGCATTGCCAGCGGCAGCACCACGTTGCGAAAGCTCTGCGCCCGGCTGGCCCCCAGATCGGCGGAAGCCTCGATCATCGAGGTCGGCACCCGCTCCAGTGCCGCCTGCATCGGCAGGATCATGTAGGGCAGCCACACATACACAAACACCGTGAAGGTCCCGATATAGCTGGTGGAAAGCGAATTGCCGCCAATCACCGGCAGGCGCAGCACCGCGTCAACCAGGGGCAAAGCGCCAACCCCGTCAAACGCCCAGGTCACAATGCCTTCCTTGGCCAGGATCAGCTTCCAGGCATAGACCTTGACCAGATAGCTCGACCACAAGGGCAGCATCACCCCGATGTAAAACACCGCTTTCCACCGCCCCTTGGCATAGCGCGCCGCCATGTAGGCGATGGGAAACGCCACGACGGCAGAGGCGAGGGTAACACAGGTCGCCATCAGCAGGGTGCGGCCAATCACATCGGCGTTGGCAGGGCGCAACAGTTCGGCGTAGGTTTTCAGCGTCAATTCGCGGACGACAACCCCGGAAAACTCGTCAATCGAGAAAAAGCTTTGCGCCAGCAACGCCGCCAGTGACCCGACATAGACCACCCCCAGCCACAGCAGCGGCGGCGTCAGCAGCAGCGCCAGCAACAGGCGCGGATGCTGCCAGAAGGCACGTGAAAGACGGTCGCCAAGGCCCCGTTCCGGCAGGGTAATCGGCAGGATGATCGGCGCGGTGGTCATTGCGCCCCCATCAGATGCAGCGCCGATGCGTGCCAGTTCAGCCGGACCAACTGGCCGGGGCGCGGCACCGCCTGACCGGCACCGACAATGGCCCCAAGCTCGGCTCCGCCGATGTCCACAGCCACCCGGGTCGATGCCCCCAGATAGCGGGTACTGGTGACCTGCCCCGACAGACGCCCGTCCTCACTCAGCCGCACCGCCTCTGGCCGCAGACTGGCCCATTGCGCCGGTCCGCCTAGCCGCACTGTAAGATCGGGCGGCAACACATTGGAAGAGCCAACAAAATCGGCGACGAACCTGGTGGCGGGCCGCTCATAGATCTCCAGCGGAGTGCCAACCTGTGCCACCCTTCCCTGATTGAACACCGCGACCTGATCGGCCATCGACAGGGCCTCGCCCTGATCGTGGGTGACAAAGACAAAGGTGATGCCCAGCCGCTTTTGCAGCGCCTTCAACTCATCCTGCATCGCTTCGCGCAGCTTCAGATCCAGCGCGCCAAGCGGTTCATCCAGCAACAGCACCCTTGGTTCATTGACCAGAGCACGGGCCAGCGCCACCCTTTGGCGCTGCCCGCCCGACAATTGCGCCGGTTTGCGGCTGCCATAGTCGGCCAGTTTCACCAGCGCCAGCATCGCTTCGGCGCGGGCATGACGCGCCGTGCGGGAAACCCCCTTGACCATCAGGCCGTAAGCCACGTTGTCGCGCACATTCATGTGGGGAAACAGCGCGTAATCCTGAAACACCGTATTCACATTGCGCCGGTTCGGCGGCACCGCACCACTATCAGCACCAAAGATCCGGACCTTTCCGGCGGTTGGCTGTTCAAACCCCGAGATCAGCCTGAGACAAGTGGTCTTGCCGGACCCCGACGGACCCAGCATGGCAAAGAAGGTGCCTTCGGCAATGGTCAGATCAACCTGATCGACGGCTTTGACCGTGCCAAAACTTCGGGAAACGGCATGGAATTCAACGGCGGCGGGCATGGCAGGCTTTCATGCGGGAGCCCCCCCACCCCCAACCCCTCCCCACAAGGGGGAGGGGAGGCACTCGAAGGTCGAGGCAAGGCGGGGGGACAAGGCGAGGGGACAAGGCGAGGGGCGAGAGACTCCCTCCCCCTTCATGGGGGAGGGTTGGGGTGGGGGTTCACCGGCAAAACCGGTGGGGGTTCACCGGCAAAACCGGTGGGGGTTCCCCGGCAAAACCGGTGGGGGTTCCCCGGCAAGACAGCTGGATCAGCGCCCGCCGATCACCGCGATATAGTCCGATACCCAGCGGTAATAGGGCACGCACTCGCCTTGCGGGCAGGACGACACCGGCGTGGTCCAGAACCGCACCCGGTCAAACTGGTCCAGACCATTGGCGGTACAGCCTTCGGCGGTCTGCATCCCAGAGCCGTCGCTGCAGGCGGCAGGCACCACCGGATTGCCACCGAACCACACCGACAGGTCGGCTTGCAGGTTGGACGACAGCGTATGTTCCATCCACTTGTAGGCACAATTCGGATGGGCGGCATCGGCCCCCAACATGGTGGTATCGGCCCAGCCGGTCACGCCCTCGGACGGGATGGTAGAGGCGATTGGCAGCTTTTCCCCCTGCAACAGCCCGACCTGGAATGGCCAGGAACCCGAGGCGACCACGCCTTCGTTCTTGAAATCATCCATCTGGATAAAGGCGTCGTGCCAATAACGGCTGACCAGCGTACGCTGTACCCGCAGCAGATCCAGCGCCGCCTTGTACTGATCTTCGTTCAACTGGTAGGGATCGGTGATCCCCAGTTCCGGCTTGTGCGCCATCAGATATTGCGCGGCATCGGCGATGTGAATCGGGCCGTCATAGGCCTGAACCCGACCGGCGTTCGGTTTGCCATCGGGCAGATCCATCGCCTCGAACACCACGTTCCACGAGGTTGGCGGCTCGGGGAACACGTCGGTGTTGTACATCAGCACATTCGGACCCCACAGGAACGGCACCCCGTAATGCACCCCATCCACCGTATGCCAGGCGGCATTTTTCAGCCGCTCATCCAGTTTGGACCACGACGGAACCAGATCCGGGTTGATCGGCTGCACCCGTTCGCCGGCAATCAGCCGCAGGCTGGCATCGCCCGATGCGGTCACCAGATCAAAGCCACCTTCGTTCATCAGCGCCACCATCTCGTCCGAGGTATTGGCGGTTTTCACGCTGACCATGCAGCCGCTGGCGGCTTCGAACTTGGTGACCCAGTCAAACGCCTTGTCGGTTTCGCCGCGTTCGATATAGCCCGGCCAGGCCACGATGCTCAGCGCACCCTCGCCATCCCCCAGTTCGGTCATCTGCGCCAGCGCCGGGTCAGCGGCGGTGGACAGGGCGGTGATGAAGGTGGTGGCCAGAACGGCGGCGCGCCCCGATAGTCGGTTGGTTCGTGACATGATAGCTCCCCTGGATAATCCGGCCATTCGGCCGTGGTTGTCAGCGAAGCCTAAGCCCCGGCGCCGAAATCGCAAAATCAAATGTGCAGCGGCGACCACCGGAAATGCTGTGCTGGCCGTTCCGGGCAGCTATGGCCTGATCGGCGATCCTGCCAGAATGTCTGCAAACATCCTGACGGCATTCCTTGACCCTGCCCGCCAAATAGGTTATCGGCGGCGCAGTCTGCCCAGGATGGCAGGCACCCGACGCGGGACGCGCGGCGCATGCGTCCCTTCACCTTGTGGCCCGATGCCGCAAAGATATGGACGCTGATGACCCAATTTACCGATTTGAAGCTGGACCCTGCGGTCCTGCAAGCGATTGCTGACGCAGGCTACACCACCCCGACCCCGATTCAGGCCGGGGCGATTCCCCCGGCGCTCGAAGGCCGCGATGTGCTGGGCATCGCCCAGACCGGCACCGGCAAGACCGCCAGCTTCGTGCTGCCGATGATCACCCTGCTGGGTCAGGGCCGGGCCCGGGCGCGGATGCCG
>JAYTDA010000028.1:0-2763 GCA_043736155.1 Paracoccaceae bacterium | reverse complement strand
CGTCTTTCGCTACAAGATGATCGAGAAAACCGACGCGATCTGGATCGACTGCGACGCCTATTGTCACCGGCCGTTTCCCGATGAGATGATCAACATCTTTGCCGGCCATGGCTTTCGCGGTGCGCTGAACTGTGGGGTGGTGTCGATCCCCAAGGACGGCGAACTGATCCGCGTGTTGCTGGATTATTACGACAACCTGCCCGCCGCCCCGGCCTGGTTCAACAAGCAGCAAAAGAAAAAGCTGGAAAAGCAGGAGGCCAGCCTGCCGCAGGCGGTGCGCATCTACAACGCCGAACGCACCGCCTTCGGGCCGCAGGCTTTCACTTATTTTGCCCAGCAGACCGGCGATTTCGACAAGGCGCTGAGCCACGACTACCTGTATCCGGTGCCGTTCCAGTTGAACGACGTGTTCTTTGACCCGCACGGTCGGGTGGAGGGGCATTTCACCGACAACACGCTGTCGGTGCATCTGTACACCAACGGCACCAAGCCGTTCTGGCGCCGCAATCCGCCGCTGGCCAATTCCTACGTTGCCCGGATGTGCGCCGAGATCGGAGTCGATCCGGCCAGGGCGCTGGAGGAATGACCGACGCCGGGCCTGCAACCGGCACCGGCGCGCTGGTCAGCCTGGTGGTCATGGCGTGGCGGCAAGAGGCTTTGCTGCCCGGGGTGATCGCCGCCGCCTTTGCGCAGACCTATCAGCCCTTGGAAATCATCCTGTCCGATGACGCCTCGCCCGATGGCAGCTTTGCGGTGATGCAAGCGATGGCGGCGGCCTACCGGGGGCCGCATCAGATCCGGCTGAACCGCAACGACCCCAACCTTGGCCTGATCGGCCATGTGAACCGGGTGTTCGATTTGGCGCAGGGGGTGCTGATCGTTTACAATGCGGGCGATGATCTGTCCGAACCCGACCGGGTGGCGCGGCTGTATGCGGCTTTCACCGGCGAAACGCCGGCATCAGATCGACCGGGACTGGTGCATTCCGATGTCACCGACATCGACGCCGCCGGTGATCCGCTGCCAGAGCAGCGCACGCGCAACCGCAATGCAACACTTGACGGCAAGTCGCTGGCCGATGTCGCGCTGACCAAGAACAACTGCATCGGGGCCAGTTGCGCCTGGAATCCCGATCTGCACCGGGTGTTCGGCCCGATCACCGAAACCGAGGTGTTTGAAGATCGGGTGCTGTATTTCCGCGCCCGGCTGCTGGGCGGGGTGGCGTTTGTCGGCGAACGGCTGGTCCGCTACCGGCGCGGCAGCGGCCTGTCGTTCGACCGGGGCGAGGGCGACGAAAAGACCCTGAAGAATTTCCGGATCGACCTTGCGACGCTGCGGCAACGGCGCAAGGACTGCCAGTTGGTGGCCCCGGACGCGGTGGATGTTCTGGCGGCGCTGGACCGCAAGATCGCCAAGCGTCAGGCACAACTGGACGGGACGTTCAGCCGGGGGGCAGAAGCCAAGCCGGGGTGGGCGCGGCCGGAAAGACCCGGCAAAGAGGAACGCGCCGCGCGCCGGGCCGGGGCCAGCAAAGCTATTTCTTGAACGGTGCCATGCCAGCCCGCGCCAGCGCATCGGCGCGTTCGTTCTCGGCGTGCCCGGCATGGCCCTTGATCCAGCGCCAATCGACCTGATGCGTGGTCCGCGCCGCATCAAGCCTTTGCCACAGATCGACATTCTTCACCGGCGGCCCGCCTGCCGTGCGCCAACCCTTGCGCTTCCAGCCGGCCATCCATTCGGTGATGCCGTTCTTCACATAGACTGAATCGGTGATCACCGTCAGCACGGTCGGCTTGGTGAGCGCCTCCAGCGCCGAAATTGCGGCCATCAGTTCCATCCGGTTGTTGGTGGTCAAGGGCTCACCACCAGACAGTTCGCGCTGTTTGACCACTGCGCCATCCGCCCGCGCCACCATCAGCACGCCCCAGCCGCCGGGGCCGGGGTTGCCGGAACAGGCCCCGTCGGTATAGGCGAAAAGATCGGGCATCAGGCAGGTTCCCGCAGGCTGCGCGGCACCTTGAATTCGACGTGTTCCTGCGCGGTTTCCACCAGTTCGACCACCGTCTCGAACCGGGCGCGAAAGGCGTCCAGCACCTCGTTCACCAGCACCTCGGGCGCCGATGCACCGGCGGTAACTCCGACCGAACGGATGCCGTCCAGCGCCCGCCAGTCAATCTCGTCTGCCCTTTGCACCAGTTGCGCATAAGCACAGCCCGCCGCGCGCCCCACTTCGACCAGGCGCCGCGAGTTGGAGGAGTTCGGCGCACCGATCACCAGCAAGGCATCAATCCGCCCGGCAATCGCCTTCACCGCCGCCTGCCGGTTGGTGGTGGCATAGCAGATGTCTTCCTTGTGCGGCCCGATGATGGCGGGGAAACGTTGCTGCAAGGCCGCCACCACCGCCGCCGTGTCATCGACCGACAGCGTGGTCTGGGTGATGTAGGCCAGCTTTTCGGCATCCCGCACGATCAGCCCGGCCACATCGGCGGCGGTTTCGACCAGCAACACCTCACCCTCCGGCAACTGCCCCATGGTCCCCAGCGTTTCGGGATGCCCGGCATGGCCGATCATCACCATCTGCAACCCGGCCTCGGCATGGCGCTGCGCCTCGTTATGGACTTTGGTCACCAGCGGGCAGGTGGCATCGACGGCGATCATGTTTCTCGCGCTGGCTTCCGCAGGCACCGATTTCGGCACGCCATGGGCGGAAAACACCACCGGGCGGTCGACCGGGCAATCGGCCAGTTCCTCGACAAACACCGC
>JAYTDA010000027.1:0-3783 GCA_043736155.1 Paracoccaceae bacterium | reverse complement strand
AGACGCGCGCCTTCGGCGGGGTCGTCCCAGGCATCAAGTTCGGTGCAGATCCAGCCCTCGAACCCGGTGTCGCGCAGGGCTTGCAGGATCGGGCCGGTTGGTACATCGCCACGGTCCAGCGGCGTGAAGGCAAAGGGGTTCGCCTGGAACCCCTTGAGATGAACATAGGAAATCCGCGCGGCATGTTCGCGGATCATCTCTGCCGGGTTGCCGCCAGCCGCAGCAAGATGGGCGGTGTCGGGGCAGAAATCGATGGCGGTAAGGCCGAAAATACGCCGCACTTCAGCCGGGCCTTCGACGATGGTTGACAGGTGCGGGTGGTAATGGGCGGTCAGACCGCGCGACTGGGCGAGGTCCTTGATCCGGTCCAGGGCTGCGCCGAGTTTGTCGAAATCGGTCTCGCGGGTGCCGTCAAAGCGTTTGGCACCGCCGCCAACCACCAGATGCGGTGCGCCCAGTTCGGCGGCACGATCGGCGGCGCGGGTCACACGGGCCAGTTCTTCGGGCAGAATATCGTCAAAGATGAAGTTGCCGCCAGCGTAAGCGGCGACCAGTTGCAGGCCGCTCGCGGCCAGCAGGCTGCGCATGTCGGCGGCGGAACAATCCAGCAGATTGCCGTCGAACAACTCGACCCCCTGATAGCCGGCTGCGGCAATTTCAGCCAGCGCGCGGTCCATGTCGCCAAAGGTCCGGTAGCTGAGTTGGGTAATCGAGGTCACACCTGCGGCATTGCCGCCAAGGTTGCCCCAGCAATTGGCGTGATACGCCAGTTTCCACTTTGCCATCGGTTCCCCCCTTGGCTTCGCGGCCTGATCTGGCCGCGTTACCGTTGGCTTAAGCTGACAATCGCCATATGTCAACAATAAAACCACCTAAGTATGGATACTTTTGCTTTTTATAAGCACAAGTTTCCTGTTGCCACGCGTAAGGCAGGGATTTACCACTTGGAAACCTGTCTTAAGCGCAACCCGAGGGAAGGATTCTGGCTGATGCGTCCGTCTGATCCAATCCCGGCCCATGCCAATGCCCCGCGTGGCAAAGGCCGGCCGCGCATTGAGGAAACAGCGGCGCCCAGCCTTGCCGAGATCCTTAATCTGGTGCGGAATGAACGCGCAACGACCCGGCAAGAGATTGAACGCACCAGCGAATTCAGTCGCGCCGTGGTGGCGGACCGGCTCGGCACCCTGACGGACCTCGGTCTGGTCGATGAAAGCGTAGCGGGCATCGCCACCGGCGGGCGCGCGCCGCGTCTGGTGCGATTCGTGGCCGAACGGGGCCGCATTCTGGTGGCGGCACTGGATCAGACCGCCCTTGGCGTCGGCATCGCAGACCTGTCGGGCCGCTTGTTGCTGGAACATCATGAGGCTGCAGACCTGACCGCTCCGGCGGCCACGGTCTGTGACCGTCTGGTGACACTGTTTCGCTGGATATTGGACCGGCAGGCGGCGGGGGTGCAACTCTGGGGCATCTCGCTGTCGGTGCCAGGCACGGTGCCGGGGACAGTTCCGGGGGTCGCCGACACCCATTTCCTTGACCACACACCGCCGATCCTGCCGTCGTGGGAGGGTTACGGCTTTGTCGAAACCCTGATGCAGCGGTTCAACGTGCCGGTCTGGATGCGGTCGTCGGTGGAAACCATGACGATGGGAGAGCTGTTTGTCGGCGCCGGGGCTGGCCTGCAGACCATGCTTTTCATCAAGGTCGGCAAGCGGATTGGCGCAGGCCTGGTGATCGACGGGAAACTTTATCGCGGGGCTCAGGGTGCCACCGGATTGATCGGCGCGCTGCCGGTGCAAGGGGCTGACCGGATCGGCACGCTGGATGCGATGGCCGGATCAGAGATGATCGCCCACGAAGGCCGGGCCGCCGCCGAACGCGGCAGCAGTCCGGTGCTGGCCGACATTCAGCGTCGTGGTGGCGAGGTCAACGCCATCGAGGTGGCACATGCCGCCCAGATCGGCGACGCCGCCGCAATCGAGATTCTGTCACAGAGCGGGCGGTTGATCGGGCAGGTCGTGGCGACGCTTGCCAACACCTTGAACCCGCAGATCATTGTGCTGTCCGGCTCGATTGCGCAGACCAACGACATTCTCTTGGCGGCAGTGCGCGAAGCGGTTTATGGCGCCAGCCATCCGTCGGTGACGCGGGATTTGCGGATCCTGCGCTCGCAGCTTGGCGCGTCTGCGGGGTTGGCGGGGGCCGCGATGGTGGCCACCGAGGCGATATTTGCGCAAGCCTGCCTGCGCGACTGGGTGATGCTGGGCACGCCGGTGGCACATCCGGCTTTCGTGCAACTGGCGGCGAGGCTCAACACCCTGCGTGATCCGGCACCGCTGCCGCTCCAACCTCCGGCCATGTGAAGGAAAGAGAGATGTCGATTTCAGGATTGGGCCCCCATGGCGAGCGTGCGGCACCGCCGGAACGGGTGGCCTTGCTGCCGCAAGACATCGCGGCGGCCCAAGGTTTGCGGGTTGCCGTGGTGATGCACACGCTGCAAAGCGATTGGGCACAGCAGCATATCTCGGGCATTGTCGGCACCTTCGGCGATTGCGGCATGGCGGTGATTGATGTCGTTGACTGCGGCTTTGACCCGCAGGTTCAGATTGCGGCGCTGGATCGGCTGATAATTGAGGCACCCGATGCGATCATCTCCTTGCCGGTTGGCAATGCGGTGGTGGCGCAGGCGCATGCCCGGGTCGCGGCGGCGGGCATCAAGCTGGTGCTGTTGGACAATGTGCCAACCGGGTTGTTGCCGGGCAAGGACTACGCGGCCCTGGTTTCGACCGACAACTTTGGTCTCGGCAAGATTGCAGCCGAAAGTCTGGCCGACCGTCTGCCGCAGGGGGCAGAGGTGGGTCTGCTTGGCTATGATGCTGATTTCTTTGCGACAAATGAACGTGAGATTGCTTTTCGAAAGTGCCTGCAACTGAACAGACCCGACGTGACAGTGCATCAAACCCGGTTTGCCAACATAGCCGAGGCCGGTGCCGCTGCCTGCGATCTGGCCGCACGGCACCCGAAACTGGCCGGGATTTTTGTGGTCTGGGATACCCCCGCCATCGCGGCGGAAACCGCGCTGAAAGCTGCGGGGCGGACGATGCCAATGGTGACAGTGGATCTGGGGCGCGAGGCGGCAATCTCGCTTGCCGGGGCGGGGGCCATCGTGGCAATTGCCGCGCAACAGCCGTTTCGCCAGGGCGTGGCGGTGGCCCAGACCACGATTCTGGCGCTGCTGGGTCGCCTGACCCCGGCTTGGGTCGCACTTCCGGGCATTGCGGTGACGGCGGCCAACGTCGTGGAAAGCTTCCAGACGGTCTGGCGGATGCCGGCGCCGCGCGAAGTGCTGCTCTGCCGAAAACTGGTGCGGTGAGCCGTGAAGCCCGCGCCGGTGCCGCGTCAGGATTTTCGAGGTAATACCAGCCGCCCCCTTGGCTGACCGATTGGCGTCCCGTCCCGGATGAAACGTAGGGTGTCGTGCTTGCACGCCCCTCTTGTCGGGTGTCGTGCTTGCACGCACCTCTTGTCGGGTATGGTGCTTGCACGCACCTCTTGTCGGGTATGGTGCGTGCACGCACGACACCCTACATTCAATTCCCCGCCTCAGCGTCCGGTGAAAGTCGCGGCAGGTCGGCTGTAAGGGCCGTTGGCATAATCTGGCACATGGCTTTCTCGGGCACCGGGGTAGTCCCGCATGCATTCCTCCAGATACCAGGCTCCGACCTCATTAACCCCATTGCTTCTGGCGTTTTTCACTGAGTCACCTGTGGCATCCTGAAGGTGCCG
>JAYTDA010000026.1:0-2633 GCA_043736155.1 Paracoccaceae bacterium | reverse complement strand
TCGGCCAGCGCGCGCATATCGGCAATATCACCCGCCACGTCGCCCTGATCCGCCGTTTCACAGGCCGACCGCAGGATCAGGCCCAGATCAGTGGCTGCACCCGCCATCGCTTGCTTGGCCAGATCATTCAATTCCGCACGCATATCTTCATCGCGGATTTTGCGGGAGATGTTCAACCCCGGCGCGCCCGGCGTCAGGATCGCATAGCGGCTTTTGAACAAAAGGCGCGTGGTCACGGGTATCGCTTTGCCCGGTTCGGCGGGGCCCGTCACTTGCACCAAAACTCTGTCGCCGGGTGCAATCCCAGCCGTCTGGCGTAAGAATCCCGATCCTTCAGGCAGTTTTACGAACAACCCGCCCTGCCCTTTGACAGGCCGGTCCGCCACGGCGCGGTAGATCGCGCCCGGCAAGGCCGCATCGCCCGCAGGATCAATCGCCAGATCGTCCAGCACGCCGTCGATGATCAGCGCTGCCGCAGCCTGATCGCCAATCATATCCAGAACCACGATACGGCCCTTCATAGATCGCCCTTCCAGACCGGATAGCCCGCTGTGGCCAGCAAAGCCGCCGTTTCCGCAACGGGCAATCCCATTATCGCAGAGAACGACCCCGATATCCATGGAATGAACGCCGCTGCCATGCCTTGAATGGCGTAGCCCCCCGCCTTGCCCTGCCAATCGTTGCTGGCAAGATAGGCGTTCAGTTCATTGTCTGAAAGTCGTTTCATCTTCACCGCACTTTCCACCTCGCGCGACCAAACCTTGTCACCCCTCCGCACGGCGATGGCAGTGATCACTGTATGGCGGCGGCCGCCCAAGGCCAGCAAAAACTCAGCCGCCTGCCCCGCATCACGTGGCTTGCCCATAATCCGGCGGCCAAGGGCGACGGTGGTGTCAGCACAAAGGATGATATCATCACACCCACCTGCAACTGCAGCGGCCTTTTCACGGGCTATGCGGGCACAATAGGGGCGTGGAAGCTCGCCTTTGTGGGGGTCTTCGTTGATGTCCGGCGGAAGCACCGCGTCCGGGATGATCCCAAGCTGGCCCAGCAATTCCAATCGCCGCGGGCTCGCCGATCCGAGTATCAGCCGTATCATTTTGAACGGGCTTCACCGGAAAACCAGTTCCCACGTTTCCGGGCGCGCCAATTCATTACTTGAAGCGGTAGTTGATGCGACCCTTGGACAGGTCATAGGGGGTCATCTCGACCTGCACCTTATCGCCCGCAAGAACCCGGATGCGGTTTTTGCGCATTTTCCCCGCCATCACGGCAATCAATTCATGGCCATTATCAAGCTCGACCTTGAATGTCGCGTTGGGCAGAAGTTCCTTCACGACACCGGGGAATTCGAGAATGTCTTCTTTGGCCATGGTTGCTCCAATAGGGGTCCGGCCCGCTTTTGAAGCAGGCATCCGGTGGCGTATGCGCTGCTTACATGGGGTTTTCAAGCGGAAAATGGGGGTATTGCCCGCAATGCGCGCGGGCCAACAGACATGGCAGGTAAGTCAAGCCTCAGGGAATATTGGATTTGTGCAGTTTTGCAAGAGAAGTGTCAGCTTTTTAGGCATGGTACCAGCTGCCCTTCGCGGATCCCGCGACGCCCCCGCACATACCCGGATAAGGTGGACCAGCTTACCCTTGACCGACAGCTTTTATTTTATAAAATGGCGACGGGAAAAGAACGGCGGTCCAATCTTCTCTGGCGATTAAGCGTTGATCCATAGTGAAAAAATCAGGTCTGGCAGCTGTATAACCCTATACTTTGGCTTCTCAATTTCCATTGATCCAAACACACCTCATTCTAAGTCGGGAATGGGCGTTGATACGTCGTGGCGCTTCCAAAGTTCTACAAACAACATCGTCATGGTCGCAGCCAGTGGACCAAGAATAAAGCCCGGCGCTCCAAACAGCAAAAGGCCGCCGATAATTGAAATGAACGCAGGAACAGTATGCAGGCGCAGACGGTTGCCGACAAACATCGGCCGCAGGACGTTGTCTATGCCGCCAACCACAATCCCGCCCCAGACTGCAAGAATGATCGCGCGTAGCCAGCTTCCATTTAGAATGAGCAGGATGGTTGCCGGTATCCAGACAATGAAAGCGCCAAGGACTGGCACGATTGACAGCAGGCCCATCACCAACCCCCAAAGGAGTGGCGTGGGAAGACCCAGAACCCAAAACATCAGGCCACCGAGCGACCCCTGAATTGCCGCAACCGCAAGGGTACCGTAAACCGTCGCATGCACCGTTTCTGCAACCCGCCGCAGCAGTTGTTCGGTTTCGGGTTTCGTCAGCGGCAGCCACGCCATTATCATGGTTTTGGCAGCCAGCCTGTCGCGCAGGAAGTAAAATAGCAGGTAGAAGGTGATGAACACCTCTACCGCCTGAAGCAACGATCCCTTAACGAAAATCGCCCCAAGATTGCTGAGCCAGGTCGCAGAGGCTGTTATGATCGACGGCAAATCAAACTGCTTGTCGATCCACGAGCCCAAGGGTGCAAGGGCAGGATGGCTGTCGAGCAGGGCCTGAAGTTCGCCGCTCTCGACACGAGCCTGAAGCGACAGAATACCTGACGCGGCTTCCGTGATAAGGCGTTCAACCACAAATGCCGCAGGAGCAACCACAACGAC
>JAYTDA010000025.1:0-8399 GCA_043736155.1 Paracoccaceae bacterium | reverse complement strand
CGTGGGATATTTTTGAACAGAAAATGGCGAGGCGCCGATCAGGGCTTGGGATGGTCGTCGTAGTCTGGTGACAGGATGCGCTGGCTGTCGCCGACCGGGTCATCATAGTGCCGGTGGCGCAGGGTCCAGATAAAAGCCGCCAATCCCGGCAGGCCAAGGAACAGGGAAATCGGGATCAGATCGCTGGGAAGCTCTCATCTACCGCATCTTCAGGGCGTTCAAGGATACGGTAATCGACGACAGCGACATTGCCAAAGCGGCTGCCAGCGGGGTTGCCATCCCGACCAGCGCCAACGGCACTGCCACCAGGTTGTCGGCGGCGGAGGTGGCAAAGTTCTGCTTGATCCGCCGCCGCGCCAGCCGGGCAATCCGCAAGGCATCGGCAATCGGTGCCAGATCCTGCCCGAGCAGCACGATGTCCGATGCCACCCGCGCCGCATCCAGCGCCGAGGCGGGAGAGATTGACACATCCGCCGCCGCCAGTGCCCCGGTGTCGTTCAGCCCGTCCCCCACCATCAGCACCCGGTGGCCACCAAGCCGCAGCGCCTCGATGGCGGCGACTTTACCGGCTGGCAGGCATTCGGCCTGCCAGTCGCCGATTCCCAGCCGCGCCGCCAGCGCCGCTACCACGGCGCGGTTGTCGCCCGACAGCACCTGCATCCCGATGCCCTGTGCCCGCAAACCCGCCACCAGTGCGGCGGCGCCGGGGCGCAAACGGTCCTCGAAGATGAAGACATCGGTGGCGGTGCCGATGGGTCAGACGGGCGGCGGTCTGCGGCAGCGCCATGGCACCGACCCGGTCGGCGCGGCCCAGCCGGACCCTGCTGCCGTTTCAGGCGCCTTTGACGCCATTGCCCGCCACGTCGCACCGGTCTTGCACCGGTGCCTCCTGGACCGCCCCACCAGCGAAATCCGAGGCGCGCAAGGCGGACGCCAGCGCCTGTGACAAGGGATGCGACGAGGCCAGCGCCAGCGCCACAGACAGCACCTCTGGCGCATGGTCTTGCAAGTTCAGCGGCTGCGGCACCCCCCAGGGTCAGGGTTCCGGTCTTGTCGAACACCACTTGGGTCACCCCGGCCAGCCGCTCCAGCGCGGTACCGTCCTTGATGACCAGCCCGTTGCGAAACAGCATCCCCGATGCGGCAGTCGCCACCGCTGGCACCGCAAGACCCAGGGCACAGGGGCAGGGGCAGGGGCAGGTGATGATCAGCACCGCCGCCGAAATGGTGACGGCAAAGCGCAGATCGCCGCCGGTTTGCCACATCCAGGTACCAAAGGCCGAAAAGGACAGGATGTGGACCAGTGGCGCATGGAGCCGCGCGGCGCGGTCAGCCAGCGCGGTATAGCGGCCCCGCCCCGCCTCTGCCACCGCCACCAGATCGGCGATCCGGTGCAGCGAGGTATCGCGCCCCGCCGCTGTCACCTGCACCATCAAGTGCCCGGTCAGGGTGATCTCGCCGGCACTGACCATGGCACCGGCTGTGGTAAAGACCGGCAAAGACCGGCAGGCTTTCGCCGGTCAGCAAGGACCGGTCCAGCTCTGATCCGCCGTCCAGCACCAGCCGATCGACCGGAACCCGGCCACCGGGGCGCACCAGCACCACATCACCCACCACCAGTGCCGCCACCGGTACCGGGGTTTCCACACCGCCGATCCGGCGCATGGCGCGTGGCACCTCCAGCGCCGCCAGTTCGGCGGCGGCAGACCGCGCCAGCGTCCGGGTGCGATGATCCAGATAGCGCCCCGCCAACAGGAAAAAGCACAGCATCACCGCGGCATCGAAACAGGCATGGCGGCCGGACTGCGTGGTTTCAGAGACCGAGATCGGGGTGGCCAGCAGCAGGGCCAGCGAAATCGGCCCATCCATCCGCAGCCGCCCGACCCTGAGCGCCGTCCAGGCCGGGGCAAAGAACGGTTTGCCGGAAAACAGCACGGTGGGCAGGGCAATCAGCGCCGAAATCCAGTGGAACAGATCGCGGCTCGGCTTTTCGGCACCGGACCAGACGGCAACCGACAGCAGCATGACAGTCATCATCGAACACCCGGCGACACCCAGCCGCAGCAGCAGATCGCGCCCGGTGGCATCAAGGGTGGTGGCATCAAGGGTGGTGGCGGTCAGCGCCCCGGCATCCATCTCTTGCGCCACATCGCCCAGCGCCTTCCTCTGCGCCACCAGCAAGTCAGGATCGATGCCGCGCCGGGCCGCGACCCTCACCCGCTTTTGCGTCAGGTTGACCGGTGCCGACTGCACTTCGGGCAGCACCGCCAAGCCGTTCTAGGTGGTGGAAATGCAGGCGGCGCAATGCACCGCCGCGACCGACAGCACCAGATGATCGGCATCGGCGGCGGCGGCCAGCCGTTGGCCATGGCCTCTGGAGCCGGTACCACGATGCAGGCCGGGCAGGCGGCGGGCGATGCGGCAGCGACACCAACAGCCTTTCACAAACAGCGATACCCGCTTTTCAAACAGGGTGCCGTTCCCGGCAGTTGCCCTGATCCACATCACCCATTTGCCGGGATGCAGCGCAACCGGTGCCTGATAGACCCGGTTGGTCAGGACAAAGGCGGGGATCTGGTCGCCTGATACTTCGGTTGAGCGGCCAAGCCTGACCTCCAGCGCCGCCGGTACTACGGCGGCACCATCGGCAGCGGTCAGCGCCAGGGTGATGCGACGGGCGTCGGCCTCGACCGCCAGGTCCGACCCCAGAGCGACCTGCGCTGCCCGTTCGGCATCGAACCGCTGGATCGCCACATAGGAATTGGCCACTTCCAGCCCCGGAAAGGTCGAAACCGCCTTGAACGCCAGTGTCAGGTTGACCGCGATGACCACCGCAAAAGCGCCAACGGTGATCGCCAGAACCTTGCGCCCGGTCAGCAGTTTTCCAGTATCAAGGGGGGTGTCGAAATCGCTCAGTGTCCGGCTCCGGCAAAGCGGGTGTCGACAAAGACCCGGTCTTCACCGGTGGCTTGCTGCCGCCAGCGAATAATGGCCATGGCGCTCCACTTCATCGCGCATCGGGCGGATCATCTGGCTGTGGCAGGCATAGCAGCCTTTGCGCACATGGATATCGCGCCGTGCCAGTTCCAGCGGGGAATAGGGGCGCTTGCCCGCCACACCCTCGATGGTGTTTTGCAGGTAGACCAGCGGGGCAATCTGCACGACACCGCCGATTGACACCACCAGAAAGCTGAACACCAAGAGCAGCGTGGCATTGCGTTCCAGCATCTTGAGTTTGTCACGAAATGCCCTCTTTGCCCCCTGTTCCGCCGCCACAGCCATCGGCACAGCCACCTTGGCCGGGGCCGATGTCACGGTTTTCCACAGGTTGACGCACATGGTGATGGCACCGAGCAGGAACAGCACCTCGCCGATCCCGCGCAGCACGTACATCGGGAATTTGGCGGCAACCGTGTCGATGACACGCGTTGACCAGATAGCCGTTGGCATCGACTTCGCGCCACATCAGCCCTTGCATGTTGCCGGTGACCCACATCGACGAGGCATAAAGTACGATGCCGATGGTCGCCAACCCGAAACCCGGCAACTCCCCAAAAGGCGGTGGCAATCACCCCGGCTCGGATCACCCCGTCCATCTGGTTCAGACTGGACGGCGGCGCCGGTTCATCGGTGCGCCGCACCGTTCCCAGAAAGTCCCCGCCCGCCACCAGCATGATCACGCTGGCGTGCGCCTGATAGGCCAGATCACGCTATTGGCGGCAATCGCTGCCATTCGCGTGATCAGCCCCAGACTGACAAGTGTGACGGCGTTGCACAGCAGCGGCCGCATTGTCCCTGTGCGCCTTGGTCATTGCCCCGGCAGTTCGATTGCATTCACGACCGCACTCCCGCAGGGAACCGAGCTTTTGCCGGTTTGCTTGTCGCCCTTTCTGCGATGCAGCGCCTTGATCCGCATCAAGTCGAGATGTGCGAAATGTTGACCGGGATCAAGGCGCCCTTGGCGCCATCCGGCTAAGCTGGAACCTGTTCAGAACCCCGGAGGACCCAATGGCCTACAAATCGATTCTCACAGTGGTGACCGACCCCGCCGTGCTGGCGGCAACCCTGACCATCGCAACCGACCTTTGCCGGGCCGAAGCGGCCCACCTGGATGTGTTGTGCATCGGGCTGGATCGCACCCAACTCACCGGCTTCTACCCGGGCGACGGCGCTATTTTGCTGGATCAGACGCTGCAACAGGCCCAGACCGAGGCGGAGGCGCTGTATCAGTCGGCCAAAGCCCTGCTGCAACAGCAAGACATCCGCTGGTCACTGGATTGGGGCAGTGCGCAAATGGGCGGCACCGGCACTCTGGTGGCAGAGCGGGCCCGGTTCGTCGATCTGGTGGTAGTGCCCAGACCCGCCGCCGATGCCCAGAACCGGGATGCCGACCTCATCATCGAAGCCGCACTGTTCGATGGCGGGGTGCCGGTTCTGGTGGTGCCGCAGGCCGGACTGCCGCCGAACTGGGGCGAAAATGTCATTGTCGGCTGGAACCAAAGCCGCGAAGCGATGCGGGCGATCCGGGGTGCAATGCCGCTGCTGCTTGGGGCAAAATCGGTGTCGATCACCATCATCGACCCGCCGCGCCATGGCCCGGAACGCTCCGACCCCGGGGGGCCGTTGTCACAGATGCTGGCGCGCCACGGCATCCATGCCGAGGTGTCGGTGCTGGCCAGAACGATGCCGCGGGTCAGCGATGTGCTGAAACGCCACGCCCGCGACAAGGGGGCAACGCTGATCGTGATGGGGGCTTACGGCCATTCGCGGCTGCGGGAATTCGTACTGGGCGGTGCCACCCGCGCGATGATCGACGGCACCGAGGTTCCGGTGTTTCTGGCACATTGAGGGTTTTCGCGACCAAAGATCACCCCAACCCCGCGCCGCCCCGGACTTGATCCGGGGCCTCGACCTGAACGGCGCACCAACCGACTATGCCAACGGTCCCTTGAAGTGACCCTTGCTCTCCCTTGTGGGGGGCCGGGGTGGGAGTCGCTCCGGCGATGGAGTTCAGGATGGAAGTCCTTGCCGAATCAGCGGCCTGAAAGACCCCCACCCCGACCTTCCCCATCAAGGGGGGAGGAGATTTCCGTGCAACCCTGGTAATTCAAGGCGAGACCATTCAAGGGACCGTTGGTATCAGAGACACCCACCCTACCCCTCCCCATGAAGGGGGAGGAGATTTCTGTGCAACCTTGGTCAGTCAAAAAGAGACCATTCAAGGGACCTTTGAGATCGGAGGCCCCGGATCAAGTCCGGGGCGGCGCGGGGACAGGCAGGCCGCCGGTCACATTGCCGCCCGACCCTCAGGCCGACGGTTCCGGCTCCATGCCGCCATCGGACGACGCGGCCTTGGGTTTGCGTTCGCGCGGCACCGACGGCAGGCTGGTGGAATTGCCACCGCTGGGCATGCCATCATCATCTTCGCCCCGCCGCAGCGGCTCGCCGGCAATCACCCTGGTGATTTCCGTCCCGGTCAGGGTTTCATATTCCAGCAGCCCTTCAGCCAGCCGCTTCAGATCCTCGAACCGCTCGGTCAGTACCCGCTTGGCGGTTTCATAGCCCTCATCGACGATGCGGCGCACTTCGGCATCGATCATTTCCTGAGTATGCTGGCTGGCACTGGAACCGCCGTTATAGGGGCCCAGATAGCTTTCCTGCTGGTTGGCATAGTCGATGTTGCCCAGCTTGTCCGACATGCCGAACTGGGTGACCATGGCGCGGGCGATCCGGCTGACCTGCTGGATATCGGACGTGGCACCCGAGGTCACGTTGTCTTTGCCGAAGATCAGCTCTTCCGCCACCTTGCCGCCCATCGCCATCGCGATCTTGGACCGGTACTTGGTAAAGGTGACGCTCAGCTGATCGCGTTCCGGCAGGCTCAGCACCAGACCCAGGGCACGGCCGCGCGGGATGATGGTGGCTTTGTGAATCGGGTCATGCTGCGGCATGTTCAGGCCAACGACGGCGTGACCGGCCTCGTGATAGGCGGTCAGCTTCTTTTCATCCTCGCTCATCACCATCGAGCGGCGTTCAGCCCCCATCATCACCTTGTCCTTGGCATTCTCGAAATCGATCATGGTGACAAAGCGGCGGCCGATCCGTGCGGCGGTCAAGGCCGCTTCGTTCACCAGATTGGCAAGGTCTGCCCCGGAAAAACCGGGGGTGCCCCGGGCAATGATGCGCAGATCGACATCGGGGCCCAGCGGGGTCTTGCGGGCATGAACCCCCAGGATCTTTTCACGGCCCTTGATATCGGGGTTGGGCACCTGCACCTGGCGGTCAAACCGGCCGGGGCGCAGCAGTGCCGGGTCCAGCACATCGGGGCGGTTGGTGGCAGCAACGATGATGACGCCTTCGTTGGCTTCAAACCCGTCCATTTCCACCAAAAGCTGGTTCAGCGTCTGTTCACGCTCGTCATTGCCGCCGCCATAGCCGACGCCCCGGCTGCGCCCAACGGCGTCGATCTCGTCGATGAACACGATGCAGGGGGCGGATTTCTTTGCCTGTTCAAACATGTCGCGGACCCGGCTTGCACCGACACCGACAAACATTTCGACAAAGTCGGAGCCGGAGATGGTGAAGAACGGCACCCCCGCCTCACCGGCAATCGCGCGTGCCAGCAGGGTCTTACCGGTACCCGGAGGGCCAACCAGCAGTGCGCCTTTCGGGATTTTGCCACCCAGACGGCTGAATTTCTGCGGGTTGCGCAGGAATTCCACAATCTCTTCCAGCTCATCCTTGGCTTCATCGATCCCGGCGACATCGTCAAACGTTACCCTGCCATGCTTTTCGGTCAGAAGTTTGGCGCGCGACTTGCCAAAGCCCATGGCACCGCCACGGCCACCGCCCTGCATCCGGTTCATGAAAAAGATCCAGATGCCGATCAGCACCAGGAACGGCAGCCACAGGCTGATCATCGAAAAGATGCCGGACTGTTCCTGCGGTTCGACCTTGACCGCCACATCCTGCGCCAGCAGCATCGGGGTTACATCTTCGCCTTCGGGTTTGATCGTCAGATAGCTGGTGCCATCCTTGCCCTGCACCATCACCCGTTCGCCATCCAGCGTTACCGCTGCCACTTCGCCCTTGGTCACATTGCCGACGAAATCCGAATAGGGGATGGTGCGCGAAGACACCGTGCTTTGCCCACCCGAAAACAGATTGAACAGCGCCAGGATCAGCAGAAACAGCACAACCCAAAAGGCGATATTGCGGACATTGCCCAAAACTTCTCTCCCGATCTGCAAAACCGCCGGGGTTTTGCGCTTGGCTCCAAGATAGTCATTCGGCTGCCGGGTTCAATGCGATAAAAGCGATGTGAAAAAGCTATCTGGCCCCTGTGCCAGTTCGGCACGCCAGCCATTGCCCTGCCCGGCCAGTGGTGCCGCGACCAGATCGCCGCCCTGCCACACCGCAGGGCTGGCCAGCAGCGTGGCGCGCGGTACACCGGTGGCGCGCCAGTCCGGCACCGCCGCCAATCCGACTGCCCCCAAAGCCGCGATCTGCAACCCGTTGGTTTGCGGCCCTTCCAGCCGCCAGCGCCGATCCCAGACCTGACCGGCATCGCAGCGCACCGCCTTGACCGCCTGCCATTCCCGGGTCACCCGCAGCCCGGTGCGACCGCCGGTCAACAGGCAGCCGCCAAGGGTGCGTTTACGCCCGATCACAAGGTCGGCATGAACATCGGCAAGGCTTTGCAACCTTGGGCGGTAGATGGCCGATGACACAAACATCACGGCATGGGCCAACAGCCGCAGTTGGGTTTCATCGGGCAACCGGACCATCGCTGCCGGATCAAACAGCACATCGCCGCCGTCAATCCGCGCCATCCGCCGCGCCGCATCTGCGGCTACCTGCCGCAATGCGCCGCTGGCCATTGCCTGCAAAGCTGCCGCGTGGTTCAAGGTCTCGACACTGATCCCCAATGGTTCCAGCGCCACCAATGCCGCCCGGGCCCGCACCCGCTGATAGGCGGTATCGTCATTGGTCGGGTCGTCGAACCACGCAACACCCTGCGCCGTCAACCAGTCGCGCAAAGCCTCGCGCCGGATGCCCAGCAACGGGCGATGCCACACCAGCCCCAGCGCCATCCGGGCATCCGACATCGCTGACAGGCCATCGACACCCGAACCGCGCGCCAGCCGCAGCAGAAAGGTTTCGGCCTGATCGTCGGCGGTATGGCCCAAAGCCACATCCCCGACACCCCGCGCCAAGGCCCAGCCGGCAATCAGCGCCATCCGTCCCCGCCGCGCCGCATCGCTCAGATTGCCGGTGCCGTCCCAGCGCCACTGCAGGGTCTCATGCGGCACCCCCAGCCGGGCACAGGCCGCAGCCACCGCCGCCGCCTCGGCTGCC
Source organism: Paracoccaceae bacterium (assembly GCA_043736155.1). Classification (GTDB taxonomy): domain Bacteria; phylum Pseudomonadota; class Alphaproteobacteria; order Rhodobacterales; family Rhodobacteraceae; genus JANNRR01. The sequence continues at coordinate 41 of JAYTDA010000025.1, read as the reverse complement.
GCTTCGGGGCGCAAACCGTGGTTGATCGTCACAACCGCCAG
>JAYTDA010000024.1:0-1887 GCA_043736155.1 Paracoccaceae bacterium | reverse complement strand
TTGTTCGAACGGGACACACGCAGGTTTCAACCAATGCCCAAGGGGTAGGCGCTGACTGAACTGGCGCAAGCAGTCGTAGTTGCGACTACCACATTTGCCGAAAAAGCCGGGCGGTTGATTGTGGGCCGGTCCCGGATCATCCGGAGCACGGTGTTCCAGGACGCATTCAGCGGCCCTCTGCCGTCGGTGCTGGAAGAATTCATCAACCGCCATAGCGATGTGCAGTTCGAATTTTTGCCCAGCGATGAACGGCATGTTATTGGTGCGGGAAAAGCCGACCTGGGCATTCGGGCGGCGCAGCGGATCGATGACCCCACCCTGAACTGCCGCAAGATCAGAGACAGGGGCCACACGCCGTTTGCATCAATGGGCTATGCAGCCAAGCGCTTGTTGTCCGGGTAAGAGTCTGAATTAGCGAAGCATAAGTTTCTGGTTTATCAAGAGCGGCTGACAAGGCCTGCATCCCATAAATGGCAGACCTGTCGGATTGATCCGCGTCAGATTGCCATAGCCCTCGATCATATGGCAGCGATAGAGGGGGCGGTGTTGATAGGTGCAGCGATCGGGCTTTTGCCGGCACCCTTTCGGGCGCGGGAACGATCATGTCATCCGATGCCTGGCCCTGCCGCCGGAAACGGGATTCGCGTCATGGATTGCGATGACCTCTGCCGCTAATCAGCGGCCTGATGTTAAGGCGTTCACGGCCTTTTTGTTCTGCCCCGCAGAAGGGGCGTTGTTCCGCGAGACCTAGAGTTTGCGTACAAAAGGTTTACTGCCATCTGAATGGCAAGGAAAAGGGGCTGCGGATGACAATTGCAGGGGCAGGACTGGCGCGCAAGGACCGGTTGAGCGGGATCACATTGGTGGCGATCGCGACGCTGGTCTGGGCCTCGGGTGGGTTGTTTACCCGGCTTATGCCGTTTGATTTATGGACCATCGTGTTCTGGCGCGGGGTGTTTGCCTGCCTGTTTATCGGGGCCTATCTGCTGTATCGCCTTGGCCGACAGACATGGGCCGCCCTGACCGGGGCAGGACCAGAAGGCTATCTGGTGGCGCTGTTTTCGGCGGCCACCATTACCCTGTTTCCCGCCGCCTTTCAGACCACATCCATCGCCAATGCCTTTACCATTGTCGCCACTTTACCGTTTGTGACCGCCGGGATTGCCTGGCTCTGGATGCGCGAGCGCCCGTCGCGGGCCACCATGCTGGCCAGTGGCGTGGCCCTGCTGGGGATGCTGATCGTCTTTGGACCGACCACTGTCGGCCCCCGGTCGGGAGACCTGTTTGCAGTGTTGGGGGTGGTCAGCCAGGCGCTGATGACAGTGATCATCCGGCGCAATCCGGCGGTGCAGATGTTGCCCATGGCTTGGCTGGCCGTGGTGATCAGCGTGCTGGTGGCGCTGCCTTTGGCGCAACATCTGGGCGATTTGAGTGGGCGGGATTATCTGGTGGCAGCCGGGTTCGGGCTGGGGCCGATGACCTTGGGGATGATGCTGTATGTCATCGGTTCGCGGTTGTTGCCCTCGACCCTGACCGCGCTGATCAACACCATGGAGGCCCCTTTGGGGGCCGCCTGGGCCTGGGTTGGTGTGGGTGAGGCGCCAGCGCTGGAGACGGTGATCGGCGGTGGGATCGTGATCGCCGCCGTGTTCTGGCGGTTGTTGCGCGAACGGGGGACCGAGCCGCCGGGCGCACAGGCCTGAGCCGATTTTGGCCCGGCCGCCGCTGTCCATTGAGATTTTACAATTGCGGTGTTAGGTTGGTGCCATATCCGGCGTCTGGACCAGCTTTTTGGCGCGCCACTTTGGAGGACGATGATCTGTCTCTTGATATTGTTAAAGCAGGTGCCGCAACCGGACCTGTTGATGCGGCGGGTGCCGCAACCGG
>JAYTDA010000023.1:0-2122 GCA_043736155.1 Paracoccaceae bacterium | reverse complement strand
TGGGCGGCAGATCGGTGTATTCGGCACCATAATCGCCGACATTGACCAAGGCCCGGAACCGGGATTTGCCGACCATGGCAATCAGGCGTTTCAGCAGTTCTGTATCGCCCGCACCGAGGGAACCGAACGAGATATAGAGCAGCGGGCCGTCCTGATTGGCCCCGAAGTTGGGCATCTCGTAAGCGGCCTCCTTGCGCACGCAGCCTTCGAGATACTGGAACTGTTCTGGGTCCAGCGGCACGGCGCGGTCGAATTTCACCGGCTCCGGGTAGAGCAGAAGGTTGAGGAAAGGCGAGGCTTCGAAAAACTGGCCCAAGGGATAGGGGGCCTCGTCATTGGCCGCAAGAAAGGCATTGAAATCGTCGTGGATCGGCGTGATCGTGGCGTTGAATTTGGCGTGAAACGCCTTGTGGCCCGCATGGTCGTGGACGCTCATCCCCGACAGATGCGGTGGGATCGCTTCATCCTCAATCTCGTTTTCAGAACAGGAAATGATCCGGACCCAAGGCTTGCCCGATTGCTTGATCGCCGGGAACAGGATCACGTTATCGACGCAGATCACATCGGGATTCACACGGGCCAGAATGGCGGGCAAGTCCCGTTGCGCCCATTTGGCGCTGTCCACGATTGCCTCCCAACAATCGCGGACATAGTTGTCGATCTGGTCGATGGGCGCTTTGCGGAAGTTCGGGATATGGCCGTTGATGAAGTTTTCCCAGAATTTGGCCAATTCGTCGGGCGGCATCGGGGCAGACAGTTTCACCGGATGCGCCTCGAACCCATACCCCTGATACACCGGGACAAATCCGGGGTCGGACAGGAATACCGCCTTGTGGCCACGTGCGGTGATGGCTTGGGCGATACCGACAGAGTTCAGGGCAGGGCCGAAGGCGGCTTCGGGGAAAAAGGCGAATGTTTTCTGGGTCATGATACGTCCTTCAAGCCGGGAAAATGCGGGTGTCTTTGGCGGACCAACTGAATGTGACAGGGTCGCCGTGGGATAGCGATTGCACCTCGGACATGTCGGCGGTCAGGCGGATGATGACGGGTTTGGGTGCGGCATTGGTCCGGACATGCAGGTGCAGGTCAAGCCCGTGATAGGCCATGGCCGCGACTGTGCCGGACAGGGTGTTTTCGCCGGGGGTCAGCCGGATGCGTTCGGGGCGGACGGCGGCGACGGCGGGGCCTTGGGTGGTGCTGGTCGCAGTAATCCGGGCGCCTTCGTTCGCCAGCAGGCCCTGTGCATCGGCCATACCAGGAAAGAAATTCATCACCCCGATGAAATCGGCGGCAAAGCGGTTGACCGGATGTTCGTAGACCTCGCGCGGGGGGCCGGATTGCAGCAGCTTGCCGTCGCGCAAAATGGCGATGTCGGCCATGACGAGGGCTTCCTCCTGGTCATGAGTCACCACGATGAACGTAATCCCCACCTCGTGTTGCAGGCGTTTCAGCTCCAGCTGCATCGCGCCGCGCAGTTTTTTGTCCAAAGCGCCCAACGGTTCATCCAGCAGCAGAACGCGGGGCCGTTTGACCAAGGCGCGGGCAAGCGCGACGCGCTGTTTCTGGCCGCCCGACAGCTGATCCGGCTTGCGGTCGGCATAGGGGGTCAGTTCGATGACGTTCAGGATGTCGCCAACGCGGGCGGTGATCTGGGGTCGGGGCAGGCGCTCCATCTCCAGCCCATAGGCGATATTGGCCCGCACGGTCATGTGTGGGAAAAGGGCGTAGGACTGGAACATCAGGTTCACCGGGCGCTTGTTCGGCGGGGTGCCAGAGATGTCTTTGCCGTCGAGCAGAATCTGCCCAGCGGTGGGCGCCTCAAACCCCGCCAGCATCCGCAGTAGCGTGGTCTTGCCGCTGCCCGATGCGCCGAGCAGGGCGTAAAATTCGTTTTCAGCGATGTCGAGGGACACATCGTCAACCGCCAGCATGGTGCCGAAAGCTTTGGAGATATTGCGGATTTGCAAAAGCGGGGTCATTGGCCGGGGATGCCCCCACGGTTCAGGCGTTGGGCAAGGGCCAGTGCTGTCACGCTAAGGCCCAACACAAGTGTTGCCAGCGCGTTGATCTCGGGCGTCACCCCAAACCGGATCATCGCATAGATTTGCATCGGCAAGGTGGT
>JAYTDA010000022.1:0-5982 GCA_043736155.1 Paracoccaceae bacterium | reverse complement strand
AAATCCAAAATTTTGGCATCAAGCTGGGCGCGTGATGACGATTTTGACCGGGAATACCATGCCATAAGGACCGGTTACAAAGCATCGGGGCCGACGTCGGTCTGCGCTGAATACGACGCGTTCCAACCGCCGTTCCAGTGGCAAGGGCGTTGATCACGATGGCCAGATCGACAAATCGTCCCAGGTTAAGACATAAGCAAAACCGCTGTTCCACAGCATGTTGCTCAGCGATGATCAGCCCTTGTAAGTGCCTTCTTGTCGTTGATGCAGATCAGCCCGTGGCGAATTGATCCAGATTAAAGTGTGGGTGCAGGATTGGCATAGTGTCGCGATGGGCCGCGCGGTGTATGCTCCAAGAGATGATCCCTTGAATTGACGGCCGTAAAGATGGATTGGGGGAACTGATGGCGACTGATCCCTATGCCGCATTGGGCCTGACCAAATCCGCCACGGCAGCCGATATCAAGAAAGCTTACCGCAAGCTGGTGCGCACATCGCACCCTGATCTGCACCCCGATGATGCCGGGGCCGAGGCGCGGTTCAAGGCGGTGACCGCAGCCCATGACTTGCTAAAAGACCCGGAAACCCGCGCGCGTTTTGACGCCGGAGAGATTGACGCTTCGGGTGTCGAACGCGCACCCCGGACGTTTTACCGCGATCATGCTGATGCACCGAGGCAAGAGTTTGGCCAGCAGTCCGGGTTCGGCGATTTCGGCGATCCCTCCGACATCTTTGCCCATATCCTGCGGCAGCGGGCCCGGAGCAGTGGGGGCGGCGGTGAACCCGGCTATGCCCAATCCGGCCCTGATCTGCGCTACACGCTCGACGTGCCGTTTCTGGATGCGGTGCGGGGGGCCAAAAACCGCATCACCCTGCCCGACGGTGGCAATCTGGAGGTGCAAATCCCCAAGGGCATGCGCGATGGCCAGACCTTGCGGCTGCGCGGGCGTGGCGGCGCGGGGTATGATGGCGGGCCCGCCGGCGATGCGCTTGTAACGGTGCAGGTGCAACCCCACCCGGTGTTCCGGCGTCAGGATGACGACATCGCGATCACCTTGCCGATTACCATCGACGAGGCTGTCCTGGGCGGAAAAGTCACCGCCCCCACCATCGACGGACCGGTCAGCGTCAGCATTCCCAAAGGGGCCAGCAGCGGGCGTATCTTGCGTCTGCGCGGGCGCGGCGTAGCGCGGGCCAACAGCAGTGTCGGTGATGCGCTGATCGAACTGCGGATTGTCGCGCCACCAGTGATCGACGCAGCCCTTTCGGATTTTCTGCAGGACTGGCGCAAGACCCATGCCCACGACCCCCGCAAGGCGATGTTGGAGGAAACCCCGGAATGACGACCTATTTTACTCTCAATCAGACAATCGCCGCTGTTCCGGGCTTGTCTCTGCCGCAGCTTGTGGCGTTTCTGGAGGCTGATCTTGTCCGTCCGACGGTGTCTGCGGATGGTCCGGTGTTTCTCGCCCGCGATCTGGCCCGACTGGAACTGCTGTCCGATCTGGCTGACCAGTTCGATCTGGCTGCCGACGCTTTGGGTGTGGTGATCGGGTTGATCGACCAGTTGCACGACACCCGCCGCCACTTGCACGCCATGGCACAGGCGATGGAGGCCGAACCGCAGGATATGCGTGCCCGCGTCGGGGCGCGGTTTGTGGGTATACTGGCGGTTTAGCTGGAAGGTTGCGGCTTACCGCCTGCGCACCGAATTGCCATCGTCGAGAATGCGGTTGATCACGGTTTCGACCGCGGCATGCAGATCGATCCGGCCATCGTCTTTCGGGGTGTGATGATGGGCCGCAGCGGCATCCCTGAGGATGCTGATAATCTCTGCCTCCGGCAGGATTTTGCGGTCATTCAGCGACAAAAGCAGCGACTCGCATATTGTCAATGCGGCAGTGCCCGATACGTCGTTCAGCTGAGCCATAGGTGGGTCTCTTTTCAAGTTATGCCGCCGTCGGTTGCAGAGTCCTCCGAACGCGGAACCACGTGCACTTTGGCAGAGTTTGACCACGACGAACTGATCGAAAGCAGCTTTGATGAACTCTATCCTTGCCAGGAGCGCAGTCAGACAGGGCGTATGATGGTGCGCCGAACTTTCCTTTGGCCAAGGCTCACCGAAAGCGTACCTGAGTTCCCGCATGCCCTTCCAGAATGGCACGCGCATCCTGCAGGGTGCCGATGCCAGCCACCCGGCCGCCCGCCTTCACAAAGGCGCTGGCGGCGGTGGTTTTCGGGCCCATCGACCCCGCCGCAAAGGCCAATTTGTCCAGTTCGTCGGGGGTGATGGTCCTGATCGCCGCCTCATCCGGCGTGCCCCAATCGCGCATCACCGCCACAACATCGGTCAGCATCAGCAGGGCATCGGCCTTTAACTCCTGCGCCAGCAGGGCGGCCGTTCTGTCCTTGTCGATCACCGCTTCGACTCCCTCCATGTCGCCTGCATCGCCCCGGACCACCGGAATGCCGCCGCCCCCGGCGCAGATCACGCAAACGCCCGCCTCCACCAGCAGGCGTATCGCGGTCAGTCCCAGAATGCGCTGCGGCATGGGCGAAGGGACAACGCGGCGCAGGCCGCCTTTTGGTTCCGCCACCATCGACCACAGGTGTTCGGCCCGCACCAGTTTGGCCTCTTCCGCCGTATAGACCGGGCCGATCGGTTTGGTCGGCTGATCAAAGGCGGGGTCTTGGCGGTCCACCTCGACCCGCGTCAGCAGCGTGGCGCATTCCGCCCCGGGCGGCAGCGCATTCATCAATTCCTGTTCGATCAGATAGCCGATCATGCCTTCGGTTTCGGCCCCGAGCACATCCAGCGGCCACAGGGTTTGCGGCGCATAGGCGGCGGCTTGCAATGCCAACAGTCCAACCTGCGGCCCGTTGCCATGCGCCACAATGATCTGGTGATCCTTTGCCAGATCAGCCAGCGCCACCGCCGCAATCCGCACATTCGTGCGCTGTGCGTCATAGGTCATCGGCTCGCCACGTTTCAGCAGCGCATTGCCGCCAAGGGCCACCACGATCCGCATCTATGCTCCCCCCATTTACTGGCCAAGCGTGGCGACAAGTACCGCCTTGATGGTGTGCATCCGGTTTTCGGCCTGATCGAATACAACCGAGGCCGGGGATTCGAACACCTCGTCGGTCACTTCCATGCAGTCGATGCCGTATTTTTGAAACGTCGCCTCGCCCACCTCGGTATCGCGGTTGTGGAACGCAGGCAGACAATGCAGGAACTTGGCATGCGGGTTGCCGGTCGTGGCCATCACGGCGGCGGTGACCCGGTAGGGCGTCAGCAGTTTGATCCGTTCCGCCCAGACCGTATCCGGCTCGCCCATCGACACCCAGACATCGGTATAGATGAAATCGCAGCCCTTGACTGCCCGCGCCACATCGGTGGTCAGCGTGATCTGCCCGCCAGTGCTGGCGGCCAGCGCGTCGCACTGCGCCTTGACCCCTGGGTCGGGCCACAGGCTTTGTGGCGCGCACAGCCGGATATCCATCCCGATCAGCGCCGCCCCCACCATCAGCGAGGCTGCCATATTGCCGCTGGCATCGCCGATGTAGCAAAAGCTGATGTCCGACAGGTGTTTATGGGTGAACTCATGCATCGTCATCAGATCGGCCAGCACCTGCGTCGGGTGGAAATCGTCGGTCAGCCCGTTGTAAACCGGCACCCCCGAAAACGCCGCCAGCGTTTCGACATCCGTCTGCGCGAACCCCCGATATTCGATGCCATCATAGAACCGGCCCAGCACACGCGCGGTGTCTTTCATGCTTTCCTTGTGGCCGATATGGCTGCCCGAGGGACCGATATAGGTGACATGCGCGCCCTGATCATAGGCCGCCACCTCGAAGCCAGACCTTGTGCGGGTGCTGTCTTTCTCGAAGATCAGGGCGATATTCTTGCCCCGCAGCCGCTGTTGTTCGGTGCCCGCCGCCTTGGCCGCTTTCAGACTGGCGGCAAGGCGCAGCAGATGGCGGATTTCAGTCGGCGTGTAATCCAGCAGCTTCAGAAAACTGCGGCCATGCAGGTTCACCGGCATCTAATCCTCCTTAAACCGGGTCGCGGATCAATGGGCAGGTCATGCAGTGCGACCCGCCGCGACCCCGGCCCAGTTCGGCGCCGGGGATGGTGATCACCTCGACCCCGGCCTTGCGCAGCAGGGTGTTGGAATGGGTGTTGCGCTCATACCCCACAACCACGCCGGGGCTGATGCACAAGAGGTTGTTCGCATCATCCCACTGTTCGCGCTGCGCCTCATAGGCATCGCCCCCCGTCGGCACGGTGCGCAGGGTTTTCAGGTCCAAAGCCTCGGCCACCACGGCCAGAAACGGATGCGTCTCCTCGGTCACCTCGATCTTGCCGGCTTTGCCGGGGCGCATCGAATAGGTCTGGATCGCATCCGTCACTTCGGCAAACACTGTCACCAGATCGCGGTCGCAAAAGGTAAACACCGTATCCAGATGCATGGCAGACCGGCTGCGCGGAAACTGGCAGGCGATGACGCGGGTGGCGGCACCTGCCGCAAAAAGTGCCTTTGCCACCTGCCCCACGGCCTGCGGCGTGGTCCGCTCACCCATGCCGATCAGCACGACGCCGTTGCCCACCGGCATCACATCGCCCCCCTCCAGCGTGGCGGCCCCATGATCGACCAGGGGATCACCCCACCAGATCGGAAAGCCCGCATCGCGAAAATCGGGATGGAATTTGTAGATCGCGGCAAGGTTGAGCGTTTCCAGCCGCCGCGCGAGCCAGTGCATCGGGTTCAGCGTGACCCCGCCATAGATCCAGCACGTCGTGTCGCGGGTAAAGATGTGGTTCGGCATCGGCGGCAGCACGAAATCCTGCGGCCGCAGCATCGGAATCAGCACACCGGCGCGGGGAATCGGCAATTCGGCGCGGTTCATGCCGCCGATCAGAATGCCGGACAGGGGTTCGGCGTCCATCTCGATCAGGCAGGCCAGCAGATCATCCGACAGGCCGACCCCCACCGAATTGTCATTGATCCGCGCCGATAGCAGCCAATTCCGCGCCTCCGTGTCGCGCAAGGTTTCCTCCAGCAATTCGCGCAGGAAAACCACCTCGACCCCGCGTTCGCGCAGCATGTCGGTAAAGGTCATATGTTCCACCCGCGCCTGTTTGACCCAGATCACGTCGTCGAACAGCAATGCCTCGCGGTTGTCGGGGGTCAGACGGGCCATCTCCAGCCCCGGCCGGTGCACCATGACACGGCGCAGGGTGCCCGCCTCGGAATGAACGCCGTAGGTGATTGCCATGTGATTTCCTATGCGATGAAAACAGCGGCGCTGAGAGCCGCCATGATGATGACGGTCAGCGCCAAAAGCAGTGGCCAGACAAAGCGCAGCCACCGCTCGTAGGGCACCCGGCCAATGGCAAGGCCACCCATCACGACGGCCGATGTAGGGGTGATCAGGTTGACGATGCCGCTGGCGGTGGCGAAGGCGGTCACCACCAAGGGCCGCTCGACCCCGGCAAAATCCGCCACTGGCGCCAGGATCGGCATGGTCAGCACCGCAAGACCGGAGGTGGAGGGCACCAGAAACGACATGCCCACTTCGATCCAATAAACAAGGTTAATGAACGCGAGCTTTGGCAGCCCCGCGACGGAGATTTCCGCAGTGTGCAGAATGGTATCGGTGATCTGCCCTGCGTCCATCACCACGACGATGCCGCGTGCAAGCCCGATGATCAGCGCCACGCCCAGCAGGTCACGCGCGCCGGCGAGGAACGCCTCAACCAGCCGTGCCTCGCCCAATCGGGCAATGATGCCGATGAGGATGGCCCCGATCAGGAACAGCCCGGACATCTGCGCCATCCACCAGCCCTGGCTGGACACCCCCCAGATCATCACGGCGAAGGTCGCGGCGAACAGCAGCAGCACAATCTGGTGCAGTCCGGTGAATGCCGCCTGCGCTGTGTCCTTGCCCGCCAGAAAATGCGCCTCGTTCGCGGCCTTT
>JAYTDA010000021.1:0-21065 GCA_043736155.1 Paracoccaceae bacterium | reverse complement strand
ACATCGCCGTTGGTGCCGGCAAGAACCACCGCCTGCGCCGCCATCGCGCGTTCAGCGACTCCGCCCATCCGCTCCACCCGGATCAGGCCATCCGCCTCGATCTTGCGGACGAAAAAGCCCAACTGGTCCATATGGGCGAAGATCATCACCGAGGGTTTGCCCGGGTCGCCGTCAAGCGTGGCAATGACATTGCCAAGCCGGTCCACCCGGGAGGCGATCCCCTCGGCCTGAAGCCGGGCGCGGATCGCCGCCGCCACCCTATCCTCGTGCCCCGACAGGCCGGGGATCAGCATCAGCTCGGTCAGGTCGCGGCGCAGGCGGGCCCGCATCACGGGCGGCTCCGCGCAGCGCGGGCGCGGGCCATGAAATCCTAGGCCCGGGCCGGATCGACGGCGTTCCAGGTCATGCCGTCCACCTTCAGCGCCGAGCCGACGACGCAGCCGTCGGCCAGGGCCAGCACCTCGGCCACCGTGTCGTGCTTCACCCCGGTGTTGGCCAGCACCGGCGTGTCGGGCAGCACCCGCTTGACCGCCTCCAGATCCTCCATCCTTGCCGCCTCGCCGGTGATCTGGCCCGAGACCAGCACCGCATCGGGGATCGAGGAAAACACCGCCGAGCGGGCACGGTCGGGCAGGGACCGCCGATCCAGGCTGTCGGCAAATTCGGCGCTGACATTATACAACAGCGCCAGATCACCCCGGCCCAACCGCGAACGATAGCGCAGCGCAGCGCCTGCATCCGGGGTCCAGGGCCCCATGTCGCTGGCATAGCTGCCGGTGAATATCTCGCGCACGAACGCGGCCCCGGTGGCGGCGGCAAGGGCTACGGAGCTGTGCGGGTCCCACAGGACATTGACACCGAACGGCACAGTGATTTCGCCCCGCAACTGCCCGATGACAAAGGCCATGGTGGCGGTCGAGGCGACATCCACCCTGAATTCATAAGGCCGGTCGTTTTCATTGCCGAACATCACCGCATCAAACCCGGCGGTCTGAAGCGCCAACAGATCGGCGCGGGCTGCCTTGACCAACCCCGTCAGCCCCGCCGTGGCATCATGCAAAGGCGTCCCCGGCAGCGCCCCCAGATGCACCATGCCGATCACTGGTTTGCCGTTGCCAAAGACCCGCTGGAAGTTTCCCATGTCCTGCCCCTTGCCCCTTGCGCCAGTCTGATCTGTTGGAGACAGCGGGGGCCAGCCCCCACCCCCCGGGATGTTCCCCGACTTATGTCCCAAACCCACCAACGCTTCAACCGGGGCTGACATGAGAAAGGTCCGCCCGGAACTCCCGATCTTCCGACACCGAAACCAAAATGCGCAAGGTGGGGCGATGACGTCGCAAGGACCAACATTGACCAAATGCGATTGCCCCGGAGTCAGTACGGGCGCCCCTTGCAAAATGTTTACGGTTTGTTCATATTTGCGCCATGCCGGATCACCTGACACCTCCCTTTGTCGCCGCCACTGCCGGGCCTGCACTGGCCCCGGGCCATTTGCTGGCGCGCGGCGTGGCGCGGCATCTGGTCAGCCATGATTTTGCAACGGTGCTGGAACTGGTTCCACAGCCCGGGTTGCGCGTCGATGTGATGGCGCTGGGGCCGCAAGGCGAGGTCTGGATCGTTGAATGCAAATCCTCGCGCACCGATTTCACCACGGATCGCAAATGGCAGTTCTATCTGGAATGGTGCGACCGGTTCTTCTGGGCGGTGGATGCCGACTTTCCGACCGATCTGCTGCCCGAAGGCACCGGGCTGATCCTGGCCGACAGCTATGATGCCGAGATTGTGCGGATGGCTCCGGTGCAGCCGCTGGCCGGGGCGCGGCGCAAGGCGATGCTGCTGAAATTCGCCCGCCATGCCGCGCTGCGGTTGCAGGGGATGCGCGACCCCGGCGCCCTGCTGGGCTGAGGTGCCGTGCTAAGGTTCCGTGAAGGACTGAAGCACCGTGCCGGGCTGATCAGCGCTTTTTCACCGACGGTTTGCCGCCACCCTTGCCGCCAGCCTTGGCACCCGACCCGATCGCCCGCGCCGCCGCTGCCGCTGCCAGCAGTTCGGCGGCAATCTCTTCGGCTTCTTCCGGTTCGAAATCCAGCGGCAGTTCAATGCCACCGCCTTCGACATAGATCCGCACCATGCCGTTCGTGGTTGGCCCGATCTGCAGATCGGCACCCACGTCGCTTTGCTTGTCGATGCCCATTGCATTCTCCTGCCTTTGGTCTTGGCTACTCCCGACCACCCGCCTTGTGCAAGAGCCGCAATCCAACCCGCTTGCATTTGCCGAACCCCGGCGCTACAGCGTCCCCGAGTGCCGACATAGCTCAGTTGGTTAGAGCGCTAGATTGTGGATCTAGAGGTCCCCCGTTCAAGCCGGGGTGTCGGTACCAAGAAATCTCGCCCAAAGCCGCAAGGCCGCTGCACCCGGTCTGGGATTGGTCACGGCATCCGGTTGGAAGACCGGGTTTCGGCGGATCATCCGTTGGCGGCGATCCGGGGTTCAGGGCCGGATCTGGTCCGGATCGGGCCGGATCAGGGGGCGATCAGGGCCGGATCAGGATTGCGCGGAAATCGTTGACATTGGTCAGGGTCGGGCCGGTGACAATCTGGCCCTGAACTGTGGCAAAGAAGCTATGGGCATCGTTGCGGGCCAGCGCCAGATCCGGGTCACACCCCACCTGTGCTGCAAGCGCCAGGGTCTGCGGTGTGACCAGTGCCCCTGCCACCTCGGCAGCGCCATCAACGCCGTCGGTGTCACAGGCAAGCGCATGAATCCCCGCTGCCCCCCGCAAGGCAATCGCCAGCGCCAGACAGAATTCGGCGTTTGGCCCGCCGATGCCATCACCGCGCCGGGTCACCGTCAGCTCGCCACCCGACAGCAGCAGCACCGGGGCAGCGCCGGGGCGCAGGTCTGCCCTGACCCGCAGCGCCAACGCCGCCTGTACCTGCGCCACCTCACGGGCCTCGCCTTGCAACGCGCAGCCCAGCAGGCGCACCTCGCATCCTGCCAGAGTGGCAAGATCGGCCGCCGCCGCCAGCGACTGCGCCGGGGCCGCAATGATCCGGTTGGTGGTCCGCGACAGGCGCGGGTCAGCGGCGGCAACCACGGTTGATCCCTGATGCAGGACGTGGCGGACCGACGGCGGCACCGTGACCTGCCACTGGTCCAGAATGGCCAAAGCCCCGGCGGGGGCGGACCGATCCCCCACGGTGGGGCCAGAGCCGATAAAGGCCGGATCATCGCCCGGTACATCCGAAATCAGCAGCGCCAGCATCTGCGCGGGCCAGGCCGCCGCCGCCAGTTGCCCGCCCTTGACCCGGCTCAGGTGTTTGCGCACAATGTTCATCCGGTCAATCGGTGCCCCCGAGGCCAACAGTGCCGCATTCACCGCCTGTTTCTCGGCCAGGGTGATGCCGTCACGCGGGGCCACCAGCAACGCCGACGCCCCGCCGGAGATCAGCGCCAGCACAAAATCGCCCGCCCCCAGCCCCGACAGCAGCGCCAGCATCCGTACGGTTGCATCGGCACCGGCGGCGTCGGGCACCGGATGCGCCGCCTCGACAATCTCGATCCCCCGACAGGGGCGGGCATGGCCATAGCGGGTGATCACCAGCCCGTCACAGCGGCCCCATGCCGCCTCGACCGCTTCGGCCATCCGCGCACTGGCCTTGCCTGCGCCCACCACCACCACCCGGCCGGCAGGTTTGGGCGGCAGATGCCGGGCCAGATTGCGCATCGGGTCTGCCACTTCCACCGCGCGGTCAAACAGGCGGCGGAGCAGGGCGGAGGGGTCACTGATCATCGGATCTCCTCAGGCGCTGGAGGCGCGGATCACCAGATCGACGCCGGTCAGATGGTCCGGCGGCGGCAGGATGCCCTGTTCCAGCCAGTCCAGCACGGTGGCTGCGATGGTTTGCCCGAACCCGTTGATGTTGCAGCGCACTGACGACAGCGCCGGGTAGACCTGTGCACATTCCTCGATATCGTCAAACCCGACCAGCCGGAACCCCGGTCCGACAGCACAGCCCTGTTCGGCAAAGCCCGACATCAGGCCCAGCGCCACCAGATCGTTGAAACAGATCGCGGCATCGACCTCGGGGTGGTCCGCCGTCAGCACCCGTGCCGCCTCGCGGCCAAAGCCGCGGCTGGCGCGACCGGAGATCACCAGCGGCGTCCGGCCTGCCTGTGACAGGGCCGCCAGATAGCCCGACATCCGCTCCTGTGCCACCGAACGCCCCGCCACACCGCCGACAAAGGCGATGCGCCGCGCCCCGGTCGCCAGCAGATGGTCCGCCGCCATCCGGCTGCCGGTGGGATAGTCAGGTGCTGCAAACGGAAAATGGCCGGTGCGCGGATCCGCTTTGCGCAGCACCTGCATCGCCGGGATGCCAGCCCGCAGCAGCTGGTCAAAGGTTGCCGCCTCATCGCCGTAAGCGGGCGAGATCACCAGCGCCGACACCCCGTGTTCGACCATCGCCGCCACCACCTGGGCCTGCAGGGCAGGGTCTTCGTCGGTATTGGCGATCACCGTCGCATAGCCGCGTCCCGACAGCGCCATCTGCAGCGAGGTGGCGAATTCGGTGAAGAACGGGTTGCGCAGATCGTTGATCACCAGCCCGATCAGCCCGGCATTCGCCATTCGCATGTTGGCAGCGGCGCGGTTATAGACATAGCCGATCCGCGCCATCGTCGCCTTGACCAGATCGCGGGTTTCCGCCTTGACCGACGGGCTGTCCTGCAACACCAGCGACACGGTGGATTTCGACAGACCGGCTTCGCGCGCCACGTCAATGATGGTGGGGCGCCGGTTCATGGTGCAAAGGGTTCATAGGCGAGGGACCGTTCCTGCCGCAGGTCGAGCGCCCCGGATGAACCCATTTCCGTGCCGCCCCGGAGCCTGCCGTTGCGATGGCGAGGGTGATCCGGGGCCTCGATGCATTCGCAGCACCCGCAGACTCGAGGCCCCGGGTCAGGCCCGGGGCGGCGTGGAATGGGGGGGGCCGTGGTTTCCATCAAGGCGCGCGTCCGACGGGGTCTCATCGCTGTTCCACCCCATGCAGCGCCAGCAGCAGCTTCATCCGCGCCTCGGCCAGATCAGGCATTGCCAGCAGCCGCGCCTGATCGGCCAGCCGGAACAGGGCGGCATAATGGGTGATATCGCGGCTGGATTGCAAACCGCCCGGCATGATGAAATGGCTTTGATGTCCGTTCAGCCATGACAGAAATGCAATGCCCGCCTTGTAGAACCGGGTGGGGCTGCGAAAAACCTCGCGCGACAGTGGCACCGTGGGGGCCAGCAAGGCGTGATAGCGCGCCATGTCGCCCTCGGCCAGCGCCTCCAGCGCCTGTGACGCCGCCGGGGCAATGGCGGCAAAGATGCCCAGCAGCGCGTGGGAATGGTGGCTGCCATCGCCTGCGATCAGGTCGGGATAGTTGAAATCATCGCCGGTATAAAGCCGGACCCCGGCAGGCAGGCGGGCGCGGAACGCCACTTCATGCGCCTGATCCAGCAGCGAGATCTTGATGCCATCGACCTTGCCGGGGTTTTCGGAAATCAGCCCCAGCACGAAATCCGACGCGCGGGCGACATCATTGCTGCCCCAATAGCCTGCCAGCGCCGGGTCGAACATATCCCCCAGCCAATGCAGGATCACCGGGTCGCGCGCCCCGTCGATCAGGCGGCGGTAGACGCTGGCATAGGTTGCCTGATCCGCGCCCATTGCGGTAAAGGCGCGGCTGGCCATCAGGATCAGTTGCCCGCCAGCCGCCTCGATCGCTTCGGCCTGATGCTCATAGGCGGCCAGAATCGCATCGGCAGACCGCAGATCGGCCAGCGCCACATGGTCGGTGCCAGCACCACAGGCGACGCGGGGGGCCAGCGGATGGGTGCGGGCGGCCGCCATGGTGCGCTGGATCAGTTCCAGCGCCGTCGCCCAATCGACCCCCATGCCGCGTTGTGCGGTATCCATCGCCTCGGCCAACCCGAACCCCTGATCCCAGAGCGAGCGGCGAAACGCCAAAGTCGCCTGCCAATCCACGGCGGGGCGGCTGTCCCACGGGTTGCGTTCGCGCAGCGGGTCCGACACCACATGGGCGGCAGCAAAGGCTACACGGGTCAGCGGCACCCGGGGCGGGCGCGGCACCAGCGGGTTTCCGACGATCTGATAGGGTTCCAGTTGGCCCGCTTCGGTTGGCAACAACAGCATGGCATCACACCCCATGAGTGGCGCGGATCATCGCTGCGGCTTTTTCCGCAATCATGATGGTGGCGGCATTGGTGTTGGAGGAGATCAGGCTGGGCATCACCGAGGCATCGACAACCCGCAGCCCGGCAATGCCGTTGAAGCGCAGCGACGGGTCCACCACAGCGGCAGGGTCTGCCCCCATCCGGCAGGTGCCGACCGGGTGGTGATCGGTCTTGGCATGGCGGCAGGCGTAATTGATATAGTCCTGATCGGTCTGCACCTCCGGTCCCGGCAATCGCTCCGCCAGAACAAAAGGTTGCAGCGGCTGTTGCCGCATGATCGCGCGCGCCAGCTTCAGGCCCCGGATCGACATCTCGCGGTCATGCGGGTCGGCCCAGTAGTTCGGATCGATCAGCGGTGCCGCCAGCGGATCGGCACTGGCCAGCCGCACGGTGCCGCGCGACCTTGGCCGCAGATAAGCCGAATTCAGCGTGACCCCGCCTTGCGGCATCGCCGCCACCCCGGCTTCGATCCCCGACCCAAGGCCGAGGTGAAACTGGATGTCAGGCGAACGGGCGTTCGGGTCTGCATACCAGAACCCGCCGGTTTCAAACAGCGAACTGGCCACCGGCCCGCGCCGGGTCAGCAGATACTGCAGCCCGGCCAAGGCGCTCAGGTGCGGTTTGGCAAAGCGGTCATAGGTATGGGGGCCGGTGCATTCGGCAATGACGAACAGGTCCAGATGGTCTTGCAGGTTGGCACCAACTCCGGGCTGATCGAACAGCACCGGAATGTTCAGCCTTCGCAGATCATCGGCAGCGCCGATCCCCGACAGTTGCAACAGACGCGGTGAGCCGATGGCACCGGCGGACAGGATCACCTCGGCCCCGGCGCAGATCACGCCTTCACCCGCCAGGTCCACCCCGACGGCGCGGCCCCGGTCGACCACCAGCCGCAGCACCTGCGCCCCGGTGCACACCGTCAGATTGGCGCGGGCGCGGGCAGGGCGCAGATAGGCGGTGGCGGTGGACGACCGGCGCGCGTTCCTTTGCGTCAGTTGGTAATAGCCGACGCCGTCCTGACTTTCGCCGGTCAGATCCGGGTTGCGCGGGATGCCAAGTGCTGCTGCCGCCTTGAAAAATGCCTCGCAGACCGGCAGCGGGGCACGTGGCTGGCTGACCCCCAACGGCCCGCCTGTGCCGTGATAGCGGTTGTCGTGGGTGTCATTATCCTCCGCCTTGCGGAACCAGGGCAGCACATCGTCATACCCCCAGCCAGTACAGCCCATCTGCCGCCATTCGTCATAGTCCAGCGCGTTGCCACGGGTATAGATCTGGGCATTGATCGAGGAGCCGCCGCCGATCACCTTTGCCTGGGTATAGCGGATCACCATGTTCTGCATGTGCTTTTGCGGCACCGTGTGCCAGCCCCATGACCCGATGCCCTTGGTCATTTTGGCAAAGCCTGCCGGCAGGTGATACAAGGGGTTGCGGTCGCGCCCGCCCGCCTCCAGCAACAAAACCCTGACCTTTGGATCCTCGCTCAGCCGTGCCGCCAGCACCGCCCCGGCAGAGCCGCCGCCGACAATGATGAAGTCATGGGTTTGCACCATCATGCCACCCCGGTGGCAAACGACAGGGCCGATTGCCCGGCACAGCGGAGTTCTTGTCGGCTGGCACCTGCAGCGGTGCCGTTGAAACCTGCGGTGTCCGATGTGGGGAACATGCGACTCGCCTGCGATATGGAACGTTCCAGAATGATATAGAACGTTCCAATAAGTCGCAAGTGCCGGTGTTCGGGACTGCCGGTGTTCGGGACTGCCGGTGTTCGGGACAAACCTGCGATGGAAATGCGCGGATAGTGGCGCAAGGCCCGGTACCGGCACCAGATCAATGTACCGACAGAACAGGGCGATCCGCTGTCAAGTGCACCCGTTGACCACGCCATTGCGGAAGCGACACACAATACCGCCACGCAAACCGGCGACAGCTATGGACTAAGCCGCTCGCCACAGCGGATCACCCAGTCAGATGTCTGGCGTCAGATGGGTGGGAAACAGTGCCATCAGCCGCTTGTTCAGGCCGATCAGATTGCTGGCAGCACCATGCAGATCCGGGGTGGACCTCAGGTCTGCCGTTGCCTCACGCGCCTGATTGGCGATGTCGGACAGGTTGATCACAATCGGCGAAAACCTCATCTTGCCGCCTACGGCAATTTCCGCCCGCCGGATCGCGATGCCGGTGGCCCCAAGATCATTGGCTTTGGCAACCAGCGCCTCGCTTTCCGCCTCCCGCCCCTTTTTTCGGGCAATTTCAGCGGCTTCCTGCAAATGGATCACCGCATTCGCCAAGGAGATTTTCAGACTGAGAACCGCCCCGACACCGGCAGCTTTCACGGTTCTGGACATGCGATCAGACCCGTTCGCGATGGGGATCGGGGCTTGGAACGGCATTGGTTTCACTGGAATTGTCATGATGGATCAAACCTTGTTGGGGGAAGTCGGGTCTCGGGCGAAAGGGTACGCAACGCGCGGATCAGGCAATCGATGTCTTGTGAAACATGGTCTGCCATCACCTGAAACTGCCAAAGGCTTGGCCCGGCAGCACGGATTGGCGGCTCTGCCAACAGGGCAAAGGCACCGGCTTTCTGCAGTGCCACGGTCAGGCGCTGTGCACTCAGCGCTGATCCCGCTGCCACCGGCACCACCGGCACCATCGGCCCCGGCACCCCCAGGGGCGGCAACCCGGCCCGGGTCAGCGCTTCGCGCAAGTGCACCACATTGGCCATCAGCCGGGCGCGGCGCAGCGCCCCTTCGCCCGATGCCACGATGGCCAGCGCCTCGGCCGCTGCCGCTACCTGCTGCGGTGGCAATGGTGCCATGGCGCAGGCGGCATCGCCGTGCCGCAGGGCGCAGCCGAAGGCCGGATGGTTCGATGCGACAAAGCCGCCACTGGCGGCAAATACCCGCGACAGATCGCCGACCACCACATCCACCGACCCGGCGATCTGCTGCAGGTCCAGCGCCCCCCGGCCCCTGACCCCGGTGGCCCCGAAATCGCTGGTGACATCGACCAACAGCGTGGCGCGGCAGCGGTGGCACAGCTGTTGCAGCATCGCCAGATCGGCACTGCTGCTGTCGATCCCCGACAGGCTTTCCACCACCAGCAGGATACCGGCATTGGCGTCACCCGCCCGCAGATCGGCGATAATGCGGGCCGCCGCATCGGATCCCGCACCACGAAACCGGTGCAGCCGGGCACCCGACGCTGCGATCCCTTCGGCAATGCCGCCCTGAACACCGGCAAAGGTCACCACATGGTCGCCCTGCCGCACCAGGGTCCGTACCACGGCAAACCCGGCATTCCAGCCGGATGGAAACAGCGACGCCTGGGCAAACCCGGCAAAGGCCGCGATCTCCGCCTCCAGCGCTGCGGCGGTGGCGGACCGGCCGGTGCGCTCCAGCGTGCCTGCGCCATGCGGCCCGAACTGATCCAGCGCCGCCGCTGCGGCTGCGATCACCCGGGGATGGCTCGACAGGTTCAGATGGTCGCCAGAGGTGAAATTGACGCCTTGCCGGTCACTGCCAAACGGGTCAGACCCCAGAAACTGCCGCCCCGGCGGGGCATAGCTGGTCAGCGGAAACGGCAGTGCACCGGTCATGCCGCGCCGGTACACCTCCTCTGCCAGGGGGACCCATCGTTCCAGCAGATCGGGGGACAGCAGGTGCCGGGCACCGGCAGGTCTGTGGAGGGACGGTTCCATTTCCGAATGCAGATCGGGCCGGAAATCGATGCTCATGCCGGGGCCATGGTGGATTGGCGGGCGTCACTGCCAGCGATTGCCGCTGCACTGGCACTGGCACTGGTATTGGCACTGGCACCGGCACTGGTACTGGCACTGGTACTGGCACTGGCGGTCCGGCCCTGGCTGATCCTGATGGCGTCCGGGGTCATGCGGGCTTACCTGATCCTGTCCTGTCTGGTTGCCCGGCGCGCGGAGAGCACGGGTTTGCAAGGGGTCGCGGTGGCAAATGCCGGGACATCCGGTCCCGGCAAGGGCACTTTAACGCGGCGCTGCCTGCTGCTTTCGTGAAAAGCCCGCGAATTTCAAAATCGGCGCTTTACCTCGGACCCGTCTGTGGCAGGCTGGCATCAGGATCATCGGCATCAGGTTCATCAGACCGGGATCATCAGGCCGGGATCATCAGACCGGGTTCATCAGATTGGGTTCATCAGATTGGGGGCCATTGTGGCGGCATGGGTGGAACAGGCGACGACCGGGCGGGGCTATCCCGATTGGGAAGGTGCCAACGACGGGGCCGCAGCAGCAGCGCGGCTGGTGCCGGTGTTTGTCGAACTGGCCCCCGGGTGCGATGTCACGGCGGTGCTGGCGGCGATTGCCGGGGCCGGGGGGGGGGTGTCACCCGATGAACAGGACCGGCTGGCACTGGACCGGGCAACCGGTCAGGCTGATGCGCCGCTGCGGCTGGTGGCCTATGTGCCGCGCCAGAGCATCGCCGGGCTGGAGGCGGTGCCGGGCATTGCTATCCGCCATGTCGGACCAGTGGTTGTCGGCCCGGTTGTGGCGGGGTCCGGGGCCCACCCCGCCAACCCGCCATCAGCGCAAGGCACAGACCTGCGCCCGCCAGCGGACAGCCCGGTGCTGGCCCCGATTGCCGCTGTGGTCGATGACGGCATTCCGTTTCTGGCCGCCCGGTTTCGCCGGGGGCTGGATGCGACGCGGTTCCTGTCGGTCTGGCTGCAAACCGATGAGCGGCAGGTTGCCGGGGCAGGGGTTGCCGGGGGCCTGGTCCTGACCGCCGCTGAAATCAACCGGATGCTGGCTGTGGGGGAAGAACAGGACCAGTACCGCCGGATCAACCGCCGGCTGTTGCCCGTTACCGAGCGCTCCAGCAGCAATCACCGGATCAGCCATGGTGCCCATGTGCTGGAAATCGCTGCCGGGGCCGACCCAGCGGACAGCCGGGATCCGATGCGCGGGGTAGCGCTGTTGGCGGTGCAACTGCCGCCGGCGGCGGTTGCCGACACCTCGGGGCGGCGCAACGAGGGGCGGATCGTGCAGGCGGTGCGCTGGATCATGCTGGAAGCGCTGCGCGCCAACCGAGGCCACGGCCGCAGCCCGCTGGTCATCACGCTGAGCCTGGGGTCATTGGCGGGGCCGGGGGGTGACAGCCAGTTTCTGGCCAACTGGCTGGCCTGGGAAGCCGCAGCCTGGCAGCGCCTGACCGGGTGCAAAATGACGCTGGTCTGCGCCTATGGCAATGCCCACCGGCAACGGCTGGTGGCGCGGGCCTGTGTCGGGCGCAAAGCGCCGATGGAGCTGACATGGCGGGTGCTGCCCGATGACCACAGCCCCAGTTTTCTGGAACTGCGTTGCCCGAAGGCGCGGGCAGGCAAGGTCTGGCTGACGCTGCACCCCCCGGGTAACCGGGTGCCACCGGTAACGGTCGGCTTTGATACCGCCACGGCCCGGGTGATTTCATCGGCGGGTGGGCCAGTGGCTGCGGTCTATCCGATGGCGGAACAGCACCACGCGGCGCTGCTGATCGCACTGGCACCGACCGCCCGGCTGGATGGCGGTGCCGTTGCCCCCGCAGGGGCGTGGCAGGTTACGCTCACCACCAGCGGCGGCAAGGATCTGGTGGTGACCGCCAAGGTGCAGCGCGATGATACCCCTGCCGGGTATCGCAGGCTGGGGCGGCAATCCTGGCTGGATCACCCCTTGGCCTGGGACTGGGATGACCAGACCCGCGACTGGATCAAGCCCTGGCCCGGCAGCATCGGGCCGCAACCGCAGCCACCGGCACCGGTCTCGCGCCAGGGCACCGCTGCCGCCCATGCCGGGGCCAGTGACCCATCGCTGCTGTTCGTCGGATCGGTGAAACCCCGGATCGGCTACCCCGATGACCGGGTATCGTCGCTGTATTCCGCCGAAGGGGTTTCGGGTTCCGCCACGGAAACCTGCCAGCCCGGAGCGGCACCGCACCAGACCGGCGAAAGCCGGGGGCCGACAGGGGTGGCATTGGCGGATGACGGCTCGAACCTCTATGGCCGGTTGGCGAGCGGGGTTCTGACCGGGTCAACCGCCCGGATCAGCGGCACATCGGTGGCAGCCCCTGCGGTGGCGCGGGCAACGGTGCTGGCGCTGCTGACCGGGGGGGCGGATCCGCTGCCGTTTGGCGCGGTCCCGACCGGACTTTTACGTGACCCGTTGCAGGGATTTGGGGTGCTGGCGGGGCAGCAGCCCTATCACCGGGGCAGTGAACTGGCCTGGATCTAGACCGGGATGCCGGTTGGTGCCGGCACCGGCAGTCCTGATAGCAGCGGCTGGTTTCCCTGACCGTTGCCCAAAAGCGTGAAGCTGGGGCGGGTAAAGGTGGGGATGCGACGATCGGGGGCATCGGCAGGGCATGCGGCCCTGGCCGCTTGTGCCATGGCACCCAAGACCGCCGCAAAGCCGCGCATCGCCACCCGCATCACCGGTTCCGCGCTGCGGAGCACCGCTTTGTCAGCCAGAGCCGGGCGGCAAAGGCCAAGGCATACCAACGGCCTTTTTGGTTGACCGCAGACCGCTTATACCAACGGCCCTTTTGGTTGACCGCAGGCCGCTTTGACCGGGATGGCTCCTGATTGCACCGCCTTCTGTCCGGCAGGCCCCATCGGGCCTGCCGCAGAGGTGCGGTGCCGCGTCACCCCCGGCCCTCAAAGGACCGGGCAGCGCCTGCCCCCCGTCACGCCAATGGCGTGCCTGCGGCACGACGGGCGGGCGCTTCGCTACGCCGGGGCAGGCGCTTCCCTCCACGGTCTCTGGCGTCACCGGTTCAGCGGAGCCTTGGTCGCGGTGAGCGGGACGATCCAGTGGATCGTCTTTTGCCGCTCAGCCAGATGGCTGCTTCGTGTCGACACCGAAATATCGGGGCGGTCAGTTTGGCGGGCCTTGGTTTTCCGTCAAGAGCCAACCGTCTTGAACCCCGGTCCCGGCGTCCTCCGCCGCTCGAGGTGAGTCAGGGGTGCGAGCCGTTGGTATCATACCACACCCCCGCCCCAGCCATCATCCGGTGCAACTACCCGCCGCATCCAAAGGGTGCAGCACCGCAGACCCCAGACAACACCCCCCAAATCAACGCACAAAGCTGCCCGCCGCACCGCTTGGGACAGGTGGCCGAAAGACAAGCGCACTTTCAGCTGCCACACCGGGTTTTGTCGGACCCTCGCGGACTTTGCCGGCGGTCAGGCGTTGGCTTGCCTGATCTTTGCGGCGGCGTCCCGGTCATAGGCGACACCCTTGGCCTCGAACAGGGCATCCAGCTCGCCCGACAGGGTCATTTCGGTGATGATATCGCAGCCGCCGACAAACTCGCCTTTGACGTACAGTTGCGGGATGGTGGGCCAGTCGGAATAATCCTTGATGCCCTGGCGGATAGCGGGGTCAGCCAGCACATTCACATCGGCAAACTCGACACCCATGTAATTCAGCACCCCGGCGACCCGGCTGGAAAAGCCGCATTGCGGCGCGGATTTGGTGCCTTTCATGAACAGCACGACATCGTTGCTGGTCACGGTATCCTTGATGAGGGTGGTGGCGTCGGTCATGGTTTACTCCGGTATCTTGGTTGTCAGCGCCAGCGCGTGCAACTCGCCCTGTGCGCCATCCATCTTGCCTTTCAGGCTGGCATAAACCGCGCGTTGCTGTTGCACGCGGTTCATCCCCTTGAAACTGGCGTCGATCACTTCGGCAGCCCAGTGGTTGCCGTCACCGGCAAGGTCGGTGATGGTGATCTGCGCCTGTGGAAAACCGGCGCGGATCAGGGCTTCGATGTCTTGGGCTTGCATCGCCATGGATTGCGCCTTTTGCAGTGTTGCACTGATATGTAGAACTGCGCTGGCCGGGCTGCAAGAGGATGCAACAGGTCTGGCACAGGGGCGTGGTGTGGGGGGCGCCGCGCCGCGAGGGCGGATCACCGGCATCAGGCGACGGCGCGGGCAAAGGCGCTGCGATAGAGGGCCGACAGCTCGGACAACGGGGCAGCGGCACTTCCAAAGCTGACGGTGGCGCTGCCAAAGGTTCCAACCCCGGCGGCGGGAACCCCGGCAGCCTTGGCAGCCGCCAGCAGACCGGCGAGATTTTCAGGGCATACCGCCAGCAGATAGCGCCCCTGATCCTCGCCAAACAGATCGCCGGTGGTGCTGGCGGTCAGGGTCACGCCAAGCCCGGCACCTTCGGCCATTTCAAACGCCGCCAGCGCCAGACCGCCGTCTGACAGGTCGGTGACAGCGCGCAGCTGTTTGCGGGCGGCGCGGACAAATTCGCCGTGCCGCCGCTCGGCCGCCAGATCAACCGGTGGGGCGTCGCCGTCTTCGCGCCCACAGGCTTCGGCCAGCAGCGCCGACTGGCCAAGGTGGCCATGGCTGGTGCCGATCAGCACGGCATGGTCACCGGCCACCGGGGTACCGGCGATCAACTCATCGAGGGACGCAAGGATGCCGACAGCCCCAATCGTCGGCGTCGGCAAAATCCCCTTGCCATCAGTTTCATTGTACAGCGACACATTGCCCGACACGATCGGCATATCCAGCGCCAGACAGGCAGCAGCGATGCCTTGTACTGCCCCCACCAGTTGCCCCATGATTTCGGGCTTTTCCGGGTTGCCGAAGTTCAGATTGTCGGTGGTGGCCAGAGGTTTGGCACCGACGGCGCACAGATTGCGGTACGCCTCTGCCACCGCCTGTTTGCCGCCTTCGACCGGATTGGCCATCACATAGCGCGGCGTGACATCCGAGGTAAAGGCCAGCAGTTTCGCTGTCCCATGCACCCGCACCACCCCGGCACCCAGACCGGGGGTGCGGATCGTATCGGCCAGAACCTGGGCGTCGTATTGTTCCCATACCCAGGCCTTGTGCGCATAAGATGGCGAGGCGATCAGCGCGCGCAGCCCGTCCATCGGGTCAATTGCCGGAACCGGTGCCATCGGCGCATGCGCTGGGGTCGGGACCCAGGGCCGGTCATATTCCGGGGCGCTGGACGACAGCTTGGACAGCGGCAGATCGGCCTTGATCTGGTTGCCTTGCAGGATCAGGAACCGGTCCTCGGCAATGGTTTCACCGACAATCGCAAAATCCAGATCCCATTTCACGAAGATCGCCCGGGCTGCCGCCTCCATCTCCGGCTTCAGTACCATCAACATGCGTTCCTGCGATTCCGACAGCATCATTTCATAGGCGCTCATATGGGCTTCGCGCTGCGGCACGTCATCCAGTTGCAGCTTGATGCCCAGGCCGCCCTTGTCACCCATTTCCACGGCGGAACAGGTCAGACCCGCCGCCCCCATGTCCTGAATTGAAATCACCGCACCCGATGCCATCAGTTCCAGACAGGCTTCCAGCAGGCGCTTTTCGGTAAAGGGGTCGCCGACCTGCACGGTGGGGCGCTTTTCCTCGATGGTATCGTCGAACTCGGCGCTCGCCATGGTGGCACCGCCAACGCCGTCGCGCCCGGTCTTGGCCCCCAGATAGACCACCGGCATTCCGACACCGGAGGCGACGGAATAGAAAATCTTGTCACTGTCGGCGATACCGGCGGCAAAGGCATTGACCAGACAATTGCCGTTGTAGCTGCGGTGAAACCGCACCTCGCCCCCCACGGTTGGCACCCCAAAGGCGTTGCCGTAACCGCCGACGCCTGCCACCACACCCGCCACCAGTTGGCGCGTCTTGGGGTGGCTGGGTTCGCCGAAGCTGAGCGCATTCATCGCGGCAATCGGGCGGGCCCCCATGGTAAAGACATCGCGCAGGATGCCGCCGACCCCGGTGGCGGCACCTTGATAGGGTTCGATGTAGCTGGGGTGGTTGTGGCTTTCCATCTTGAAGACCACCGCCTGACCGTCGCCGATATCAACCACACCGGCGTTTTCGCCGGGGCCACAGATCACCTGTGGCCCGGTGGTCGGCAGAGTGCGCAGCCACTTTTTCGACGATTTATAGGAACAATGCTCGTTCCACATCGCGGAAAAGATGCCAAGCTCGGTAAAGGTCGGGACCCGGCCGATGATCCCCAGCAGGCGCTGATATTCATCGGGTTTCAACCCGTGGGCGGCGATCAGATCTGGCGTGATGGCGGGTTCGGTCATCGGTCATTCCCCTGCGCGTTGCTTGCCAGCCTTCTAGGGCAAGCGCCGCCGCAGTGAAAGGTCACGGGGCGGTCTTGCAAAATATTTCAGACCGATGTCGAAATCACTGGTCAGGCGGCGTCCTTGGGGTGTGGGAAACAAAAGGGAGGTCTGAATGCCGATGCACATCACGGCACTTTATGCAGCGCTGATTGCGATTTGGGCGGTTATCTTGTCAAACCACGTCTCTCTCAGCCGGGGAAAGCTGAAAGTCTCGTTTGGGGATGGTGGCAGCCCGGAGATGATGGTTGTCATGCGCCGCCATGCCAACCTGATGGAAAATGCGCCGCTGGCGCTGTTGGTCATGGCGCTGGCAGAGGCGTCGGGTCTGACTGTTCTGTGGGCGCACCTGCTGGGGGTCGTACTGCTGGTGGCGCGCCTTGTCCACCCGTTCGGGTTGACCATCGCCAACCCCACCAGCCCATTGCGCATCGTCGGTGCCGTTGGCACCCACGCCGTCACCGTTGTCGCGTCGCTTTACATCCTGTGGACGGCCATTTCGGCCTGAACCCTAACCCTTGAAAGGATACTCAAATGCACTATCTGGCCCTGATCTATTCGTCGCCTGCAGCGGCACCGGCCTTTGGCAGCCCCGAATTCGGCAAGATGATGACCGACTACAATAGCTTTACCGCGATGCTGAAGGAAAAGGGCGCGTTTGTCGCCGGTGACGGGCTGAAACCTGCGACCACCGCCACCAGCATCAAGGTCCGGGGTGGCAAGGTGGAAACCATGGATGGCCCCTTTGCCGAAACCAAGGAACATCTGGGCGGCTATTATCTGCTGAATGTCCCGGACCTTGACTCTGCGTTGAAATATGCGGCGTTAATCCCCACCGCCGCCTGGGGCACCATCGAACTGCGCCCGGTGATGGACTACTGAAAACAGGACCGCTTTCATGACCAGCGCCTCCGATCCGGTTGCAGCGACCCTTGCCGGGGTGATGCAGGCGGATCGGGGGCGGATCCTGTCGGCGCTGGTGGCGCGCACCGGCGATTTCCAACTGGCCGAAGATGCGCTGCAAGAGGCGGGGGCGGCGGCGCTGCTGCATTGGACAGTCGCCGATATCCCGCAGAATCCGATGGCCTGGCTGATCCGGGTGGCATTTCGCAAGGCGATTGACCGGTTGCGCCAGTCGGCCCGCAATGCCCGGAACGAAACCGCAATGGCGGTGCTGGCCCGCGATGAAGCCGAAGACGAGGCCGAAGCGATCCCTGATGAGCGGTTACGGCTGATCTTTACTTGTTGTCACCCGGCACTGGAGCACAAAAGTCAGGTGGCGCTGACGTTGCGCGCCCTGGGTGGCCTGTCCACCGCCGAGATTGCCCGCGCCTTTCTGGATAATGAGGCCACCATGGGGCAGCGCCTGTCACGCGCCAAGGCCAAGATTGCGGCAGCCGGCATCCCCTTTGCCATTCCGGGGCCGGACCTGTGGGCAGAACGGCTGAGTTCGGTACTGGCGGTGATCTACCTGATCTTCAATCAGGGCCATGCTGCGGTGATGTCCGGCGAAAGTACTGACCCTGACCTTTGCACCGAGGCGATCTTTCTGGGGCGGATATTGGTCAGCCTTTTGCAGGATGAACCAGAGGTGCAGGGTCTGCTGTCGCTGATGCTGTCAACCGAAGGCCGCAGACCGGCGCGGCGTGACAACGCTGGAGCCATGGTGCCGCTGGACCTGCAGGATCGGTCATTGTGGGATGGTGCAATGATTGCTGAAGCGCTGGCGCTGCTGGACCGGGCGTTGCTGGCGCTGGCTCCCGCACCCTATCAGATCAAGGCAGCCATTTCGGCATTGCATGGCCAGGCCGCCGATTATGCCAGCACCGACTGGCGACAGATGATCCTGCTGTATGACGCCCTGTTGCAGTTGGAACCGTCGCCAGTGGTGCGTCTCAACCGCGCCGTGGTCTTGGCCGAGGCGGGAGGCGGCGGCTTGGCGGCAGCACTGGCGGAATTGCAGGCGATTGCGCCGAACCTTGGCAGCTATCAGCCGTTTCATGCAACGCTGGCGGACCTGCTGGGGCGCAATGGCGATCTGATCGGGGCCGGTGCCGCCTATGACAGGGCAATCGCGATGAGCGGAACAGCGGCAGAGCGCGCTTTTCTGGCGCACAAACGCGACCGGTTGGCGACCGCCCGACGATCAACCTGACCAGATGGGCCACGGCCAAAAAAAAGGCCGAGCCTAAGCTCGGCCAAAGTCCAACAGGGAGGTTTGAAGGCGCGCAAGACTGCGGCTGCCTTCAAGGGATGAGTTAAGTGGCGGCAGACCCCTTGACAAGTCTGATCATGCTGCAATTGCAGCAACGCGGCTATGCGTGCTGCGCATGGCTTGTGCGAAATGGAGGCAACTGCCTGACTTTTTATGGATTTGAGAACTTTGCATCAGCGGCATGTGCGGGCCTTGGCCGCTGATGGCCTGCGCCGCGCTGCGGGGCACCCCTGTCTCGCACTGCCCCCGCCCTGTCGGATCACGATCCGGTGTTTGGCACGGAACCTTTTGACCCTGTCTGCGTTGTTCCATCACCAGCGCCGGACTTCCGGTGCGCCAATGGAGAAGACCTATGAACAAAATTCGCACCCTGATGTTGTCGACCGTTGTGGCTGGTCTGGCAGCCTCGCCCTTGCTGGCCCTGGACCTGACAATCAATCAGGACTCGGCGCTGTCGATCGACCGCACCACCATGCTGGTGGACAAAAGCTCCACCGCCAAGGCCAGCACCGACGCCACTATGGCCGAGGAAATGGTGACACCGATGGAAGACAGCAAGTTTGTCGGCAATCAGGTTTTTACCAAGGACCAGATTCTGATCGGCAGTGTCGAAAAGGTCGGCATGATGGATACCGGCATGCAAAAGATCTGGATTGTGCTGAACAGCGATATTGGCTCGACCGCCACCTTCAAGGCGTTCACCGTGCGTGTGCCGAAAGACACCACCGCCGATGGCGCGCTGACCTTGGGATTCACTCAGGCCGAACTGTTCAAGGAACTGGGTCTGGAATCCATCGCCAACTGATCTGACCAACCGCTCAAACAACGCCCGGCAACCTTTGCCGGGCGTTTTTGCATGCCGGATTCAGACCTGCTGGCGTTTGCGGTGGGCAAAGATTTCTTCGGTCACAAAGTCGCGGAACGCGGCGACCCGCTTGGAATGGCGCAATTCCTCGGGATAGGCCAGAAACACCGGCACTTCGCCGCTTTCCACATCGGGCAAGACCCGGACCAGATCGGGGAAATCCTCGGTCAGATAGTCGGGCAGCACCCCGATTCCCAGATTGGACAGCACCCCCTGCAACACGCCAAAATAGTTGTTGACCGTCAAGGTCGTTGGCATGTCATAGCTTTGCAACTGCTGCACCAGGACTGCGCTGGCCGCGACCTGGGGTGCCGAGGTGCTTTGGCTGATCAGCCGGTGGCTGCTCAGATCTTCCAGCCGCTGGGGTGTGCCATGTTCCGCCAGATAGGCCGGGGTCGCATAAAGCCGCATCTTGATGTTCATCAGCCGCTTGCGGATCAGGTCGGCCTGATTGGGTTCTTTCATCCGGATCGCCACATCGGCCTCGCGCATCGGCAGGTCCAGCACCCGTTCCTCCAGCATCAGGTCGATCTTCAGATCGGGATATTTGGCATAAAGCGCTGACAGACGCGGTGCCAGCCACAGGGTGCCGAAGGCGGTGGTGGTGGTGACGCGCAATTCACCGAACACCTCATCCTTGCTGTCACGGATGCGGGCTGATGCGGCATCCAGCCGTTTCACCATCGAATTGGTGGCGTCAAACAGCAATTCCCCCTGTTCGGTCAGAATCAGGCCACGGGCGTGGCGGTGAAACAGCGTGGTGTTCAGGCTTTCTTCCAGCGCGCGGATCTGGCGGCTGACGGCAGACTGGCTCAGATGCAGCGACTCACCGGCATGGGTCAGGCTGCCCACGTCGGCGACGGCGTGAAATATCCGCAGCTTGTCCCAATCCATCGCCCCATTCCCTCCGACTTTTCCCGGCACCATGCCAGTCCTACCAACAACTCTGCCCGGCAACCAAGCATTTTGGCACTCAACCCGGGCAGGACTGCCCCGGGCGTGGTGACAGGGCCGCACCATCTGTCGCATTTGCGTCATCATTGCTGGCAACACTGCGCGAACAAGGATAAGTCCGTGACACGAAATGGGAGGTGCCATGCGTCCGCGCCAGATGACCCGCGAAATCTCTTATGCCACCTCGGCCCGGTCGCGGTCCGGCCGCGCCCTGATCCGTGTGCTGGAAAACTTTACCGGACGGCTTGGCCTGATCCGGCGGGCCAAGGGCTATGAACATGAGGTGGCACAGGGCCGCGCCTTTTGGGATGTGATGGTGGAACGCTACGGCCTGTCGCTGGAGATCGTGGGGGGATCGCTGGCCAACATCCCCGCCAATGGCCCCTTGATCCTGATCGCCAACCACCCCTACGGCATTCTCGACGGGTTGATGATGGGCCATATCCTCAGCCGGATCCGCGGCGATTTCCGCATTCTGGCCAATTCGGTGTTTCGCCGGGCCGAAGACCTGAACCGGGTGCTGCTGCCGATTTCGTTTGAGGACACCAGGGAAGCGGTGAAGCTGAACCTGCAAACCCGGGCGATTGCGCTGGATTTCCTGGCCAAGGGCGGGGCGATGGGGGTGTTTCCGGGGGGAACAGTGTCGACGGCGGCAAAACCCTTTGCCT
>JAYTDA010000020.1:0-14511 GCA_043736155.1 Paracoccaceae bacterium | reverse complement strand
GGTCCGGGGGCAGAGCCCCCGGCCTTGTTCAAGAATTTGGGTTGCGCCCATGACGCGCAACCTCTCCCGTCTGCTTCGCCCGCGCTCCATTGCCGTGCTCGGCTCGGTCTGGGCCGAGAATGTCATCGCACAATGCCACAAGATGGGGTTTGCCGGGCCGGTCTGGCCGGTGCATCCGACCCACGCTGAAATCGGCGGCCTCAGGGCCTACCGCTCCATCGCGGCCTTGCCAGAGGCGCCGGATGCGACTTTCATCGGGGTCAATCGTCACGCTACCGTTGATGTCGTCCGCGATCTTGCTGCCCGCAATGCCGGGGGTGCGGTGTGTTTTGCCTCTGGCTGGACCGAAGCGGGCGCGCCGGAGTTGCAGGCCAATCTGATCCGGGCGGCGGGTTCGATGCCGATCCTCGGGCCGAACTGCTATGGGGTGATCAATTACCTTGACGGCGCGCTGCTGTGGCCCGATCAGCACGGCGGGCGGCGGGTGGACCGTGGCGTGGCGCTGTTGTCGCAAAGTTCCAACATCGTGATCAATCTGACGATGCAGACCCGGGGCTTGCCGGTGGCCTATGTCGCCTGTCTGGGCAATGCGGCGCAGGTCGGGTTGGCGGAACTGGCGGCGGCGTTGCTGGCTGATGCGCGGGTGACTGCCCTGGGTCTGTATGTCGAAGGCATCGATGACGCCCCGGCTTTTGCGGCGCTGTGTGAGCAGGCGCGGGCGGCGGGCAAAGGGATCGTTTGCATCAAATCCGGCAAGACCGAGTTGTCGCGCAGCGCTGCTGCCTCGCATACCGCGTCGCTGGCCGGGGGCGGCGTCGGCTCCAGCGCGTTTTTGCGCCAAGCCGGGGTGGCCGAGGTGAACACACTGTCGGAACTGCTGGAAACCCTGAAGATCTTTCATGTGCACGGCCCACAAATCGGCAGCCGTGTGTGTTCAGTGTCCTGTTCCGGCGGCGAAGCCGGGTTGGTAGCGGACCTTGCTGCACCGCAGGGGCTGGATTTTCCGCAGCCCTCACCGGCTCAGCGCCAGCGGCTGGGCGAGATTCTCGGCCCGATTGTCACCATAGCCAACCCGCTGGATTACCACACCTTTATCTGGGGTGACGGGCCGCGCACCGCTGATGTCTTTGCCACCATGCTGGCGGGCTATGACGCCGGCATTTTCGTGATCGACCCGCCGCGGCCGGACCGCTGCGATGGCTCCTCGTTTGCCCCGGCGATCGAGGCGATCCGGGCTGCGGCCAGGGCCACCGGCAAACCCGCCTTTCCGGTCGCCTCGATCCCCGAGAATTTCGAAGAGGACCGGGCGGTGGCGATGATGGCCGAGGAGATCGTGCCGCTGATGGGGCTGGATACCGCCCTTGCAGCGCTGCGGGCCGCGATGACGACGTCGGGCATCCAAGGGTGGCGGCCCCTGCCACCGGTGGCTGATGCGCCGGTGCAGTTGCTGGACGAACATGCGGCCAAGGTGCTGCTGGCAGGATTGGGGGTGCCAGTTCCCAAAGGGGTTTCGGCACGGACATTGGCAGAGCTTGCTCCCAAGGCGGCGGCGCTCAAGGTACCGTTGGCGCTGAAGGGGCTGGGGTTTGCCCACAAGACCGAAGCTGGCGCCGTGCGGCTGGGGCTGAGCGATCTGCTCGGGCAGGCAGAGATGCCGGGGGCCACCGGCTATCTGGCCGAAGAGATGGTGACGGGTGCCGTCGCTGAACTGCTGATCGGGGTGCGGCGCGACCCGATCTATGGTGCCAGTCTAACGCTGGGTTTTGGCGGGGTGACCGCCGAACTGCTGGGCGATAGTGTGACACTGATCCTGCCGGTGACAGCGGGCGAGGTGGACAGGGCGCTGCGTTCGTTGCGGCTGTGGCCGTTGCTGGATGGCTATCGGGGCCGGCCAACGGCGGATGTGACGGCGGTGGTCAGCGCAGCACTGGCGCTGACCGAAGCCTTTGCCCGCGACCCGCACCTGAACGAAGTGGAAATCAACCCGCTGATGGTGCGCATATCGGGGGCCGTGGCGGTGGACGCCTATGTGAAACTGGAGGTTCGCGATGGAAATGACTGACCAGGGCCCGGTCCGCACCCGCCGTGAAGGCGCCATTCTGGAAGTGACGCTGGACCGGCCCAAGGCCAATGCCATCGATCTTGCCACCAGCCGGATCATGGGCCGGACCTTTCGCGCATTCCGCGATGACGACAGCCTGCGGGTGGCGATCCTGCGGGCGGAGGGTGAGAAGTTCTTCTGCCCCGGCTGGGATCTGAAAGCGGCGGCGGCGGGCGATGCGGTGGATGGTGATTACGGGGTTGGCGGCTTTGGCGGGTTGCAGGAACTGCCCAACCTGAACAAGCCGGTGATTGCCGCCGTCAACGGAATTTGCTGCGGTGGCGGGCTGGAACTGGCGTTGTCGTGCGATCTGATCCTTGCCGCCGACACCGCGACCTTTGCCTTGCCGGAGATCAGGTCCGGCACGGTGGCTGATGCCGCGTCGATCAAGCTGCCCAAGCGGATTCCCTATCACGTCGCGATGGACCTGCTGTTGACGGGCCGGTGGTTCGATGCCGAGGAGGCGATGCGGTGGGGGTTATTGAAGGAAATCTGCAGACCCGGCGATCTGCTGGCCAAGGCGTGGGATCTGGCTCGGCTGTTGGAGGCGGGGCCGCCACTGGTTTATGCCGCGATCAAGGAAGTGGTGCGGGAGGCGGAGAACATGCGGTTTCAGGATGCCTTGGCCCGCGTCACCAAACGGCTGTTGCCGACAGTGGACCGGCTTTATTCCAGCGAGGATCAGCTGGAGGGGGCAAAGGCTTTTGCCGAAAAGCGCGCGCCGGTGTGGAAGGGGAAGTAGTGTCCCGGAGCGGGACATTTATTAGTCGTACAATATCAATGGGTTACGATTCCTGATTAACCGGATTTTCATCACTTTTCCCTCGCTGCCTTGTCCAGCCCCGGACAGAGATCTATCGCCGCGTCACATCGCCCCGGTCGGCGTTTGCAGAAAAGCCGGAACCGGTTTGGGAGGGAAATGGAGGGAACGGGAAAGGCGAATTAGCTTGCATTCAAGCCAATCGTGTTCCTATTTTGTTTTCGCAAGTTAAGGGCCAGAGAACTGTGAAACCAAGATTCGCCGAGTTCTTCGCAGGTGCAGGGATGGTACGGGCAGCTTTCCAGACTGACTGGGATCTTGCCCTTGCCAATGACATCGACCCCAAGAAGTGCCTCGCCTATCGAACAAACTGGGGCTCGGATAATGTCGTCGAAGGAGACGTAGCGCACATTGATCCCAAACTTTTGCGGCAACCGATTGATCTGTATTGGGCCAGCAGTCCGTGTCAGGACCTGAGCCTGGCTGGTGCCCGCAAAGGGTTGAGTGGCGCAAGGTCTGGTGTCTTTCACACTTGGATGGACCGGGTGGATCAGGCTGTAAAGTCCGGGTTTGCGCCGCGCATTTTGGCCTTTGAAAATGTGACAGGGTTGATAACCAGTTCGGGTGGCAAGGATTTTGAGGCGGTGGCTGAGGCATTTCTTGCCCGTGGCTATCGGTACGGTGCCTTGGAAATCGACGCGATCCATTTCCTGCCGCAAAGTCGCCCCCGTGTTTTCATGGTTGGCGTTCGTGAAGATATATCCTTGAACACAGACATATGTTTGCCCTCGGGTACGGGCACCTTTCATACCAAACGCCTGCGTTCGTTTGTCGCGGGATTGCCGGAGTTGGCACGGGCCGGGTGGGTTTGGTGGAATGTGCCAGCGCCTCCCCCGCGCAGAGTTACACTCAAAAGTATGATCGAAACTGATCAGACGGAGTTCCTTACCACCAGTCAGGCCTTGAAAACCATGGCGATGATGGAGGAGCCAAGCCTTCAGAAATTGCGACAGGCACAGGAAAGCGGGGGGTTGCATTTCGGAACAATCTACAAACGTGGCCGGCCGGACAGCAACGGCAAAGTTCGGCAACGGGCTGAGGTCCGGATGGACGGGATCGCGGGATGCCTGAGGACACCTGCCGGGGGGTCATCGCGCCAAACGCTTGTCATTGTCAGGGATGGGGACATTTCGATGCGGCTTCTGACGGCGCGTGAAGCCGTCAGGCTGATGGGTTTGCCGGACAGTTACCAATTGCCAGTCTCCTACAATGACGCCTACAAGTTGGCGGGAGACGGCGTGGCGGTGCCAGTGGTCAAACACCTGAAGCAGCATTTGTTTGAACCGTTGCTGGCAGCCCAAGCCAAGCGGGTTGCGGCCTGAACGTGGACCCGAAACTTTTCCGGACCAAGGCACTGACCAACCTCACGGATCAGGTAGGTGTATATGCGCTTTGTGATCTGGACAATGTTCCGATCTATGTCGGGCAATCGGTTGACGGAATCAGGACACGCGTCCGTCGTCATCTGACGTCTGCGAGATCGGATATTATCGCCAATCGGATGATTGATGTCTGGGAAATTGCCTATGTCTAGGCCTGGCCGGTGGTTGACATAAGCCATGTTGGATTGTTGGAAGCGCATCTGTTTGCACAGTTTGACCGCCAAAAGCAGTTGATGAACGGGAAACCGCATCAGAGTGAATTCCCTTTGCCATTCGCCGAACCGCCGGTGCAGGTCGTGCAGGTGATTGTAGAGAGCGAACGCCTTGACCGGCTTTCTCCGGCTTTGCGGCTGCCACGTCAGATTCAGCACTATATGAGTCTTGTTGACTATATTCAGACTGTCAAAGACGAGGACCATATCAAAAGGGCATTGCAGGCGCATTTCGAAAGGTTGGTGGTCTACCACAATCGCTTTTTGTCAAAGCTGGATAGGGGCTTTTGAAAATGGGGGAAGGTGCCGCTTCCCCTCATCCCACCCGCGTCGGCAGCCGCGATTCCAGCCAGCGGAACAGCAGCACGATCAGCCCGGCCAGCACCATATAGATCACCGCCAGCAGCAGCAGCGGCTCGTAGACGATGAAGGTATCCTGCGTCACCCGTTTGGCCACTGCATAGACATCGATCACCGTGATGGTGGCAACCAGCGGTGTGGCTTTCATCTGCAGCACTGCCTCGCCGGCAATGGTTGGCAGTGCGCGGTGCAGCGCCTGGGGCAGCCATATCCGCCGGAAGATGGTAAGGCGCGGCATTCCCATGGCACGCGCAACTTCCAGCTGGCCGCCTGGCACGCCCTTGAACGCGCCGCGCATCACCTCGCCCTCGTAGCCCGCGACACTCAGCGTCAGCGCCAGCACCCCGTAGGGCCAGGCCTGCCGCAGGATCGGCCACAGGAAGCTGTCGCGAATCCACGGAAAACTCGGGAAAAGCGAGCCAAGCCCGTAATACAGCAGCCACAGTTGCAGCAGCAGCGGCGTGCCACGGATGACGGTGCAAAACACCCGTGCCGGTGCCGCCAGATAAAATGGCCCTGTCGCCTGGGCAAAGCCCAGCATGACCGCCAGCACCATCCCCATCGCCATGGTCACGACGGTAAACCAGATGGTGCGCCAGATGCCGATGCCGATCATCGGCAGATATTCCGGCAGCCAGTCCCAGCGAAGGAACACCGCGCATAACAGCACTATCGTGATGCCAATGCCATGCAGAACCAGCCGATGCGGTGTGAACAGGGCTTTCATATCGAGCCTCGGTCAGCGCTGCGCTGGCCGCGCCTTGCCCACCGTTCGATCCAGCCAAACACCAGGCCGGACACCAGTGACAACAACAGATACAGCACACCCGCCGCCAGGAAAAAGGTAAGGAACGCCTTGGTCGCCCCGGCGGCCTGCCGGGTTTCCTGGGTCAGTTCGGCAAAGCCGACAATCGCCAGCAGGGCGGTATCCTTGGTCACTGTCAGCCACAGATTGGCAAGGCCGGGAACCGCCGCCGAGGTCATCAACGGCAGGGTGATCCGGCGTGCCACCAGCATCGGCGACATGCCCATGGCGCGCGCCGCCTCGATCTGCCCGGCAGGCACCGACTGGATGGCCCCGCGCAGCACCTCGGTGGAATAGGCACCCTGTACCACGCCCAGGACCAGAATGCCCGCAGCGATCCCTGACACCTGGATCGGGTCGTAGCCATACAATGCCAGAACCCGGTTTGCCGCATCGGTCACGGCAAAATACAGGATCAGGATCAGAACAAGCTCGGGGACCGCACGGACGATGGTGGTATAGCCGAGCAGCACATCCCTGATGATCGGCCCGCCATAAAGTTTGCCAAAGGCACCAAAGACCCCGATCAGCAGCCCGAGCGCATAGGCACCAAGCGCAATCAGCACGGTATTCAGCAGCCCACGGATCAGGTTCGCCCCCCAGCCGGGGGGCGACCATGCCAGCAACTCAAGAGCAGAGGCCGCTTGCACAGCCCCGATGAGCACCGACATTCAGGCCTCAGTCGCCATAGATCGACGAAGCGAAGTAATTCTTGGTGATGGCATCATAGGTGCCATCTTCCCGAACCTTGGCAATCGCTGCGTTGAACTTGGCCAGCATCTCGGTATCGCCCTTGCGAATGGCAACCCCGACACCGCGCCCGAGGATAACCGGATCATCCGCCACCGCGCCGACAATCTCGCAGCATGCCGCCCCGGCCTCGGTCAGCAGAAAGGCGTCCGCCGCAACGACATCGGTTTGCGTCGCGTCGATCCGGCCCGCCGTCAGATCCTGCAGGGCTTCGTCTGCGGTCTGGTAAATCTTGATCTCGGACGCCGTGTCCTTGAAATAGGCCTGTGCGTAGTTCTCGTGGATGGTCGAGACCTGCACACCGATGATCTTGCCGTCCAGCCCGGCGGCATCCGGGGTGGCCACCAGCCCTTTGGCCGCCAGGATGATTGTCGGCGTGTTGTAGTATTTATCCGAGAAATCAACGGTCTTG
The DNA here is from genome assembly GCA_043736155.1 of Paracoccaceae bacterium. Lineage (GTDB taxonomy): Bacteria > Pseudomonadota > Alphaproteobacteria > Rhodobacterales > Rhodobacteraceae > JANNRR01. The sequence continues at coordinate 7,669 of JAYTDA010000020.1, read as the reverse complement.
AGCCGTTCTTCGGTGATCGACATTGAGTTCATGATCACGTCGATCTGCCCGCCGGTCAGCGCCGGAATGATGCCTTCCCAGGCAATCGGGGTAATGACGCATTCAAGGTCGGCCGCCTTGCAGACGGCGTTGATCAGGTCAACCTCCCAGCCGACCCACACACCCGAGGCGTCTGGCGAGGTGAAGGGGGCATAGGGTTCGGCGCCGATGCCAACCTTGACCGGTTCGGCAGCGGCGGCGGTTCCCAGCCCAAGCAGGGCGGCAAGTATCAGGACCGGTCTTTTCATGGGTCGTACCTCTAGGGTTGGTCCCTGCCGGGTGTGTCCCGGTTACAGGAGATCGGTTTCAGGAGACGGATTTCAGGAACTGTTTCAGCCGGTCAGACTTTGGTGCGCCAAACACCTGATCCGGCGGGCCTTCTTCTTCGATCTGGCCATTGCACAGATAGATCACGTGGCTCGCGACTTCGCGGGCAAACTTCATTTCATGCGTCACCAGAATCATGGTGCGGCCTTCGGCAGCCAGACCACGGATCACGTTCAGCACTTCACCGACCAGTTCGGGGTCCAGCGCAGAGGTCGGTTCATCAAACAGCATGGCACGCGGTTCAATCGCCAGCGCACGGGCAATCGCGGCGCGTTGCTGTTGGCCACCCGACATGAAGGCGGGGTAGGTATCGGCCTTTTCCGCCAGCCCGACGCGGGCCAGCAGCTTGCGCGCCCGTTCGATCGCTTCGGCCTTTGGTACTTTCAGCACCTGCACCGGCACTTCGATCAGGTTTTCCAGCACGGTCTTGTGTGACCACAGGTTGAAGCTTTGAAACACCATGCCCGGATGCTGGCGCAGCCGTTCGATCTGGCGGCGGTTGGCGGGGCTGCCATCGGGGCGCATTGCCACCTCTTCGCCGCCGATGACGATTCTGCCGCCCGATGGGGTTTCCAAAAAGTTGATACAGCGCAGCATGGTGGATTTGCCGGAGCCGGAGCCGCCGATGATCGCCACCACATCGCCCTCACAGGCCCGCAGCGACACGCCTTTCAGCACTTCCAGCGCACCAAAGCTTTTCTTCAACCCGTCGATGCGGATTGCCTCTGGGCGGGGCGACCCTGCCGCCGCAACAGGCGTTGTCAGCATATGGTCCGTTTCTCCCCTTGTCATTCGGGCAAAGTAAAAAGAGAAGAACCTGCGATGCAAGGCCAAAATCGCGACGGGCAAGAGGCTCGATCGGTGCCGCCCTTTGCGATGCGCCGACATGTGTCGCACCCCTGCTTTTGGCCAATCCGGGCAGGGATATGCCGCAAAACTGGCAGCGGCACCGCCTATCCTCGGCTATGCCAACCCGGTCAGGGGCCAAAACACGGGGAAATTTCGGATGACCAGCGTTGGCGAAGCATTGGTGGCCGGGTTGAAGGCGCGCGGGGTCGAGGTGGTGTTTGGCATCCCCGGGGTGCACACGGTTGAGCTTTACCGTGGCCTGCCCAGGTCCGGCATCCGCCATGTAACGCCGCGTCACGAGGCGGGGGCAGGCTTCATGGCCGATGGCTATGCGCGGGTCTCCGGCAAACCCGGGGTGGCTTTCGTGATCACCGGCCCCGGCGTCACCAATATTCTGACGCCAATGGGCCAGGCCCGGGCCGATTCGGTGCCGATGCTGGTGGTGTCGGGCGTCAATGCCCGTGACACCCTTGGGCTGGGTCTGGGCCATCTGCATGAACTGCCGGATCAGCGGGGGATGGTGGCGAAACTGGCGCTGCTGGCGCTGCGGATCAGCGATGCCGGCAGGGTGGCCGGGGCGCTGGATCAGGCCTTCGCCGCGCTGACCTCGGCGCGCGGTGGCCCGGTGCATCTGGAAGTGCCGATTGATGTGATGCCGCTGCCCTGCCCCGCTTTGCCTGCCGCCACCTTGACTGCCGCCACCTTGCCAGCGCTGGCAGCCGTGCCGGCACCGCCACAGGCCAGCGCCGATCTGTTGCACCGGGCAGCGGCCCTGCTGGCAGCGGCCCGGCGACCAGTGATCCTGGCCGGGGGCGGTGCCCGCCATGCCGAGGCAGCGTTGCAGGCGCTGGCGACACGGATCGCCGCCCCGGTGGTGCAGACCGTGAATGCCCGGGGTCTGATGCACCGCCATCCCCTGAGCGTCGCCGCCAGCCCAAGTCTGGAGGCGGTGCGCGCCTTGATCGGGGATGCCGATCTGGTGTTGGCGGTCGGCACCGAATTCGGCCCGACCGATTACGACATGTATGGCCGGGGCAACCTGCCGGCGCCGCCCGGGATGATCCGCATCGATATCGATGCCGCCCAACTGGGCCGCCGCCGCTGCGGTCTGGCGCTGCAAGCCGATGCCGCCGCGGCTTTGGCGGCACTGGCGGCCTTGGTGCCCGCGCGTCATGATCCCGCAGCCGCCACCCGCGCCGCCACCGCCCGCACGGCGGCATGGGCCGAAATCGGCCCGGCGATGCAGCATCAGGTGGCGATGCTGGCGGCGATGCGGGATGCCTGCCCCGGCAGCATCATCGTGGGTGACAGCACCCAGCCGGTCTATGCCGGAAACCTGTGCTATGACCATGACCGCCCCGGCGGCTGGTTCAATGCCGCCACCGGGTTCGGAGCGCTTGGCTACGGTGCCCCTGCGGCGGTGGGTGCCGCCATTGCCGCCCCTGACGCGACGGTGATCTGCCTGACCGGCGATGGCGGGTTGCAGTTCAGCCTGGCCGAACTGTTGACCGCGAAGGACGAAGGGCTGGCGATCAGCTTTGTGGTCTGGAACAACCACGGCTACCGCGAGATTGCCGAGGCGATGGCGGCGGCCGGGGCGCAGGTGCTGGGCTGCAATCCGACGCCGCCGCTGTTCGGCCCGTTGGCTGCGGCCTGCGGGTTGCGGTTTGTGTCGGTGTCGAATGATCCGGCTGCGCTGGGTGCTGCGCTGGCAGAGCCTGTTCGCGGCCCGCGCCTGATCGAGATCCGTGTGGATTGAACAACCGGCGGCCTTGGGGACCACGAAATTTCTCCGAAATTTCTGAATTTTCGCAGAAAATTCTCCGCTTGATCCGGGGACGGTGCGAAAGCCGCCGTAGAAATCTGGCGGCCGCCCTCAATTCTGGTTGATCTTTGAGCCCTTCATCGTGATGTCACCGCCCGCCTTGGCATTGATCTTGCCGGAGCCGTCCAGGGTGATATCCTTGCCCTTGATGGTGATGGTGCCGTCCTTTTTCATCGAGATCTGGGCCTCGCCGCATTTGATGGTGATTTCATCCGCCACATCCAGCACGAATTTCTTGTCAACCTTGATGCCCATGTCGGCCTTGACGCCCAGCATGTCATTCTTGGTCACTTCGGTGGCGCGGCCACCGCTGATCTTCAGCGCCACATCCTTGGCGATGGTTTCGGATTGGCCACCACTGACCGAATTGGACTGATCCCCCCCCACCGATACCGTCTGGCCACCGCCCACCGACACGGATTGGCTGCCGCCAACCGTATGGCCATCGCTGGCACCAACGGTATGGGTCTGGCCACCGCCCACCGTCACCGACCGCGCTGCGCCCACGGTGGTTTCCTGCGCTGCCCCGACCGTCACCGCCATGTTGATACCGACAGTGATGGTCTGCATCAGCGCCACCGTCTGGGTATGGCTTTTGCTGATGGTTTCTGATGAATTGCCGCCGACGGTGATGGTTTCATTGGCACCGACCGCCAGGGTCCGGTTCGACCCTACGGTTTCATCGTCATTGACACCAATCGCGACAGCGCGGTTTTTGACGACCTTGACCTTCTTGTCATTGCCAACGGTCTCCGTCCGGTCATGGCCGATATCCTGTTTGGCATCATGGCCGACATCTTCGGCGAAATCATTGCCGATCTTGCGCGATTCGTTGTTCTTGACCAGTTCGTTATGGTCTTTCTGCGCCTGAAAATACACCTCTTCCGACCCGGCCTTGTCTTCGAACCTGAGCTCGTTCCAGCCACCGCCGCCGGGGCTGGAATTGCTTTTCCATCCCGACTGGGTGGCGCTGCCGGGCAGGCCATAGGGCGGCATCTGCGCTGCGTTGTAGACCCGGCCGGTGATGATCGGCTGATCCGGATCGCCTTCGAGAAAATCGACGATCACCTCCTGGCCGATCCGGGGGATCTGGATGAAGCCCCAGCCTGCCCCGGCCCAGGTCGACGACACCCGGACAAAGCAACTGGTGTCCTGATCCTTTTTGCCCAGCCGGTCCCAGTGGAACTGCACCTTTACCCTGGAATATTTGTCGGTATAAATCTCTTCGCCTGCCGGGCCGACGACGACGGCGGTTTGCGGCCCCTGCATCACCGGTTTGCGGCTGCGGCGTTCGGGGCGGAACGGCAAGGCGGTGGGGGCGAGTTGTACGGTGACTTCGGTGCCGCGCGCTGCCCCGGTTCCGGCGCGGTACTGGCTGTCCCACAACAGATAATCGACGCGCAACACCAGATATTCGGCGTTTTCCGCCTCCCGCGGAAAGCGGTCAAAGGTGAACTTGACGCCGGACCACAGCCCGCGCAACGGCCCCTTGGCTTCAGCGCGCAGATGCGGCGCCTGTTCCGCTTCGCGGCGCACCAGTGCCAGCGCTTCGCCAGGGCTGCTGTCCATGTAGGTGCCGGGATAATGGTAGCTTTCGCCTGCGGCCAGCGCATGGGCAAACGGCTGATCCGACTTGGCCATCAGATCAAACGCCGGTTTCTCGAAATTGTAATCGGTATGGACATATCTGCCGGGCTGCACTGCGGCAACGGCACGCCATTCACTGATGAAATCGCTGTTGCCCAGACCGATCAGCCGCGTCGGGTTGTAGTGAAGTGCCGGGGTCAGGGCCGACGCCTTGAGCTTGACCATGGCATCGCTCAGCACCAGGGTGTGGCTGCCCTCTGCATGGTCGAAATGGTAAAAGATGCCTTCGTGTTCCAGCAGGCGCTGCACGAAGGCCAGATCGCTTTCACCGTACTGCACGCAATAGTCGCGCGGCTTGTAGGTCTTTTGCAGCCGCTTTTCGATCTTGCAATGTTGGTGAAAGCCCAGAACCTCTTCCACGATGTCCACCACGGATTTCTTCTGGAAAATCCGGTTGTCATGGCGCAGCGCCGCAAACCACAGCCAGGGCCGCAACACCACGCGGTACAGCGCCAGATCTTCGGAAAACCCTGCCAGCCCGAATTCGGCAACATAGCCGTGAAAGAACCGCCAAGCCCCGTCCGGTAGTGCAAGCATGATGCTGATGCCCTGGCCCAGGTGATCCTCTGCCGCCAGATCGGGCTTTTTGCTGACCAGATCGACGACATAGCGAAAACACTGGCTGATCTCGTCAAACCCGTCCAGCCGGGCAAAGCGCAGGTCTTCGGGGGGCAGGATGGTCAAGGCAGTAAAGTCGTGGAAAGGGGCCATGGTGATCCTTTCGGCAGCAATGCGCAAAGCAACCGGCGCCGGACAATGGGCCGACTATAGCCGATTTCCACGCCCTGTGGCGACAAAACGCAACCGTTCCATCGGCCTGACCGCAAGTTTCGCCAGTTGCACCGGTTTTTTGCGGGCGATCCGCCCCGTGCGTCGGCGCAGCCCGGTGCAGGTCCGGTCCTGTGGTTCCAGATCACGCGGGACTGGCAAGGAAAAGCGCCTGATGCACCGGGGACTGCTCCGCCACCCGGATCGCGGATCGCCGGAGCCGCCCCTCCTACCAACGATTGCTTGAACCGCCCCTTTTCGACGGACCAAGGTTGCTCGGAAATCCGCTGCCCCTTCGTGGGGAGGGAGAGCAAGGGTCCCTTCAACCGGCCGGTGGCATTGGAGACACCGAACGTCGGGCCGCCGTCGGCATGCCCCAATCGGTTCCATCCCGCCCGCCGAGGCAGCGGCGGCGGTCCCGGTCAACCTGAACAATCGATCGCGGCGCCGCGTGGTTGAGCAGACCACCTTGTGGACAAACCGGTGCGATGCGCGGGTTGTGGAGTTGCTGCTTGCACCGGAGGTTCAGCGCGCCTATCTTGGTGCTGGCGGATCTGCTCGGTTCGTGAGGGGCCTTTTTCCAGTGGCCGATAAGCATCTCCGAGGACGCTGGCTCTGCCGGAACCGTGGTTCCGGTATCTGGTATCCACCTGGTACAACCAGGCTCTCGGGAAATCCGCGCCCCCACGGCTGCTGCGGTCCCCGCCACCCGGTTCCCACTGGCCCGGCGCAGGTCGCAGAAGGGCGGTGGCGTCGAGCGCGGCTGCGGTGATTTCCCAAATCTTCATCGGCGTCAATGATGTCGCCGCTGCGGTTCGGTTTCGCGATGCGGTTCTCAACCGCCTTGGCCATCTGCTGCGGTTTTCGCAGCCGTCGTGGCCTTGGGCCGGATGGCAAACCCCCGGTCAGGCGCGCCCGCTGTTTCTGATCGATGCCCCGCAGGACGGCGCACCGGCGACCTTGGGCAATCGGGCGATGGTGGCATTGCTGGCCTCCAGCCGCGCCGCTGTGGACGCAGCCCTTGCCGCCGGGCTGGCGGCAGGTGGACCGGATGCGGGGCCCCCCCGGTCTGCGGCCGCAGTATCACCTCGACTATTACGGCACCTATCTGCGCGACCCCGAAGGCAGCAAGATCGCCCTGGCCTGCCACACTCCGCCCTAGAGCGTGTTGCCCCCATTCCGGTTCGGGACTCCCAATGGCGAGAAATTGTGATTCCCTCTGCCCGTAGCAGATATTGGGGTCATTGATGGGTAAACCACTTCCTATGGAGCTTCGTCAGCGGGTTGTTGATTTTGTTGAAGAAGAACACACGCACCGGGGTGAGCCATCGACGTGCCATCGGTCCGAGCGAGATGGCGAACGCGCACGCAGTTCCGGGTTTCGATCAAGTTTGTGAACGACATGGTGCTTTTGAAGGGTGCAACCGGGCCGCTTGAGGTCAAACCTCAGGGCAATGGGGGTGGAAAGGGCAAATTGTCGAGTGGTGCTGGCTGGATCAAAGGCCGGATCAGGGAAAAGCGCGACCTGACGCTGGATGAACTGGTGGCTGAACTGCGTGACGGACATGGGGTCAAGGTTCATCGCGTCTCGGTTTGGCGGTTCCTGCGCAGCCTTGGCCTGACACACAAAAAGACTTGCGGGCGGTCGGGCAGACGCGGCCTGATGTGGCGCTGGCCCGGCAGGTCTGGATCAGCCGCCGTCAGCCATTCATGCGTAACATGCTGACAAGACTGGCCTTCATCGACGTCGAGGCGGGAAAAGGAATCGATTCTGGGGATCGATTTCCCCGCCGAGGGTCGATCAAGACCACCATGGCCAAAACCACCGGAGGGTCCCCCTGCGGGGCGCGTCTGGTGGATCACGCCCCGTGCGGCCACTGGAAGACCCAAACCCCGGATCACCCCTGCTTTCGCAGGGGCAGGCTCTGGGGCAGGCTCCGGGGCAGGCTCTTCATCGCCGCCTTGCGCCACGACAGGCTGGACGCGCCCTGGGTGATCGGCGGGGCGATGAACCGCGAGTTCTTCGATCTCTGTGTCGAAACCCAACTGGCCCCGACCCTGCACAAGGGCGACGTCCTTGCGTCGGGAAAATGATCCCCCGGATCATTTTCGGATCCAGGGGAATCGGGTGAAGGATTATGCTTTGATGAGGCTTGCGAGATAGTCGTCGTCCCAAGCGGCGGTTTTCAGGCGGAGCCGGATTGAATCGCGGCC
>JAYTDA010000019.1:0-1549 GCA_043736155.1 Paracoccaceae bacterium | reverse complement strand
GCACTGCATCTGGATCATTGCACCGATATCGAGGTGCTGAAACGTTGCATCGACGCGGGCTGGACCTCGGTGATGTTTGACGGCTCCGCCCTGCCCTATGCCGAAAACCTGGCGAAATCCTTGCAGGTCTATGCCCTGACCGAAGCCGCTGGTGTCGGGCTGGAGGCCGAGATTGGCGCGATCGGCGGGGTTGAGGATGACAAGTTCGTCGCCGAAGATGCGTCCATTCTGGCAAATTTCGATGAATGCGTGGCCTTTGTGAAAGACATGCCAAACCTTGCGGTTTTTGCCCCCGCCATCGGCACCGCGCATGGGTTTTATGCGGGCGAGCCGAAGATCGCCTATGATCTGCTGAAACGCATCACCGATGTCATCCCGATTCCGATTGCGCTGCACGGCGGCACCGGGCTGACCGACGATCAGTTTCACCGCTGCATTGCGCTGGGCTGTGGCAAGGTCAACATCTCGACCATGCACAAGCGGTTGTTCATCGAGGGGTTCGTGGCGCTGAAGGCCGAAAAGCCGAAACTGGCGGAACCGCTGCCGTTCATTACCGCGCAATATGACGCGATGAAGGCCGATGTGATGACCTGCATCACCACTTTCGGGTCGGCCGGGCGCGCGGCATCTGCGGCAGAGGCGGCGTAAGCATGCAGATGCAGGCGCTGATTTTCGACTGCGACGGCGTGCTGGTCGATACCGAACGCGATGGCCACCGGGTGGCGTTCAACCAAGCCTTTCGCGCAGCGGGGCTGACAGACGACTGGACGGTGGACCGTTACGGCGAACTTTTGTCCACCGGCGGCGGCAAGGAACGGATGCGGCGGCATTTCGACGAGGTTGGCTGGCCGGCCCATGTGGCAGCAGCCGACCGCGATGCGCTGATTCTGCAACTGCACCACGCCAAGACCGACCTGTTCATGGGCATCATCGACAGCGGTGCGCTGCCTTTGCGCCCCGGCGTGGCGCGGATGGTCGATGCGGCGCTGGCGGCGGGGATGCAGGTCGCGGTCTGTTCCACCTCGAACGAACGCGCCGTGGCCGCCGTGGTGCGGGTGCTGCTCGGCCCCGACCGCGCGGCAAAGATCACGATTTTCGCAGGCGACGCGGTGGCGAAAAAGAAGCCCGACCCCGCGATCTATACCCTCGCCGCCACCACCCTTGGCCTTATTCCCGCCGCCTGTGTGGTGATCGAGGACAGCCATATCGGGCTGAGTGCCGCCAAAGCTGCGGGCATGCATTGCATCGTCACCAAATCCGCCTATACGGCAGAAGAAGATTTCACCCATGCCGACCACATCGTGACCGATCTGGACGCGGGCATCGACCTGACCCTTTGCAAATCCTTGATATAACCGGAGACTCCCATGCCCTTGACCGTTATCGCCTCGCTCAAAGCCAAACCCGGCAAAGAGGCCGCCCTGTTCGCCGCCCTGTCCGCGCTGGTTGCCCCGACCCGCGCCGAAAAAGGCTGCATCCTGTATGAAATGCACCGCAGCCACGAAAACCCCGGCTGGTTCATCTTCAACGAATTGTGGGAAACCCGCCC
>JAYTDA010000018.1:0-16918 GCA_043736155.1 Paracoccaceae bacterium | reverse complement strand
GCCGACCGGCGCTTCGGCGCGGATGGAGATCAACATGAACCGGGTCTATATGCATAATCTGGCGCTCTATGGCACCCGGGGCATGCCGGCCTGGCGCTACCCGTCGCTGCTCGGGCTGATCGAGGCGGGGCGGGTCGATATCCGCCCGATGGTGGCGCGGGAGATTGCGCTGTCGGGCGCATCTGCGGCGCTGCGTGCCTTTGGCGGGCCGACCAGTCCCGGGGTTGCTGTCATCACCGATTTCACTGCCTGAGGAGCCACCGATGAAAGCCGCTGTCATCACTTTTCCGGGGTCGAACTGTGACCGTGATCTGGCTGTGGCCTTTGCGGCCGCCGGTTTTGAGGTGGCGCGGGTCTGGCACAAGGATACCGCGCTGCCAGCCGGGGTTGATGTCGTGGGGGTGCCGGGCGGATTTTCGTTTGGCGACTATCTGCGCTGCGGGGCGATTGCGGCGCGCTCGCCGATTGCGGCGGCACTGATGGCGCATGCGGGCCGTGGCGGCTATGTGCTGGGCATTTGCAACGGCTTTCAGATCCTGACCGAAACCGGGCTGCTGCCGGGGGCCTTGATGCGCAATTCCGGGTTGAAGTTCATCTGCAAAGCCGTTGAAATGACGGTGGAAACCGCGAACAGCGGCTTTACCGGCGGTTGGCGCAAGGGGGAGCGCATCACGATGCCGATTGCCCATCACGACGGCAATTATGTCGCCGATGCCGAAACCCTGACGGCACTAAATGCCGAGGATCGGGTGGCGTTCCGCTACAAGACCAACCCCAATGGGGCGGTGGAGGCGATTGCCGGGATCCTGTCGCCCAACCGCCGGGTGCTGGGGATGATGCCGCACCCGGAGCGGGCAATCAGCGCCGAACTGGGCGGCAGCGACGGATCGGTGCTGTTTCGTGCTTTGTCCGGGGTGATGGCGGCGGTGTGACGCGCATGCAACGCCGCGATGCTTGAGGCGGCGGCCAAGCCGGGGTAGGATGCGCCATGGCAGACAGCACCGACCCCTTGGCAGAAGGCCAGCCCCAGGTGTCCTGGGTGATCCGGGTGATGGTGCTGCTGCTGGTGCTGCTGGCGGTGTCGATGGTGATCGCGACCAACAAATGGCTGACCCAGCGCTTTACCGAAACCACCCGCAACCGCGCCGAACTGCGCCTGGTGCTGTATTCCGGCAATATCATGAGCGAGTTGCAGCGCAATTCGGTGGTGCCGTTGCTGCTGGCGCGCGACCCGGAACTGATCAATGCGCTGAACGGCGCGACCTTTACCCAGACCTCCAGCCGCCTGATCTCGTTTCAGTCGGAGATTGGGGCGGCGGGTATTCAGTTGCTGGATGCCACCGGGCATGTAGTGGCAGCCACCGATCGCAACACGCTGGGCGGCATGCTGGGCGAGGCTGCGTTTTTCAACGAGGCGATCCGGTCCACCGATACCGTCTTTACCGCCGACCAGCGCGAGGGCGGCGGCTATGCCTTTACCTTTGCCCGCTCGGTGATGTCGGAAAATCAGGCTGTCGGCGTGGTGGTGGTGGAAGTCGACCTGATGAAATACGAACTGTCCTGGGCCGGATTTACCGATGCGGTGCTGGTCACCGACAGTGCTGGCCGGGTGATCCTGTCAACGGAGCCGCTGTGGCGCGGTTTGCCGCTGGAACAGGCGCTGGCGGTGCAATCGGCGCCATCGGCGATACAGCGCGCCCTGCGGGCCACCACCGATTGGACGCAAGACCGGCCCGACGCCTATCTGAGTGGCGAAGCGGTGATCCAGAACGAGGCGCGGATTCCGTTTCGCGGCTGGCGGCTGGTGTCTTTCACCAAATACGACTCGATCCGCGAACAGGTGAACGGCGCTTTGGCGCTGGAGATTATGGCATTCGCGATTTTGCTGGCGGTCACCTTTTATGTTCTCAGCCGCCGTGCCCTGTCGCAATCGAACTTTTTCCAGCGCGAGTCGGCGGAGTTGCGCCAGTTGAACGTGCGGTTGCAGCGGGAAATCGCCGAGCGCGAAAAGGTGCAGCACGACCTGGCGGTGGCGGAACAGACGCTGGCGCAAAGCTCGAAACTGGCGGCGTTGGGCGAAATGTCGGCCGCCGTCAGCCATGAGCTGAACCAGCCGCTGGCGGCGATGAAAACCTATCTGGCGGGGGCGCGATTGCTGTTGCAGCGCAAGCGGCCGGACGAGGCGCTGTCGAGCTTTCAGCGGATCGATGATCTGATCGAACGGATGGGGGCAATTACCCGCCAGTTGAAAAGCTATGCGCGAAAAGGCGGCGAAGCCTTTGAACCGATTGACTTTCGCGCCTCTGTCAGTGCCGCATTGGCGATGATGGAGCCGCAGTTGAAAAGCCGGGCTGTCAAGATCACCCGCACCTTGCCACGGGTACCGGTGATGGTGATGGCGGACCGGATCCGGCTGGAACAGGTCATCATCAATCTGCTCCGCAATGCGCTCGATGCCACCAAGATGACGGCAGAGCCGCAGGTTGACCTGATCCTGTCGCAGGGCGAGGGTGCGGTGCTGACAGTGCGCGACAATGGCCATGGCATCGAAGACATCGATAACCTGTTCGAGCCGTTTTACACCACCAAGAAGCCGGGTGACGGGGTTGGGCTGGGGCTTGCCATTTCATCCGGGATCGTCAACGACCTGAAGGGAAGGCTGATCGCGCGCAATGCTTCGGCAGGCGGCGCGGTGTTTGAAGTGCAGTTGCCCCTGTTGGGCAATCAGGCCGCAGCGGCGGAATAGCCGCTGATGACAGGAGCGGACAATGGCGCGCGCCATGAAAGTTGCAATCGTCGATGACGAACAGGACATGCGGCAGTCGATCAGCCAATGGCTGGCGCTGTCGGGGTTTGACACCGAAACCTATGCCTCGGCTGAAGAGGCGCTAAAGGGGATCGGCGCCGATTATCCTGGCGTGGTGGTCAGCGATATCCGGATGCCCGGCATGGACGGCATGGCGTTTCTGAAGCGGCTGATGAGCCTGGATTCGGGCCTGCCGGTGATCATGATCACCGGCCACGGCGATGTGCCGATGGCGGTCGAGGCGATGCGGGTCGGGGCCTATGACTTTCTGGAAAAGCCGTTCAACCCCGACCGGATGACCGACCTGGCGAAAAAGGCCAGCCAAAGCCGCCGCCTGACGCTGGACAACCGGGCGCTGCGCCGGGAACTCAGCGATGGTTCGGTGCTGATGAAAAAGCTGATCGGAACTTCGCCGCTGATGGACCGGTTGCGCGAGGATATTCTCGATCTGGGGCAGGCCGATGGCCATGTGCTGATTGACGGCGAAACCGGCACCGGCAAGACGCTGGTGGCGCATGCGCTGCATGCGGTGGGGCCGCGCGCCTCGAAAAAGTTTGTCATGCTGTCTTGTGCGGCACTCGATGAAGAGCGTCTGGCGGCGCGGCTGTTTGATGGCGATGCCAGCGGGCAGGTGCCGCTGGTGGAAGAGGCACGGGGCGGCACCATCTGTCTGGAGGATATCGAGGCGCTGTCACCGGCGTTGCAGGCGCGGCTTCTGACCTTTATCAACGATCAGGGCGCACCTGCCGAAACCCGTGTCATCGCCATCTGCAATGAACATGCGCCGGATAAAACCGTCGAGGATGCGCTGCGCCCCGATCTCTACTACCGCCTTGCCGCGCTGAAGATCACCCTGCCGCCGCTGCGCCAGCGCGGCGAGGATATTCTGACCCTGTTCACCCGGATGTCGGAACAGTTCGCCGACGAATATGGCTGCGAAGCCCCCGATGTGACGGCACAGGAGGCGGCGCAGTTGTTGCAGGCACCCTGGCCCGGCAACGTGCGCCAGCTGATCAACATCGCCGAACGGGCTGTGCTGCAAAACCGCCGGGGCTCCGGTTCCATCGCGTCGCTGCTGATGGCGGACAATGAGGCGGCGGGGCCGGTAATGACCACCGAAGGCAAGCCGCTGAAGGATTATGTCGAGGCGTTTGAACGGATGCTGATCGACAACACGATGCGCCGCCACAAGGGATCGATCGTCGCGGTGATGGAGGAATTGTGCCTGCCGCGCCGGACGCTGAACGAGAAGATGGCAAAGTACAGCCTGACACGGTCGGATTATACCTGACTGGCATCCGCACCGGTTCGGAACTATTTTACACGAAGAAACCGGCACTTGGCGCGGCTTGCAGCCTTTGGTCGCAATGGCGATGCAGTTTGCCATTGTGTTTGCCGATGCTGAACCGTTACAATTGGGTCACGCCGATCATGCGCCCTTTCGGGCGACAAGTCTGCCGTAAGTTTCGCCGACAAACCGGCGCAAGGGCATTGCCCGCTTGCGCGTTTTGCCGGATGGATGGGCCGCAAGGCCGAAAATTTGCCTGAGATGCCTGTATTGGCCGGGCTTTGGGATGGTGCCGCAACAGCGGCATCTTGGATAGTACGCGATGGCTTGCGCGACAGGGTTACTGCGGGACAATGGGGCGCCAGACTGGCGGTCCCTGTCCCATGCTGTGCCAGCATTCGCCTTAACAAGACGTCACCTGCATCGCGGCAACCCTGTAGGGTTGCCTGAATGCCGTGGCGCAACGAGTTCAAATGACAAAGAAAATGCTTATCGACGCGACCCACGCGGAAGAGACCCGTGTCGTCGTGGTGGACGGAACCAAGGTTGAGGAATTCGACTTTGAAACCGTCAACAAACGCCAGTTGGCGGGCAACATCTATCTGGCGAAAGTCACGCGGGTAGAGCCTTCGCTGCAGGCGGCTTTTGTCGACTACGGCGGCAACCGCCACGGTTTTCTGGCGTTCTCGGAAATTCACCCCGATTATTACCAGATCCCGGTCGCTGACCGGCAAGCGCTGTTGGCCGAAGAACGCGCCTTTGCCCGCGCCGAGGAAGAGGATGAGGGCCGCGAACGCCCGCGCCGCCCGCAGCAACGCGCGCGGTCATCTTCGCGCGCCCAGTCCGCTGCAACCGGCGATGCCGTGCAAAAGGCCACCATTTCCGGGATGGATGTGGTCGATCTGGGCGACGAAGCCGGGGCAGATGCTCTGTATGCCGCTGAGGCGGTCGCCGATATCGCGGATCTGACGCAGATGGATGGTGCGGTTGACGTTGCGGCGCCGGATCATGGCACCGACGACTCTGCCGGTCACGACCATGACCAAGCCGGCCACGATCACGACCATGCCGCAGGGTCGGAGCACGGCGAAACCGCTGCCGATCAGAACGGCAGTCGCAGTGGCGATGGCGACGACCGCAAGGAACGCGCCTACCGTGCGGTCGACCATGCTTCGGATGTCGATGACGATATCGAGTCAATCGCCGAAGAGGATGTGGCCGAGGAAATCAGCCAGCAACGCCGCCCGCGGGCGCGGCGCTACAAGATCCAGGAAGTGGTCAAGGTGCGCCAGATCATGCTGGTGCAGGTCGTCAAGGAAGAACGCGGCAACAAGGGCGCGGCGCTGACCACCTATCTGTCGCTGGCCGGGCGCTACTGCGTACTGATGCCCAATACCGCGCGCGGCGGTGGCATTTCGCGCAAGATCACCAACGCCGCAGACCGCAAGAAACTCAAGGAGATAGCGGGCGAGATTGAAGTGCCGGATGGCGCTGGCCTGATCATCCGCACCGCCGGATCGCAGCGCACCAAAACCGAGATCAAGCGCGATTACGAATATCTGCAGCGCCTGTGGGAACAGGTCCGCGACCTGACGCTGAAATCAATCGCCCCGGCGCCGATCTATGAAGAAGGCACCCTGATCAAACGGGTGATCCGCGATCTCTATAACCGCGATATCGAAGAAGTGCTGGTTGAGGGCGTCGAGGGCTACCGCGTCGCCAAGGACTTCATGCGGATGATCATGCCCAGCCATGCCCGCGCGGTGCAGCAATACGGCGAACCGATGCCGCTGTTTGCCCGCTATGGCGTGGAAAGCTACCTCGCCTCGATGTTCAACCCGACGGTGCAGTTGAAGAGCGGCGGCTATATCGTGATCGGCATCACCGAGGCGCTGGTGGCGATTGACGTCAACTCCGGTCGCGCCACCAAGGAAGGCTCGATCGAGGAAACCGCGCTGAAAACCAATCTGGAGGCCGCCGAAGAGGTGGCGCGTCAGTTGCGTTTGCGCGACCTTGCCGGTCTGATCGTGATCGACTTCATCGACATGGAAGAGCGGAAAAACAACGCGTCGGTCGAGAAGCGTTTGAAAGACAAGCTGAAAACCGACCGGGCGCGGATTCAGGTCGGCCGCATCTCGGGCTTTGGCCTGATGGAGATGAGCCGCCAGCGTCTGCGCCCCGGCATGCTGGAGGCGTCAACCGCGCCCTGCAACCATTGCCACGGCACCGGTCTGATCCGGTCCGACGATTCACTGGCGCTGTCGATCCTGCGGCAGCTGGAAGAAGAGGGCACCCGCAAACGCTCGAAAGAGGTGCTGTTGAAGGCACCGGTGTCGATCATCAATTTCCTGATGAACCAGAAACGCGAACATATCGCCGGCATCGAGCTGCGCTATGGCATGGCGGTGCGGATCGAGGCTGATCCTTCGCTGATCAGCCCGGATTTCGCGATTGAAAAGTTCAAGACCGCGACGCGGGTGGTGTCTGAAGCCCATGCCCATGTGGTGTCGGTCGATACCTCGGAGATGCCCGAAATGGACATCGAAGACGAAGATGACGAGGTTGACGAAGCCGAAGAGGCTGGCACCGACCGCGAACCCGGTTCTGAACGCGAGGCCGGTTCTGAACGCGAGGTCGGTGCCGAACGCGAGTCGGGCGCCGAACGCAATGGCGAACGCAGCGATGGCGGCACCGGCAAGAAAAAGCGCCGTCGTCGGCGGCGTCGCAAGGGCGGCTCCGGTGCAGGCGGCGATGGTGCCAGTTCCGATGACATGACCGGCGATGGCGACGAAGCCGACGGCGAAGCTGCGGCGGAAAGCGCCGATGGCGAGGCGGTACCGGCAGCAGACCTGGCCGATGCACCGGCACCCAAGGCCAAATCCAGCCGTTCACGCAGCCGCAGCTCGCGCTCGCGGTCGAAAGACCGGGCCGAGAGTGGGGCAGAGAGTGGGGCAACGGCAAGCGCCGGGGGTGACGCTGGTGTGGCGGACCCTGGTGGCGAAGCGCTGGGCGAAGCTGCAGATGCCATGGCCGAACCAATGGCCGAAGCCGAACCGGCCAAACCGGCAAAGCCGAGCCGCACCCGTAAACCCTCTGCCAAGAAACTGGCAGAAGAGGCAGCGAGGGCGGCCGCCGCAGACCTGTCTGACCGGGTTGTTGACGAAACCGTTGCTCAAACCATGCCAGGGGCCGAACCGTCAGAACCACCCGCCCCGGTGGAACCGGTGGAACCGGTGACCGAGACCGTTGCAGAACCTGTCGCGGCCCCAAAAGCGGAAGTGGCGGAAGCTGAAATTGCGGAACCCGAAGACGCAAACGAAGACGCCACAGCCGACGACGACAAGCCGAAAAAGCGCGGCTGGTGGTCCATCGCGCGCTGACAGTCCGGGGCAGCGGTCACCGCTGCCCCTACTCCCCGCGCCGGATCAGATAGATCCGCACCCCGTCTTCTTCGCGCGCCTGCATCAGCTGATGCCCCGACTGGCTGCAGAAATGCGGAACATCGACCCAGGATGCCGGGTCAGTCGCACGCAGCCGCAAAACCGCGCCGGGGTTCATCACCGACAGCCGTTTGCGCGCCCGCAGCACCGGCAAAGGGCACAGCAACCCTTCGGCATCCAGATCAACGTCCCAATCCATGTGTCCCCCGATCCCTGAAGCCGGACTAGCGCAGGTCAGGCCGCGATGGAACCGCAGAAATCGCCGGGCAGCCAAGCCGGAGACCCGGTACAGCCGTAAACTCATCCGCCAACCACCGATTTCCGAACGGAAATCGAGCCGGAGTTTTTGGAAAACTCCGATCGCCCGCCTGAACCTCCGCCCGGTCCCGAAAAGTCCACGCAATTGTGAGCCTTTGTGGGATGACCTTCGCGCGGCGATGGTCTATCCGAAAGGGCAGGAGGCACGATGTTTGGCATGGATCTGATGGATGCGGGGCTGCTGCCGGCGATGGTGATCGCGCTGTTTGCCGGTGTCTTGTCGTTTCTCAGCCCCTGTGTGCTGCCGATCGTGCCGCCTTACCTCGCCTATATCTCGGGTGTGACCTTGCCGGAAATGCAGGGCAAGGGGCCGAACCGCACCCTGTTGCCGGCGCTGTTCTTTGTGATGGGTCTGTCAACGGTGTTCTTGCTGATGGGGTTCGCCGCCTCCAGCCTTGGCGCAATTTTCCTGCAGTATCAGGACATTCTCAGCCGGATCTCGGGTGCCGTCGTGCTGATTTTCGGCCTGCATTTCCTTGGGCTGTTTCGGATTCCATTGCTGGACCGCGATGTCCGGCTGCAGGCGGGTGACCGGGGCGGCTCTGCCTTTGGTGCCTATGTGCTGGGTCTGGCCTTTGCCTTTGGCTGGACCCCGTGCATCGGCCCGCAACTGGGGGCGATCCTGTCACTGGCGGCGCAAGAAGGGTCGGTGCCGCGCGGGACATTGTTGCTGGCAATCTATGCCGTGGGGCTTGGGGTGCCGTTTCTGCTGGCCGCGCTGTTTGTTCAGCGCGCCCTAGGCTTCATGGGGCGGTTGCGCCCCCACATGCGGCTGATCGAACGGCTGATGGGACTGTTGCTGGTGGTGGTGGGGTTGGCGCTGTTGACCGGGGCGTTTTCGATCTTTGCCTATTGGCTGCAAGAGACCTTTCCGGCGCTGTCGCTGGTCGGTTGACCTAGTCTTGCCGGATTTTACCGCTAGACTGCGGCAAAACACGGGCAGCCGATGACCACAGCAGACAGCCAACGGGTAAAGAGGCGCCGGGTGTTCTACATCCCCGGCTATGATCCGTTTCACCCCCGGCGCTACCGCGAGCTATACCGCAAGGAGGCGGCGGCCCAGGCCGAAGTGTCCGGCTATCAGATCGCGCTGAAACCCAAGGCGGGCATGGGGCGCTATGGCTGGCAGGTGCAGGCAAAGATCGGTGGTGCCGCAGTAACGGCGGATGTCGAGGTGCTGGTCTGGTCGGATCTGGTGTTGGGCTCGATGGGATCCTCGATCCCTGCCACCTATCTGCAGCTGGTGCAGACCGCCTGGGCCTATATCGGATCGGGGGCGCTGTTTCGCCTGATGCGATTGCGCAAGGGGCCGATGATTGCGGCGCTGTATCCGATTGGGATGTTGATCCTGCAGCTTTTGATCGCTTGCCTGTTGGGTTGGCTGGTTGGCTGGGGGGCCGGTTTTGTGGTGCCCCGGCCATTGGCGGCGCTGGCCGGGCTGGCGGCCATCCCTCTGGTCCTGCGCTGGTGGCGGCGGCAGGACCGGCATTTCTACGCCTATTACCTGATGCATGACTATGCCTTTAGCGCCGCCGCTCGGGGTGCGATTCCGCCGGAACTGGCGGCGCGGATGCAGGTCTTTGGCGAGGTGGTTGCCGCAGCGCTGCACAGCGATACCGATGAGGTGCTGGTGGTCGGCCATTCCTCGGGTGCGCATCTGGCGATATCGGTGCTGGCCGATCTGATCCGGGCCGGGCAGGTGCCGGAAAAGGGTCCGGCGCTGGGGTTGCTGTCGCTGGGGCAGGTGGTGCCGATGGTGTCATTCCTGCCCGATGCGGGGCGGCTGCGGGCCGATCTGGCCTATCTGTCGGCGCGGTCTGAGCTGACCTGGGTCGATGTGACCGCCCCCGGCGACGGCTGCGCCTTTGCCTTGTGCGATCCGGTGGCGGTTTCGGGCGTCAGCCCGCCGGACAAACGCTGGCCTCTGGTGATCTCGGCAGCCTTCACCCAAAGCCTGTCGCCCGAACGGTGGCGCGAACTGCGCTGGCGGTTCTTTCGTCTGCATTTTCAATATCTTTGCGCCTTTGACCGGCCAAGGGACTATGACTATTTCCAGATCACCGCCGGACCTTTGACATTGGCAGACCGCTACAAGGGCCGCAGTCCGTCGCAAAGTCGGATTGAAACCCCGGTGAACCGCTATCGGACCCTGGCGGCATGATCGCCCCCAAACCCCCGGCGCGGCCCGACAAGGTGTCGCTGTGGCGCTATTTGCAGCTGTTTCGCGCCGATATCCTGTCGGCCCAACCGGCGCGGCTGTACCGGGCCTGGATGGCGGAGTTCAAGACGCCGTTCTTCCGGTCCTACCTGATCAACCAGCCCGACCTGATCCGAGAAGTGCTGGATCAGCGCCCCGATGATTTCCCCAAATCGGGCCGGATCCGCGAGGGGCTGGCGCCGCTGCTGGGCAATTCGGTGTTTGTCACCAATGGCGCGACGTGGAAACGCCAGCGCCGGATCATCGACCCGGCATTTGAAGGGGGCAGGGTGCGCGATGCCTTCCCGGCGATGCTGGCGGCGGGTGTCGCCGCCACTGGCAGGCTGCAACCGGGCCCGGTCGAGATCGAAGAGGCGATGAGCCATGCGGCGGCGGATGTGATCTTTCGCACCCTGTTCTCGATCCCGATCGAAGATCAGACCGCGTCCGAAGTGTTTCGCCAGTTCCGCGCCTATCAACGCACCCAGCCGATCCTCAATCTGGCTGCGTTCCTGCCGGTGCCCCGCTGGGTCCCCCGGTTTCACCGCAGCCAGACCCGGGCGACGGCACAGGCAATCCGGGACCTGATCACCGGGCTGACCGCAGCGCGCCAGACGGCGATTGCCCAAGGGGTTGCCCCCGACGATCTGGCCACCAAGATCATGACCACCCCCGACCCCCAGACCGGCGCGCGCTTCAGCACCGCAGAAATGGTCGATCAGGTGGCGATCTTCTTTCTGGCGGGCCATGAAACCAGCGCCTCGGCTCTGGCCTGGGCGCTGTATCTGCTGGCCACCCACCCCGAGGCGCAGGACCGGGTGGCAGCGGAGGCACAGGGTCTGGGGGTGGAAAATGGTTCGTTTTCAATGCTGTCGGGGCTGAAATTCACCCGCGATGTGTTTCGCGAAACCCTGCGGCTGTATCCCGCAGTGCCGATGATGGTGCGCGAAACCATCAAGGCAGAACGGTTTCGCGACCGCCTGCTGCCCAAGGGCGCACAGGTGGTGATCAGCCCCTGGCACCTGCACCGCCATGAACGGATCTGGGCCGACCCGGACCACTTCGACCCTGACCGCTGGCAGACCGAGGCCGGGCGGACCTGTGGCCGCGATGCCTATATTCCGTTTTCCTCCGGCCCAAGGGTCTGCCCCGGCGCCGGATTTGCCATGATCGAGGGTCCGCTGTTGCTGGCACTGCTGGTGCGGGCTTTCCGGTTTGAACCGGTTGAGGATCGGGTGCCGGTTCCGGTGGCGCATCTGACGGTGCGGGCGAAAGACGGCATCTGGTTGCAGGTGGAGCGGCGGGTGTAACGCAGCGGAATTTTTCAAATTCCGGGCCGATTTCTGCCAAGAAATCGTTCACACCACCCGGCGGATCGGTTCCTGATTGCAGAAGACAACGAATTGTCCGGCGTTTTCCACCACAGGGTAGCCGCGTCGTTGCATTTCCAGCAGAAAGGCGTCGCGGCCATAAAAGCGTTCGACGTCGCGCAGCTGCCGTCGGACCACCCCGCCTTCGCAGGCGGCCTGCGAGGAAAACAGGTGGCGAAGCCACAGGTCGGGCGGCAGGGGGGCGGCTGCGGCTTTCATCCCGCCATCTTTCCCACCATCCGTTAAGTCTTGGTTAACCCCGCACCGCATTCAGCACAAACACCCGGATCGCCGAGGCCAGCCCGACATCGTCGCGCGCCTCGTCAATCTCTACCGCCAGTTCATTCAAACCTTGGCCACGCGCCGCTGCAATCTCGCGAAAGGCGCGCCAGAACGCCTCTTCCAGCGACACCGAGGTGCGGTGGCCGCGCAGGGTCAGTGAATGTTTGACCGGTCGGGTGCTCATTTTCTGCCCCGTCAGCCTTTCGGGCCGAGCATGTCTTCGGGTCGCACCACCCGGTCAAAGGTTTCGCCGTCCACCAGCCCCAAACCAATCGCCTCCTCGCGCAGGGTGGTGCCGTTCTTGTGCGCGGTTTTCGCGACCCTGGTGGCATTGTCATAGCCGATGGTCGGGGCCAAAGCCGTCACCAGCATCAGGCTTTCCTTCATCAACTTGTCGATCCGGGCGATGTTGGCTTTGGTTCCCACCACCATGTTGTCGGTGAACGACCCGGCGGCATCGCCCAAAAGCTGCATGGATTGCAGCACGTTATACGACATTACCGGGTTATAGACGTTCAGCTCGAAATGGCCCTGCGACCCGGCAAAGCCGACCGCCGCGTCATTGCCCATCACCTGCACACAGACCATGGTCAGCGCCTCTGCCTGTGTCGGGTTGACCTTGCCCGGCATGATCGACGACCCCGGCTCGTTTTCCGGCAGGATCAGTTCCCCCAGACCCGAACGCGGGCCGGACCCGAGCAGCCGCAGGTCGTTGGCGATCTTGAACAGGCTGACCGCTACGGTTTTCAGCGCACCGGAAAACATCACCATCGCGTCATGCGCCGCCAGCGCCTCGAACTTGTTGGGCGCGGTGACAAAGGGCAGGGCGGTGATGGCGGCAACCTTGTCCGCCACCCGCACATCCCAGCCGACACGGGTATTCAAGCCGGTGCCGACAGCGGTGCCACCCTGCGCCAGTTCGTAAATCTCTGGCAGCACCTTGTTCACCCGCATGATGCCTTGCGCCACCTGGTGGGCATAGCCGCCAAATTCCTGACCCAGCGTCAGCGGGGTGGCATCCTGGGTGTGGGTGCGGCCGATCTTGATGATATCCTTGAATTCCAGCGATTTCGCCGCCAGTGCCGCGTGCAGTTTGGACAACCCCGGCAACAGCACATCGCGTGCCATCATGCCGATGGCGACATGCATCGCGGTGGGAAAGGTATCGTTCGACGATTGCCCCATGTTGACATGGTCATTCGGATGCACCGGCTGTTTCGACCCCAACACCCCGCCCAGCAGTTCGATGGCGCGGTTCGAAATCACCTCATTCGCATTCATGTTGGATTGGGTGCCAGAGCCGGTTTGCCAGACCACCAGCGGAAAGTTGTCATCAAACCTGCCGTCAATCACCTCTTGCGCGGCTTGCACAATGGTCTGGCCCAGGGTCGCGTCAATGTCGCCCTGATCAATGTTGACCAAAGCACAGGCCTTTTTGATCACCCCCAGCGCCCGGATGATCGCCACCGGCTGGCGCTCCCAGCCGATCGGAAAATTGAGGATCGAGCGTTGGGTCTGTGCCCCCCAGTACTTGTCGGCGGGCACGTCAAGCGGGCCGAAACTGTCGGTTTCTACGCGGATCGCGGGCGCGGTTGAAGATAAGGTCGAAGGCATGGGATAGCTCCTGCAGGGTTTGACCTGCAATAGAGCGTCAGGCCTTAAGGATCAATTGGGATGCGGGCGGCATTCCCAGCGGCACATTGCTATTTGCGAAAACTGTCCAGGCTGACCACCTGGGCGTCGCGGGCGGGTTCATCCCCGGCATCGTCGTCATCCTCATCGCCCTCGTCGCTGTCCACGGTTTCAAACCGCAGGCCAAACTCTACCGATGGATCGACAAAGGTGCGGATCGCATCAAACGGGATATACATCGGTTCCGGTTTGTCGCCGAAATTCAGGGTGATGGCAAAGCCTTCGTCATCGACATCCAGATTGTCAAACCAATGCTGGATCACCACTGTCATGTCCCCCGGATAGCGGTCATGCAGCCAATCGGCCAGGGCGACATCGGGGTGGTTGGTGTCAAAGGTGATGAAGAAATGGTGCTCGCCGGGCAGCCCATGGTTCTGCACATTGGACAGTACCTGCTGAATCAGGCCCCGCATGGCCCGGTGCATCAGGTTTCCATAGTCGATGACACGCGGCATGGATCAACCCTTCGGCAAGTTGATCTTACCATATTGGATTTGGAGGCGAAGGAAAGGGGCGACGCGGGGTTTTTTGCGGGTGCAGCACAGGTGGGTTACAGCACGCCGCCTAAGCTCGCCGCTACCGCCAAAGCCGCCGACAGGCCCAGCACCGGCGGCAAGCCCCAGTGCCTGCGCAGGATCAGCCATGCCGACAACAGGCCCAGCACCGCCGCCACCGGTTGCAGGCTGGCCAGCTGCGGCAACGGCAGTTGCAGCGGCCCTGCGCTCCAGTCCGTCACCGTGGCAAAAAACACATGCAGCGCGAACCACAGCGACAGGTTCAGGATCACCCCGACCACCGATGCGGTAATCGCCGCCAAGGCCCCGGTCAGCCGTGGCCGCGAGGCGATCCAGTCCAGATAGGGGGCACCGACAAACACCCACAGGAAACAGGGGGTAAAGGTCATCCACAGCGTCACCAGTGCCGCCGCCAGGCCAAGGCCGTGACCACCCGTGCGATAGGCCGCCAGATAGCCGACAAATTCGGTGACCAGGATCAGCGGCCCCGGCGTGGTTTCCGCCAGCCCCAGACCATCGACCATCTGATCCATGGTCAGCCAGCCGAACTGCTGCACCACTTCCTGGGTCATATAGGCCAGAACCGCATAGGCACCGCCAAAAGTCACCACCGCCAGTTTCGAAAAGAACCAGCCGATTTCGGTCAGTATCCCGCCTTCAAACACCCAAAGTGCTGCCAGCGGCACCAGCCACAGCGCCAGCCAGGTGGTCAGGGTTTGCAAGGTGCGGGCCGGTGCCATCGGGGGCGGTGTGGTGTTGGCCCCGGGAGAGGTGACATAGCCGTACAGGCCCGCCGCCACAATGATGGCCGGAAACGGGATATGCAGGGCAAAGATCGCCAGAAACGCCAGCCCGGCGATGATCCAGTGTTCGCGCCGCTTCAGGGCGTGGCGGGCGACCCGCAGCAGCGCCTCGATAACGATCACCACCACCGTCGCCTGTACCCCGAGAAACAGCGCCTGCATCAGCGGCAATGATCCATAGGCGGCATAGGCGGCGCTGAGCGCTAGTACAATGGTGGCTCCGGGCAGCACGAACAACAGTCCCGCTACCAGCCCGCCCTTGGTCCCATGCAGCTTCCAGCCGGCATAGGTCGCCAGTTGCATCGCCTCGGGTCCCGGCAGCAACATGCAGAACGACAGCGCCGACAGATATTGCTTTTCGCTCAGCCAGTTGCGGTCTTCGACCAGTTCGCGGTGCATCAGGGCGATCTGGGCTGCAGGGCCACCGAACGACAAAAGGCCGATGCGCAGGAACACACGGGTGGCTTCGGCAAGGCTGGGGGCGGGGACTTCGACGGGCGCCCCGGCCGCCACTGAACCGGTCATTGCGGCCGACCAGCGGGCCAGTCATGCCCTTCGTCAAAGCCGTCGCGGGCCCAGCGATAGAGCGCGTCATACAACCCGATTCCCGCCTGCAGTTGCTGCAGATCATCGCGGTATTGCCGGGACAGGCCGACGGAAATCGCCAGCAAACCGGCGGCCTGGGGTGACAGATCGTGGCGGTCGGTATCGGCGGCACGCACCACCAGCGCCAGCCGCGCCAGCGCCTCGGTGCTCAGGGCAAATTCGGCCAGCATGGTGTCAAAGGTGCAGGTATCACCGCGATGCGACCACTGTACGCCTTCGACATCAAATGGGGTAGCGTCATACTTTTCCGCCACTGCCAGCACATCGGACGGCGGCACAAACAGAAACTCGGCCCCCGGGTCGACAAACCGGCGGATCAGCCAGGGGCAGGCGATGCGGTCGATCTTGGGCCGGTGGCGGGTGACCCAGCGCCGGCTGGCAGGCATCGCAGCTTGCGGCACCATCGGCAAACCGGCGGCGCGCCAGGCCACCACGCCGCCTTCCAGCAGTTCCGCCTCGATCCCATGGGCGCGGAGCAGCGCAGTTGCGCCAGACGACAGTTTGCCGCCGCGCTGGCAGGAGACCACGGCGCGTTTGCCGGACAGCGCAGGCGACAGCGACAGGATGTCGGTGTACGGCTGGGTCACCGAGCCGGGGATCAGGCAGGGGTCAGTGGCCAGATCCTCCGGCACCCGGACATCGATGATGGCAGGGGCGTCGGGGGTGCCGACCAGACGCATGAGTTGCGCCGGGGTAATGGCATTGGGATTGGGCATCGGGTGCATCCTTGGCTGAGAGTTCAGTCGGATGCGATGCTTGGGCTTGCGCCTCACGGGGGGATCGCGGCCCCCATGGGCTTGCCTAGCCGGTTCGGCGCTGCAAGGTCAAGGGCCGATCAGCCGACTGGCCGCGCCAGTTCGCGCAGCAGCTTTGCCTTCAGCGTGGCGGGATAATCCTGCAAGCCATGCACCACCATCACGAAGCCGCCGCGGGTGACCACCCATTTGCGGTAAAAGGCGGCAATCGGGGTGGTTTGTCCCATGTCTTCGATGGCGATGGCATTGATGGTGATCCCTGCCGCCTGAGCCTCGGTACGGGCACGGCCCACGGTAAAACCGGCATTTTCCGGGCCGTCGCCGGAGATGTCGATGACATGGCGGCGGCAATCGCCGACCTCGGCAAACTGCACCGCCGAAAAGCTGATGGCCTGGCCAACAGCGGTGTCTGATGCCTGAAACGCCCGGGGGAGGGAGCGGGCACGGGTGGAAAAATCGGCGACTTCAGCCGCTGACAGCATCCGCCGCCACGGCAGCACCAGCGCCTGTGCCCCGACGCCCGACCACTGCACCAGTGCCAGCGCCACCTGATCGCGCACCAGCAGCTCTGCCACTTCGGGGTCAAGCACGGCGTCAGCCAGACCCTGCTGTTGCAGGGCATATTCGCCAGCGTCGATCGAGCCGGAAATGTCGATGGCCAAGAGCAAAGCGGTTTCACAGGCCCGGATGGGCTGGGTGAGGCAAAGCATCAGGGCGAGCGCACGGATCATGACGCTTGGTGCGGTGTGGATGGCGATCACGCAAGATGGTTTCGCTGCCACCGGAAAGCCGGGGGCACATTCGCGGACCCCGCAGCTCCTTGAACAAGCCGGGGGGTTTCACACC
>JAYTDA010000017.1:0-8358 GCA_043736155.1 Paracoccaceae bacterium | reverse complement strand
TGATCTCGATCGGCGATGTCGTCAAGGCGCGGCTGCTGGACCTCGCCGCCGAAAAAGATGCGCTGGAAGGGATGATCAAAGGGTTTTGATTGTTTCCAGGCGCGCGGCTTGACCCAAAATCCGGCCAGGATCATAATCAGTCGATGAAGCGCACCTTTTTCAAGGGATTTTGACATGGCATTTGATGGCAGCACAATCAGCACGGCAACAACCGCAACCCTTGTTGCCGGCGTCTTCACCGACACGTTCAGCCTTTCCGCCACCGACGTGGACATGGTCCGCATCGACCTGGTCGCCGGGCAGAGGTACCAGATCGACATCGACAACGGCACGGCGGGGGATTTCCACCTGCGCATCTTCGACGCCTTCGGGTCTGAGGTGCGGGCGAACGACGACGGGTTTCGCAGCAACGACGATGTCGTGTTCTCGCTCAGCCCCTGGATCGAGTTCGCGCCGAACTATTCGGGCATCTACTATGTCGCGATCAGCCCCTACTACATGCAAGGCTACGACCCCACGAGCCTTGCCGGTCGAGTAGCCCCGGAAAACCCGCTTGCGACCACGGCGGGTACGCTGACCATTACCGACTTCGGCACCAACTTCTGGCCAAGTGCTGGCAGCATCAACGCCATCTCCTTCGAGGACCTGTCGGACGAAACCGACCTGTTCCGCGAAGAGGACGGCAGTCTGCGGGTGTCCTATGCTGGTTCGGTGGATTCGCCGGCCGACGTTGACATCGCCCGCATCGACCTGGAAAAGGGCGATATCGTGGTCATTGACGTGAACGGGCTGCAAGGCAACGGCACCGTCCTGCGGGTGTTCGATGACACCGGCGTGCAGATCGGCTTCGATGATGATTCGGGGTTCGGCGATGACCCGGAATTGCTGTTCGCTGTGCCGGTTCTCGACGACTATTACATCGCCATCTCGGGCGACGGCAACAGCAGCTATGTCGGGCTTGACGGCACCGGCACCCTGGCAGGCGCGACCGGTGACTTCGAGGTGATCGTGCACCGCAACCCGACAATGCTCGGGTCAAGCTCTGCCAATACCATCGTCGGCGATGACAATGCGAACTACACCGTCAGCCTTGGCGGCAATGACACGATCAGTGGCAATGACGGCAATGACACCCTGGCGGGCGGCGACGATCAGGACAGTGTGACCGGCGGCAACGGGCGCGACGTGCTTTATGGCGAACAGGGCAACGACAGCCTGTTCGGCGGTGGCACCTCTGATGTGGTCAGTGGCGGGTTGGGCGATGACAGTCTGGATGGTGGAGCCGCCAATGATCTGATGTTTGGCGATACCGGCAACGACACATTGCTGGGGTCATTCGGGTTGGATACTGTAAGCGGCGGCAGCGGCAACGACAGTCTGCACGGCGGCGCCGACAACGATCTGCTGCAGGGCGACCTCGGCCTTGATACCTTGAACGGCAGCAACGGCAATGACACGCTGTTCGGGGGCGGCGACAATGACACGCTGTTGGGTGCCAACAATGACGACAGTCTGGACGGCGGCACCGGCAACGACTCGGTAAACGGTGGCGCTGGTAACGACACCGTTCTGGGCGGCGACGGCGACGACCTGGTGTTCGGAGTATCCGGCAATGATCGCCTGATCGGTGGCCTTGGCAACGACACCCTGACCGGCAGCACCGGCATCGATGCCTTTGTTTTCTCCACCACGGCCGAAGGCGTCGACACCATCACCGACTTTACGTTGGCGACCGATGTGATCGACCTGACCATCCTGTTCGGGGTGGGTGTGGTGAATGCCGGCAACCTCAGCCAGTTCATCCAGACCTCGACCAGCGGCGTTGCCGACAGCTTTCTGGCGGTGGATGCCAACGGGCTGACCGGCGGGCTGTCGTTCACCATCATTGCCCAGGTCAATGGCGTGACAGCGACGCAACTGTTCGATGTGGCGAACTTCCTGCTGTGACCCAAGGGGGCTTGCCAATAGCTGCGCAATAATGTTGCGTGGCGGCGGAGGGCGGAGGGTTCCATGCGCATCGGTCTGTATCCTGGCACGTTCGATCCGATCACGCTGGGGCATCTGGATATCATCAAACGCGCCGCCGCCCTGGTGGACCGGCTGGTGATCGGCGTCGCGATCAACCGCGACAAAGGGCCGCTGTTCAGCCTGGAGGAACGGGTGGCAATGGTTGAAGCCGAAGGGGCGGCGATGGCAGCGGCCAGCGGCATCCAGATCGTGGTGCATCCGTTCGAAAACCTGCTGATCGACTGCGCCCGCGATGTCGGCGCCGGTCTGATCATCCGGGGCCTGCGGGCAGTGGCGGATTTTGAATATGAATATCAGATGGTTGGGATGAACCGGGTGCTGGACGATTCGGTGGAAACCGTGTTCCTGATGGCCGAGGCGCGGCATCAGGCGATTGCGTCGAAACTGGTCAAGGAAATCGCGCGCCTTGGCGGCGATGTGTCGAATTTCGTGACACCGCCGGTGGAGGCAGCGCTGAAGCAGCGGTTTGCCACCAGAAAGGCCTGATCTGCAAAAAAGCACGAATTTCCTCCGAAAATTCAAAACAGACCGGACTGTTCCCTTTTTGAATTTTCGGCGAAAATTCGGGGCACCGGGTCGCCAGGGACTGGTCAGGCCGCCGCTTCAAAACAGCGACATCTGATCCCCGACCCGCGGCGGCGGTGCAAACAGGTCGCAGCAGAGTGGTGGCAGATCCCGCGCCAGCCCCAGCCTGCGGCAGGCCAGTTCGAACCGCTGCTGATGCAGCGCCGCCCAGACCCCTTCGCCGGTCATCCGCTTGCCGAATGCCGGGTCATAATCCTGGCCGCCATGCAATTCGCGTATCCGCCCGATGATCCGCGCTGCCCGGTCGGGAAACGCCTGTTCCACCCATTCACGAAACAGCCCCGCCACCTCGCGCGGCAATCGCAGCGTGATCGATGACGCCGCCGTGGCCCCCGCCGCTGCCCCGGCTTGCAGGATCGCCTCCAGCTCATGGTCGGTCAGCGCCGGTATCACCGGCGACACCTGAATGCGCACCGGTATCCCCGCCGAGGCCAGCCGCCGGATCGTCTCGATCCGCCTGCGCGGGCGCGGCACCCGTGGTTCCATTGCGCGTGACACCGCATCGTCCAGCGTCGTCAGCGATATCCCCACCCGGGCCAGTCCTTGCGCCGCCATATCGGCCAGAATGTCGATATCGCGTTCGATCCCGGTGCCTTTGGTGGTCACCATCACCGGATGGCGAAACGCCTGCAGCACCTCCAGCACCTCGCGCATCACCCGGTATTCTGCTTCAATCGGCTGATAGGGGTCGGTGTTGGTGCCAATGGCAATCGGGGCCACCTGGTAGCTTTTCCTGCGCAACTCCGCTGCCAGCACCGCGCCAATGCCGGGCCGTGCAATCAGCCGGGTTTCGAAATCCAGACCCGGCGACAGGCCAAGCCAGGCATGGCTGGGCCGGGCAAAGCAATAGATGCAGCCATGTTCACAGCCGCGATAGGGGTTGACCGAGCGGTCAAACCCGACATCAGGCGAGGTGTTGCGGGTCACGGCGCTGCGCGGCACCTCCAGCGTCACCCTAGTCCGCGCCACCCGGGGTTCGGCCTCAAACCCCCAGCCATCGTCAAACACCTCGCGCCGCTGCGCCTCGAACCGGTTGGTCTGATTGGACAATGCCCCCCGCCCGGCCAGGCGCAGGCCGGGTGCCACCGTTGCAGGATCGGGTTTCAGATCAGCCATTGCCCATACTAGAACAAAAACAGAACACTTGCCAAGCCCCAGCCGCTTTTGCCGCACCGGCCCCAACCCCGTCGGTTGCGACCTCGCTTGTGTCGCAATCAAAACAGTGCGAAAGCCGGTTCTTGCCGCATCTAGGGGCAACAGCATCGAGGAGAAGGCCCATGGCCGACGACGACATCATCCTGTCCGAACTCAATGACGAAGAGCTCGTGCTCCAGATGTTCGACGACCTCTATGATGGGTTGAAGGAAGAGATCGAAGAGGCTGTCAACATCCTGCTCGGCCGTGGCTGGACCCCCTATGACGTGCTGACCAAGGCTTTGGTGGCGGGCATGACCATCGTCGGCGCCGATTTCCGCGACGGCATCCTGTTTGTGCCCGAAGTGCTCTTGGCTGCCAATGCGATGAAAGGCGGCATGGCGATCCTGAAGCCGCTGCTGGCCGAAACCGGGGCGCCGCGCGTCGGCAAGATGGTGATCGGCACCGTCAAGGGCGACATCCATGACATTGGCAAGAACCTGGTTGGCATGATGATGGAAGGCGCGGGCTTTGAAGTCGTTGACCTTGGCATCAACAATGCCGTTGACAAATACATTGACGCGCTGGTGCGTGAAGATGCCGATATCCTTGGCATGTCGGCGCTGTTGACCACCACGATGCCCTATATGAAGGTGGTAATCGACACCCTGATCGAACGCGGCATGCGCGAAGACTATATCGTGCTGGTCGGGGGTGCACCGCTGAACGAGGAATTTGGCCGCGCGATCGGGGCCGATGCCTATTGCCGCGATGCGGCTGTGGCGGTGGAAACCGCCAAGACCTGGATCGCCCGCAAACACAACCGGCTCGCCACCGGCGTTTGAGGCGGCACCACTGGCGCATGAAACTGCCGCCCGCTTGGAATTGCTGCTGCGAACCCGCACATCAGTGGCTGGAGGAGCGCCATGCCCGTTCGATCCTTTGCCCTGCTGATCACCGGCGTCATCCTTGCCGCCGGACTGACGGTTGCCGTGGCTGTTCTGCTGGCAGGAACCGGGGCGATGACGGGAGGGGTGGTGATGGCGGCCCTGCTGGTCGCCGCAGCCGTTGTGCGCCGGGCGTGGCGATGACCCCCGATGATACCGACCTGACCGAACGGGGTCTGGCCCTGAATGCCCCACAGGGGTCCGTGCTGCTGATCGCCTGCGGGGCGCTGGCGCGCGAGATTTTGGCGCTGAAAGACGCCAATGGCTGGAGCCATCTGGATCTGACCTGCCTGCCCGCCAACCTGCATCTTTACCCCAAAAAGATCACCGCTGCGGTCGAGGCAGCGGTGCTGCGCCACCAGGGTGCCTATGCAAAGATCATGGTGGTCTATGCCGATTGCGGCACCGGTGGTCTGTTGGCGCAGAAATGCGCCGATCTTGGCATTGAAATGATCGAAGGCCCGCATTGCTATTCGTTTTTCGAAGGCAACGACGCCTTTGCCGCCCGTGACGAGATGACCGCGTTTTACCTGACCGATTTTCTGGTGCGCCAGTTCGATGCCTTTGTCTGGCGTCCGCTGGGTCTCGACCGCCACCCGGAACTGCGTGACATGTATTTCGGCAATTATGAAAAGCTGGTCTATCAGGCGCAAACCGATGATCCGGTGCTGGATGCCAAGGCCGCCGATTGTGCCTTGCGCCTTGGTCTGGCCTTTGAACGGCGGTTTACCGGCTATGGCGATCTGGCCCGCTTCATGGCGCAGAGCCGTCAGGGCTGAAGTGCTGTGGCGGCGGTGGCCCTTATGCGTTCCACCATCGCCCGGACCCCGTTGGAGCGCTGCGCCGACAGATGGTCATGCAGCCCCAGCCGTGCCAGTTCAGCGCCGGCATCGGTTGCCATCACCTGTGCCAGGGTCTGCCCGCCATACAGCGCATGCAGCACCGCAATCAGCCCCCGTACGATCAGGGCATCGCTGTCGCCCTGAAAATCAAAGCGCGCCGCAGCCCCGGCACCAGCAATCGCCGGAACAATCCAGACCTGACTGGCGCAGCCCAGCACTTTGGTTGCCGGCAGCTTTAACGCATCGGTCAACGGCGGCATGGCGCGGCCCAACTCGATCAGATGCCGGTAACGGTCTTCCCAATCGTCGAGAAACTCGAACGTATCGGCAATATCCTCAAATGCGGCGCTGCTCATGCGGTGATCCTGTTGCTGCACCCGACCTGAGTGTCTGATCCGTAACCGGTTGCGTGCATTCAGCCGTTGGTGCCGCTGTCCAGCTGCACCACTGAACCGGAACTGGCCTGTCTGGGCCTGACTTGTGGTCAGTATGGGCGCGACGGTGGTCGGTATGCAAGGGATCTGACCGATGCCAAACGGGGGGGGCGCCATTTCTGCGGTTGCCAAAGCCGCCAGGTCGGCCCCGGACGACTGGCCCCAAGCGATGGTTCCGACGCGATCCGGGCGCATGCAGGGCCCGGACGCGCCCGACCCTGCAGCGGGTCCGTCGGGCACGGCATCGCCGGGCAGCGGCACTGTCGTTAGCGGATCGACTGATACAGGCTGAAATCCGCCGGGCAGGCGGCGCGAAAGCGGGAGAGGACCTCGGGGGACAGCATCAGCGGCAGCACCGGCGAGACATTCTCCCGTTGCAGCTCGATCGCCATCTCGAGCCGTTCCGACAGGAACGCGATGAAGCCCGCCATGCGGTCATAGGCAAAGACCCGGTCCACCCCCAGCCCCTTGCCATCCGACAGAAACCGCGACTGCGACCCGACATCGGCAAAGCCCGGGCGCGGTTTTGCGATGTAACCTTCGACAAATGCATCGAATGTCATGCCGGATGTGTCGAACCTTGACACCGGCCGGGTCTGGCGCTGGCGAAAGCGGTACCAGGAGCCGAGCCAATCCACCGGTTCGCGCATCAGCGCCACCACTTCAAACCGCTCCCCGGCAGTCTTTTCCAGCCAGGGCGCCAGAAACCGGCGGTAGCGGTAGGCGGGGGTGTGTTTCAGCTCTGGCGGGCGGCGGCTGACCATGGCGGCGCGCAGTTCCAGCGCGGATTCCAGCGCGGTGGAGCCGGTCTTGGGCGTGGCCAGCACCACCAGACGCTGTTCCCAGAATACCATCATGTGAAAACCCGCTCCCCACCCGACACCCGCTTTTTCCGCCGCTGACCGGCTTTGTAAACTACTCTTTAACCAAACCGGTAAAAAGTCGAATTTGCGATAAACTTGTTGAAATGTTCCGCATTTGGTCCCATAGCTACGGGAACAAGCAGTGAACAAGGCAATCATTGCCGCCACAGGCAGGCTATGGGATAAGGGATCAGAAAATGGCGACGGCGAACCTCCTCAATCTGAACGGAAAGCGCGACATGGACAAGGCGAAGGCGCTGGAAAGCGCGCTGGCCCAGATCGAACGGCAGTTCGGCAAGGGCTCGATCATGCGGTTGGGGGCAGGGACCCCGGTGCTGGAGATCGAGTCGACCTCGACCGGATCACTGGGTCTGGATATCGCGCTGGGGATCGGCGGCCTGCCCAAGGGGCGGATCATCGAAGTCTATGGCCCCGAAAGCTCGGGCAAAACCACGCTGACACTGCATGCCATTGCCGAAGAACAGAAAAAGGGCGGGGTCTGCGCCTTTGTCGATGCCGAACATGCGCTGGACCCGATTTATGCCCGCAAGCTGGGGGTCAATCTGGATGAACTTTTGATCAGCCAGCCCGATACCGGCGAACAGGCGCTGGAGATTGTGGATACGCTGGTGCGCTCCGGTGCGATCAGCATGGTGGTGATCGACTCGGTAGCCGCCCTGACGCCGAAAGCCGAACTGGAAGGCGACATGGGCGAGCATCAGATGGGGGCACAGGCCCGCCTGATGAGCCAGGCGATGCGCAAACTGACCGCCAGCATCAGCCGCACCAACTGCATGGTGATTTTCATCAACCAGATCCGGATGAAGATCGGCGTGATGTTCGGCAGCCCGGAAACCACCACCGGCGGCAACGCGCTGAAATTCTATGCATCGGTCCGGCTGGATATCCGCCGCACCGGCTCGATCAAGGACCGCGACGTCGTGGTCGGCAACTCCACCAAGGTCAAGGTGGTCAAGAACAAGGTCGCCCCGCCGTTCCGCGAGGTGGAGTTTGACATCATGTTTGGCGAAGGCATCTCCAAAACCGGCGAGTTGCTGGATCTGGGTGTCAAGGCGCAGGTGGTGGAAAAGTCCGGTTCCTGGTATTCCTATGGCGATGAACGGATCGGCCAGGGGCGCGAAAATGCCAAAGCCTTCCTGAAGGCCAATCCCAAGGTTGCCGCCGATATCGAGGCGAAAATCCGCGGCTCGCATGGGGTCGATCTGACGATGGCGGCATCGGACACCGACGAGGTGATGGAGGGCTGAACCGGCGCGAGACCGCCGCGGTGGGGTGGGTTCAGCCCGGACCTGAAGACCCCGGACCTGAAGATCCCGGACCTGAAGGCCCCGGACCTGAAGATCCCGGACCTGAAGGCCCCGGACCTGAAGACCCCGGACCTGAAGGCCCCGGACCTGAAGACCCCGGACCTGAAGGCCCCGGACCTGAAGACCCCGGACCTGAAGACCCCGGACCTGAAGACCCCGGACCTGAAGACCCCGGACCTGAAGACCCCGGACCCGAA
>JAYTDA010000016.1:0-13707 GCA_043736155.1 Paracoccaceae bacterium | reverse complement strand
TTTCAGCGCGCCTGTGGCGTCGGTGACACCGGTCACGGTCAGGCCGGAATGGCGGATCACCACCCGGGCATTCAGATTGCACGGTGCGCTCAGCGCCAGGTCGATCATCGCCGCCGGTGCCAGCGACAGCGTCAGCTGGGGCGTGCAATCCATCGGTGCGGGCGCAGCGGCCAGCGGCTCCGACGGGGCGACCTTTTGCATTTTTGGCGCAGTGGGAGAAGGCGCAATGCTCAGCGGCAAGCCGGAGGCGGTGGAACTGCCCGCCAGTGGCACGATCCGCTCCGGCGCAATCTCTGCAGCCGCCAGTTTCTGCGGTGCCGGTTTCACCTCGGGCGAGCCGCCGATCAAAGCGGTTCCGTTCTGCATCAGATGGCCGGTGGCTGCCGCCAGAAAGAAGGTGGCACCAACCATGATGATCCTGCGCTTCATTTGCATCCCAGCCTCCGGCAATGACAATCGATGCAGTCAGGCTAGGCGGCAAAAACGGCACTCACAGGGCGGCGGCAAGGTATTTAGCGGAAGGTATTGGCGGCTGATCCGGTGACAATAAGGCGGGTCAACCGGCGTGCTGGCGGGATTTGCCGGGGAAGTGGCAACAATCCTTGCCGGATCAGGCCGCATTTTCGCCACAAGCAGGCCGTTGCCAGCACGCGGCACACGCTTGCCCGGTTGCCGAGTCGTTGCAGTTGACACTGAACCACCGGACCCCCAAGACCCTCTCCCCCGGCCCACGTGAGAGGGGTGTGCGCAACGGCACCGTCAGCGCCCCCCTCTCCGCCTTCGGAGAGGGGCCGGGGGAGAGGTTTTCAGGCGATCTTGCCGTGGCAATGCTTGAACTTTTCGCCGGAGCCGCAGGGGCAGACATCATTGCGGCCCGGGTTGCCCCAAGTGGCGTGGTCGGCTTCGTCAAACCCGGCGCGGCGTTCGGCGGGTGCCTCGCCCGCCAGTGCAAGTGCTGCAACCGGTGCTGCAACCGGTGCGGCGGCGATGGTCACGGGGGCGGCACGGGCAGCAACGGCGGCCTGTTGCGCCTGTTGCTGCGCCACCAGCTGGCGCATCATCCCATCCTGTTCGTCCTGGGTCAGCGGCCGGATCTGCCCCAGCTTTTGCGTCACATCGATGCGCAGCGCGTTCAGCATGGTTTCGAACAGGCCGAAACTTTCGGTCTTGTATTCATTCAGCGGGTCACGCTGGGCATAGCCGCGAAAGCCGACGACCGAGCGCAGATGTTCCAGTGTCAGCAGATGTTCGCGCCATTTGCCGTCAATGGTCTGCAACAACAGCTGCTTTTCGATGTTGCGCATGGTTTCATCACCAAAGGCGGCGGTTTTCTCGGCCATGAACTTGTCGGAATTTTCCAGCAGCCGTTCGCGCATCGTCTGCTGGTCAACGCCCTCTTCCTTGGCCCAGGCCATCACCGGCACATTGATGCCCAGACGTTCGATCACGGCGGCATAAAGCCCTTCGCTGTCCCATTGCTCGGCATAGCTTTTCGGCGGCAGATAGCCATCAACCAGATCATCGACCACCTGATGGCGCATGTCGCGCACGATCTCTTCCAGATCCTGCGCTTCCATGATTTCGCGGCGCTGGCCAAAGATCACCTTGCGCTGATCGTTCATCACATCGTCGAACTTCAGCAATTGCTTGCGGATGTCGAAGTTGCGGCCTTCAACCTTGGCTTGCGCCTTTTCCAGCGACTTGTTCACCCAAGGGTGAATGATCGCCTCGCCCTCTTTCATCCCCAGCGACGACAGCACCTTGTCCAGCCGTTCCGAGCCGAAAATCCGCATCAGGTCATCTTCAAGGCTCAGATAAAACGACGACCGCCCGGGGTCGCCCTGACGGCCGGACCGGCCGCGCAACTGGTTGTCGATCCGCCGGCTTTCGTGGCGTTCGGTGGCCAGCACGAACAGGCCCCCGGCGGCGATCACTTTTGCTTTTTCGTCGGCATGTTCGGCCTCGATCCGGGCCCGGACCTCATCGGGGTGCAGCGCCGGGTCGGCGGCAATTGCCTCCAGCACCAGCATCTCGACGTTGCCGCCCAACTGGATATCGGTGCCGCGCCCGGCCATGTTGGTGGCGATGGTGACAGCGGCGAACTTGCCGGCATCGGCGACGATCTTGGCTTCCTGTTCATGCTGACGGGCGTTCAGCACATTGTGCGGAACCGCAGCAGCGGTCAGCAGACCCGACAGCGTTTCCGACTTTTCGATCGAGGTGGTGCCAACCAGCAGCGGCTGGCCCTTGGCGTGAGCTTCCTGAATAGTTTTCACCACCGCTTCATATTTCTCGCGCCCGGTGCGGTAGACCGCGTCATGTTCGTCCTTGCGCTGCACGGTGCGGTTGGTGGGTATTTCCACCACGCCCAGCTTGTAGATCTCGGCGAATTCCTCGGCTTCGGTGGTGGCGGTGCCGGTCATCCCGGCCAGCTTGCCGTACAGGCGGAAATAGTTCTGAAACGTCACCGATGCCAGCGTCACGTTTTCCGGCTGTATCTTCGCGCCTTCCTTGGCCTCGATCGCCTGATGCAAGCCATCCGACAGCCGTCGACCGGACATCATCCGCCCGGTAAATTCGTCGATCAGCACCACTTCGTTGTTCTTGACGATATATTCCTTGTCGCGGTTGAACAGCTTGTGCGCCCGCAGACCCTGGTTGACATGGTGCACGATGGTGGTGCTTTCGGGATCATACAGCGACTGATCGCCGGGCAGGATACCGGCGGCGCGCAGCCGCTGTTCCAGAAACTCGTTGCCCTCTTCGGTAAAGGTGACGTTGCGGGTTTTTTCATCCAGCTTGTAATGCACCGGTTGCAGTTCCGGGATCACCGCATCCACCGTGCGGTACAGATCGGACCGGTCAGACGAGGGGCCGGAAATGATCAGCGGCGTGCGCGCCTCGTCGATCAGGATCGAATCCACCTCATCGACAATCGCATAGAAGTGATGGCGCTGGTTCATTTCGCCAAGATCAGACTTCATGTTGTCGCGCAGATAGTCAAAGCCCAGTTCGTTGTTGGTGGCATAGGTGATGTCGGCGGCATAAGCGCCCTTTTTTTCGGCTTCGGGCTGCTGCGGGTAAACGACACCGGTACTCAGCCCCAGCTTGGCATAGACCTTGCCCATCCATTCGGCGTCGCGCTTGGCCAGATAATCGTTGACCGTCACGATATGCACGCCTTTGCCCGCCAGTGCGTTGAGGTAAGCCGGAAAGGTGGCGACCAAAGTCTTGCCTTCGCCGGTCTTCATCTCGGCGATATTGCCCTGATGCAGGAAAATCCCGCCCATCAGCTGTACATCAAACGCCCGCAGGCCCAGGGCGCGTTTGGCGGCTTCGCGGCAATTGGCAAAGGCCTCAGCCAGCAGATCATTCAGGCTTTCACCCTTGGCGACCCGTTCCCGGTAGCTGGCGGTGCGTTCGATGATTTCGGCGTCGCTCAGCGCGGCAAATTCCGGCTCCATCGCGGTGATTTTCGCCACCAAGGGGCGTGTCGCCTTGATCTTGCGGTCGTTCGGCGTGCCAAAGACTTTTTTGGCCAATGTTCCAAAGCCCAGCATGTTCTCTCCGCTTCACGCGCTCCGGCGTGCAATTGACAGCGTCACGCGAAAGGGCGTGCAACTAACAGCATCGTGTGAGGCTTTGCCTTGCCCGTCGCTTCCGCCTTCCCTAGAACAGCGGGGCGGCGGAAAGACCCACTTTCACAAGACCCAAGCGCGATGTAAGGGGCGACCGTCACAGTGTCAACGCCGCGCGGGCAGCGCGGGAACCAGCAGGAGAGCCGCGATGCCGATCCAAACCCGATTCTGGCAGGGCATGGCCCTTGTGGTGGCGCTGGCCCTGACGGCAGGGCAGGCGGCGGCCGAAGGTGCGGCCCCTGCCACCGCGGCACCGGCTGCGGAAACCTCACCGACAAAGACACCAGCCACCGAACCCGCCGCCGACACCATGGCCGCCCCGGTCAGCGCCGACACCGTGGTGGCAACGGTCAATGGTACCGCCATTACGCTCGGCCACATGATCGTGCTGCGCGAGCAATTGCCCGAGGAATATCAGTCGCTGCCCGATGACGTGCTGTTTCGCGGCATTCTGGACCAATTGGTGCAGCAAACCGCCCTTGCCCAGACGGTCCAAGACAAGTTGACCCGCCGCGATGACCTGTCACTGGAAAATGACCGCCGCGCCTATATGTCGGGTACGGCAGTACAGGCCGTCATGGCGGTGCCGATCACCGATGAGGTGTTGCAGGCCGCCTATGATGCCAAATATGGCGCAACCGAGGCGACCAGGGAATACCACGCCGCCCACATTCTGGTGGCAACCGAAGAAAAGGCCACGGAACTCAAAGCCAAGATTGACGGCGGTGCCAGGTTTGCCGAAGTGGCGATGGCCCATTCGACCGATGGCGCTGCCGCCTCGGGCGGGGATCTGGGCTGGTTCGGCCCCGGCATGATGGTCAGGGAATTCGAGGATGCGGTGATTGCCATGACCCAGGGCACCGTGTCCGACCCGGTCCAGACCCAGTTCGGCTGGCACCTGATCAACCTGATCGAAACCCGGTCTGCCACTGCCCCCCCCCTGGATTCGGTGCGCGAAGACCTGGCTGCCGACATCCGCCAACAGGCGGTTGAAACCCGGATTGCCGAACTGACCTCGGTGTCCGCCGTCCAACGCAGCGACGAGGGGATTGACCCCGCCGTGCTGCGCGATGCAGCTTTGCTGGCGAACTGATCCTGAAGGGGGTGGAGCATGGCCAAGAAGGGTAAAGACAGGGAAGCCAAGGTTTCCAAGGGCAAAAAGGCCAAGGCGGTGGCGGCACCTGCCAAGGTCAAACTGGTATCGCCCCTCGCCCCGCGAGGCGGCTTTCCCCGGTTGCCGGTAATTGACGGGGTGCGCTTTGCCACGGTGGCGGCCGGGGTGAAATATGCCGGGCGCACCGATCTGATGCTGGCGGAACTGTGCGCCGGAACCGT
Source organism: Paracoccaceae bacterium (assembly GCA_043736155.1). Taxonomy (GTDB): domain Bacteria; phylum Pseudomonadota; class Alphaproteobacteria; order Rhodobacterales; family Rhodobacteraceae; genus JANNRR01. The sequence continues at coordinate 8,734 of JAYTDA010000016.1, read as the reverse complement.
GGTGGCGGGCTGCTTTACCCGGTCATCCACCCGCGCTGCCCCGGTGCTGGATTGCGAGACCAAGCTGCGGCTGGTGGCAGACCCCAGGGCAGGGGCAGCCATCGTGGTCAATTCCGGCAATTCAAACGCCTTTACCGGGGCGGGGGGTGTGGCATCGGTGGACCGGATCACCACTGCCGTGGCGCAGGAATTGAACCTGCCCGGGTCGCGGGTGTTTTCCTCTTCGACCGGGGTCATTGGTCAACCCTTGCCCGATGAACGCATCACAGTGCAGACCGGAGCCTTGAAAGCCGGGCTGAACGCCGGTGGCATCGCCGCTGCGGCACAGGCGATCATGACCACTGATACCTTCCCCAAGGGTGCCTTTGCCGAGATCGAGATTGACGGCGAACGGGTACAGATCGCCGGTATCGCCAAAGGCTCCGGCATGGTGGCCCCCGACATGGCGACGATGCTGGTCTATATCTTTACCGATGCCACCATTGCCCAGCCGCTGCTGCAAAAGATGCTGCTGCGGCTGACCGATCAGACCTTCAACTGCATCACGGTGGACAGCGATACCTCTACCTCTGACACCCTGCTGATGGCGGCGACCGGCAAAAGTGCCGCCGCCGCAATCACCGATGTCCGCAGCAAGGCGGCCAAGGCGTTCGAGGCGGCTCTGGGCTCGGTGATGCTGGATCTGGCGCATCAGGTGGTGCGCGACGGTGAAGGCGCGACCAAATTCGTCGAAGTGCGGGTGACGGGGGCGGAAAATGCCGCCGATGCCCGCAAGGTGGCACTTGCCATTGCCAATTCGCCGCTGGTCAAAACCGCGATTGCCGGCGAGGACCCGAACTGGGGCCGCATCGTGATGGCGGTGGGCAAAAGCGGGGCCAGGGCCGACCGTGACCTGTTGTCGATCCGGTTTGGTGACGTGCTGGTGGCGGAAAACGGCTTTGTGTCGCCCACCTACCGCGAGGAAGACGGGGCGGCCCACATGAAGGGGTCGGACCTGCGGCTGGCAGTTGACCTTGGCCTTGGCACCGGGGCCGCCACCATCTGGACCTGTGATCTGACCCACCGCTATATCGAGATCAACGCCGATTACCGGTCCTGAGCGATGAAGCTGCTGCTGGTCGCCGCCGTCGCGCTGATCGACGCCGATGGCCGGGTGCTGCTGGCACAGCGCCCGCCGGGAAAATCGATGGCGGGCCTGTGGGAATTTCCCGGTGGCAAGATCGAGGCCGGGGAAACCCCAGAAGCGGCACTGATCCGCGAGTTGCATGAAGAACTCGGGATCGACACCTGGGCCTCGTGCCTGGCGCCCCTGACCTTTGCCAGCCACGCCTACCCGGATTTCCATCTGCTGATGCCGCTGTTTGCCTGCCGCCGCTGGCAGGGTACGGTGCAGCCGCGCGAGGGTCAGGCGCTGAAATGGGTGCGACTGGCTGATCTGAAGGCCTATCCGATGCCGCCGGCAGACCTGCCGCTGATTCCCATTCTGCGCGACTGGCTGTAACAATCCGCCGGAAAAGGCAGTGATTTGCGGTTTGTTCGGCCAAATCTGGCCTGTTACCCTGGATCACAGCGGCAACAAGTCACAAAACCATCAAAAAAAAGCCACATTTCCAAGAAAAGCGATGAAATTTTGAGTGCTTTGTTAAGGGATTGCTCCTAACCTTTCATTAACCGGTCATTTGGGGAGATACTGGTTCGATGCTGAGAACAATCACACTGGGAAGCTGCGTTTCCGTACAGGGGACCTTCATCCGCACGCTAGACGACGGCAAGATTATGGTACGGGTCGATGAAAAGACTTACATCGGCTTTCCGGTAAAGACCCGGGCCGCCTGATCCGGCAACCACTCACGGCCCGGTTTTCCGGGCACCGCAGGGGCAATCCCAGGCCATTTTCCGGCCAGCCGGTGCAAGGGGAACAGGGGATCATCCACTCCGTTCACGCGGTGGTCCGCTCCAAGGTACAACCATGGGTTGGGCGTTTCGGTGGTGGGGCAAACAGTCAAGGCGCGGCCCACTCGGCTGCGCCTTGGTCTTTTTGCCGGGGTTGGTCCCGCCTGCAGGCGGCAAGCCAGATGCGTCACAACAGCAAACCCGATCCCGGCAATTTCCCCAAATTCCGCTTGTTTTTCGCCCAGATACTCAGCGGCGGCCGCAGCAAAAGCCAGCGTTGCCCCCGCAAACGAATGTTCTGTGAAAATCCCCAGTCGACATTTCCCGCGCAGCGGTTGAATTTTCGCAGAAAATTCGCCGCAGAATAGTCCTGCCAGGGGGGAAATCAACCAGGACCCGGCTTTCCCTGATCTCTCAAACAAAACCCCCGGCACGATGGCCGGGGGCTTGCAAAATTCCGCAGACCGGTCACGCCAGCTTGCGTTCCACCGACTCGCGCTCGAAAATTTCGATGACATCGCCGGCGCGGATGTCTTCGTAATTCTCGAATGCCATACCGCATTCCTGGCCCGAAATCACTTCCTTGACCTCGTCCTTGTAGCGTTTGAGGGTTTTCAGCGTGCCTTCGTGCACCACCACCTGATCGCGCAACAGACGCACTCCGGCAGACCGGCGGGCGACGCCTTCGGTGACCAGACAGCCCGCCACATTGCCGACGTTCGACACCTTGAACACTTCCTTGATCGTGGCATAGCCGATGAAATTCTCCCGAATTTCGGCTTTCAGCAGACCCGATGCGGCAGCTTTCACATCGTCAACCAGATCGTAAATCACCGAATAATAGCGGATCTCCACGCCTTTCTGGCTGGCGCTGGTACGGGCCGGGGCATTGGCGCGGACGTTGAAACCGATCACCGGGGCGCCGGACGCTTCGGCCAGACTGACATCGCTTTCGGTAATCGCACCGACGCCATAATGCAGCACCCGGACCCGGACCTCTTCGTTGCCGATCTTTTCCAGCGCCTGCACGATCGCTTCCGCCGATCCCTGCACATCGGCTTTCACCACCAGCGGCAGTTCCGTCACCGACAGGTCGGCCTTGGCCTTGGCCATCAGCTGTTCCATCGTGGTGGCGGCTCCAACGGCGGCGCGCTTGTTCTTGGTGGTCTGTTCGCGGTAGCTGACAATCTCGCGCGCCTGCGCCTCGGTTTCCACCACGTTCAGCACGTCACCGGCCTGCGGTGTCGCCCCCAGCCCGAGCACTTCCACCGGCACCGACGGCCCGGCTTCCTTGATCCGCTCGCCCTTGTCGTTGATCAGCGCGCGAACCTTGCCCCAGACCTCACCAGCCACGAAAATGTCGCCCAGCCGCAAGGTGCCATGCTGGATCAGCACGGTGGCTACCGGGCCACGGCCGACATCCAGCTTGGCCTCGATCACCGCCCCCATCGCGGCGCGATTCGGGTTGGCCCGCAGGTCCAGCAGTTCGGCCTGCAATGCGATGCTTTCCAACAGCTCGTCCAGACCCTGCCCGGTCTTGGCCGAAACTTCGACATCCAGCACGTCGCCAGACATCTTTTCCACCACAACCTCATGCTGCAGCAGGTCGGTGCGCACCTTGGTCGGATTGGCCGAAGGCTTGTCGATCTTGTTAATCGCCACGATCATCGGCACCTTGGCGGCGCGGGCATGCTTGATTGCCTCAATGGTCTGCGGCATCACCGCATCGTCGGCGGCCACCACCAGGATCACGATATCGGTCACCTGGGCGCCACGGGCCCGCATCGAGGTAAAGGCGGCGTGGCCGGGGGTATCCAGAAACGTCAGCTTGGCACCGCTGTCGGTGGTGACCTGATAGGCACCGATATGCTGGGTGATGCCACCGGCTTCGCCGGTGACGACACTGGTCTTGCGAATCGCGTCCAGCAGGCTGGTCTTGCCATGGTCAACATGGCCCATGATGGTGACAATCGGCGGGCGCGACACCAAAGCGGCCTCATCATCCTGCACCGAATCGATCACCTGTTCCACGTCGGCATCGGAAACCCGGACCGCCTTGTGGCCGAATTCCTCGATCACCAGTTCGGCGGTATCGGCGTCGATGGCCTGGTTCATCGTGGCCATCACGCCCATTTTCATCAGACTTTTCACCACATCGGCGGCGCGTTCCGCCATCCGGTTCGCCAGCTCCTGCACCACGATGGTTTCGGGCAACTGTACGTCGCGCACCATCTTTTCGCGGATCATGTTCAGGCCCAGCGCCTTTTGCCGGGCGCGTTCCTGTTTGCGCTTCATCGCCGCCATCGAGCGGACCCGGCCACTGTCTCCGGCCAGCGCCTCGGTCAGCGTCAGCTTGCCAGTGCGGCGGGCGTCATCGGTCTTGGCCTTGGCTTTCGCCCCTTCGGCATCACGCTCCCTTTCGGACTTGCGCGGGGCCGACGACGGCGGGCGCGACAGCGAACGTTCGCTCAGCGGGGCGGCAACCGGCGTGGACTTTCCGGCCGGGGCGGTGCCCGGGCGCGGCCTTGCATCTGTCCGCTGCGCCGGGCGCGTCGTTTCCTGTTTCGGTGCCTCTGCCCGTTCGGCGGCAATCTCGGCTTCGCGCTTGGCGCGTTCCTCTTCCTCGACCTTGGCGCGGACGGCGGCTTCGGCCTCGCGGGCTTCACGCTCGCGGGTCTCGTTCTCTTCGCGTTTGCGGGCGCGGTCGTCCTCGCGCTGCTTTTCATCGGCAAGGCGCTGGGCGGCATCGGCATGTTCGCGCGACCGCGCGGCCTGAACCGCCTTCAAACGGCGCTCCATTTCGCTGTCGCTGATCCCTGCCGGGCGTTTGGACGGATCCCCCAGCATGCTGGAGGGCGTGGCACCAGAAGCAGCCGGGGCACCCGGCTTCGGCACGACAACGCGTTTGCGCTTGGTTTCCACCACAACACTTTTCGTCCGGCCGTGGCTGAAGCTTTGCTTCACCTGACCGGGCGTTGCCCCACCCCGGAGACCGAGAGGTTTCTTACCGTCTGTATCGTTCATGCGTCTTTCGTATCCTTCACGGCGACCAGGTCGCCAGTATGCCCGCGCAATCCAGCGAGCCTTGCGGCTTCCTCTACAACACGTTTGGTGAGTCCGCCAGCCGCAAGCGCGCCATGTATCACATGTTCGCGGCCAAAAGCCAAACCCAATTCGGCAGCGGTCAAACAGCCGATAAATGTCGCATTTCCATCCGGGCCACCCTGGGGTGGATGCAGCTTTGCCTTGCCGCGTTCCGACCCATCTGCGGCCTGGATCAACAGCACCGCCTGCCCTTTGGTCAACCAGTCCCTGACCTTTTCATAGCCTGCCACCGCAGCCCCGGCCTTGCGCGCAAGGCTGATCAGTTCCACCACCCGTTGCAGCAGCAGTCCCTCGACCGTTACCGCCAGTTCGGGTGACGCCTGCACTGCCTGCCCGGCGGCGCGGGCAAACAGCCCCTTTTTCGCCGCCCTGCTGACCGATGCCGCCGTTGCCTCGACCCAGATGCCGCGACCCGGCAGCTTTTCCGCCAGATCGGGCACAATGTCGCCGTCAGGGCCGACCACAAACCGGATCAGCCCATGCTTGCCCTGCACCTCGCCGGTGGCGATGCAGCGCCGTTCCGGCTCTGTCTGGTCCTTGGTGCGGCCGCCGCGGGTCATTGGGTTGGGATCTCCGCTCAGGCCCCGGCCTCCGCTTCGGTCACTTCCGCTTCGCCCTCTTCGACATGGCCGGGCAATTCGGATGGATCGACCCAGCCGAGCAATACCCGCGCCGTCATCACCAGATGCTGCGCCTCTTCCAGAGACATCTCGAATTTCTCCAGTACGCCCACATCTTTCACCCGGGCACCGCCCACCGTGGTCCAGCCGCCAGCCAGTTCCCAATCGGCGCAGGTGGCGAAATCTTCCAGGGTTTTCACCCCGTCATTGGCCAAAGCCTCGATCATCTGCGGCGTCAGCCCTTCGAACTCGATCAGGCTTTCTTCCACCCCCAGCGCACGGGCATTGGCCAGCGCCTTCTGGTTGGCGGCTTCCAGCTGATCGCGGGCACGGGCCTGCAATTCAGCGGCGGTGCTTTCGTCAAAGCCGTCGATGGTCAGCAATTCGTCGATATCGACATAGGCGACTTCTTCCAGGCTGGTGAAGCCTTCGGCCACCAGCAACTGCGCCAGCACTTCATCGACATCCAGCGCATCGACAAACAGCTGGGTCCGTTCGGTGAACTCGGCCTGCCGACGCTCGGATTCCTGCGTTTCGGTCATGATGTCGATATCGAGCCCGGTCAGCTGCGACGCCAGCCGCACATTCTGGCCACGGCGGCCGATGGCGAGGCTGAGCTGTTCGTCAGGCACCACCACTTCGATCCGGCCACCATCCTCATCAATCACCACCTTGGATACTTCGGCGGGTTGCAGCGCGTTGACCAGAAACGTCGCCTGATCCTGATTCCACGGGATGATGTCGATCTTTTCGCCTTGCAACTCGTTGACCACCGCCTGCACCCGGCTGCCGCGCATACCGACGCAGGCCCCGACCGGATCAATCGAATTGTCATAGGAAATCACCGCGATCTTGGCACGCGACCCCGGATCACGCGCCACCGCCTTGATTTCGATGATGCCATCGTAAATCTCCGGCACTTCCATCTTGAACAGTTCCGCCATGAATTGCGGGTCGGTGCGGCTCAAAAACACCTGTGGCCCGCGCGGTTCACGCCGCACATCCTTGATATAGGCGCGGATCCGGTCGTTCGGGCGATAGCTCTCGCGGCCGATTTTCTCATTCCGGCGCAGAATCGCTTCGCCCCGGCCGATATCGACGATGATGTTGCCATATTCCTCGCGCTTGACCTGACCGTTGATGATCGTGCCCTTGCGATTGATGAATTCCTCGAACTGGCGGTCGCGTTCGGCCTCGCGCACCTTTTGCAGGATAACCTGCTTGGCCGACTGCGCCGCGATCCGGCCCAGTTCAACCGGCGGCACTTCGTCGATGATCTCATCGCCGACTTTCGGTTCGGCCAGAAACTTCCCGGCCTCTGCCACCGTCATCTGCGCCTGATAATTCTCCACCCCATCATCGGCGACCACGGTGCGGATGCGGGTGAACGAGGCGCGGCCGGTCTTGCGGTCGATCTTCACCCGGATATCCAGCTCTGCCCCATAGCGTGACTTGGCGGCCCGGGCGAGGCTTTCTTCCATCGCCTGAATCACCAGTTCCGGCTCGATCATCTTTTCACGCGCCACCGCTTCGGCGGTTTGCAGCAGTTCAAGCTGGTTGGCAGAGGTAATGGCCATCAAAGTCTCCCGGTTTCAGTGTCTGGTTGCAGCGGGGGCAGGTTCGTCGTCATCGGGCGCCCCACCCTCATCTGTTTCAATCTCGTCAAACTCGTCTTCATTCACGATGCCGGCGGCTTTGCGCTGGCGCAGCATTTCGGCGATCAGATCATCGGTCAGAATCAGCTTGGCGTCAGACAGCCAGTCGAACTGCAACCCGATGGTCACCAATGCGCCCTGATCCTCGATCTCGATCAGCACCTCGTCGCCATCGGCCCCCGCCAGCATCCCCTTGAACCGGCGGCGGCCGTCGATCAGCTCGGTGGTTTCAATCCGGGCCTCATAGCCTTCCCACATCTCGAAATCCTTCAGCCGGGTCAGCGGTCGGTCGATCCCGGGGGAAGACACTTCCAGCACATATTCATCTTCCAGCGGGTCCTCGACATCCAGCACCGCCGACACCGCCGTTGAAATCGTGGCACAATCCTCAACGACGATGCCGCCTTCGGGCCGGTCAGCCATGATCTGCAAGGTATGGATCTTGCCGCCCATCAGCCGGATCCGCACCAGTTCAAACCCCAGCCCCTCGATCACCGGCTGGACAATCTCTGCCAGACGGCGGTCAATGGTGGTCTTGGCGATCAGGTCAGCCACGGGCAGGACTCCGGATGGGGGGCAGAAAACAAAAAACGGGCACACGGCCCGTTCGATCAGGTCGGTGGTTTCGGGGGTGGAGGCCGAAACGCGGTATGAGGGGCTACATAGTCCAACCCCTGCGCCATTGCAAGCGGCTCGCGTGACCCAGTGCCGCAGTCCGCTGCTGCCCGGTTTCGGATTAACCTCTCGGAAGCCAACGGGAACCGACGCCGATGACTGACAAGATCACCATCACCAAGGCTGATCCGGCATGGCCGGCGCTGTTCGCGGCGGAACAGGCGCGGCTGATGGCGGACCTTGCGCCGCCGTTGCTGGCGCTGGAGCATGTCGGGTCAACGGCGGTGCCCGGGCTGGATGCCAAACCGGTGATTGACATGATGGCATCGGTTGCAGCGCTGGCACAGGTCGATTTCACCGCTGTCTCCCGGCTGGGATACAGCTTCTTCCCCACCGACATGCAGGGCCGCCTGCTGTTCATCCGCCCCCCGACTGCCACATCGCTGCGCTTTCACCTGCATGTGGTCGAAGCCGCGACCTGGCACGCCCGCAAGGAACGCCTGTTCCGCGACCACCTGCGCCAGACTCCAGAAGATGCCGATGCCTACGGTGCCGCCAAACACCACCTTGCCACCCTGCATCAGGGTGACCGGCTGGCCTATACCAAAGCCAAGACCGAAATCATCCAGTCCATCACCGACCGGGCAAGGGCGGCAAGGGGTCTGCCGCCGGAAGACGTGTGGCAGACGTGATCGCCGCCCCCCCCGTAGCATGCGCGTTCCTACGCACCACCAACCGCCCCGCAGGTCGGGGTTCACCCCGACTCCCCCCCGCTCACAGGTCATCCGGCTGGTGCCAATCCCCTCCGCTCACACCTACAGGATCAGGTCGCCTCTTGTCAGGTCG
>JAYTDA010000015.1:0-35679 GCA_043736155.1 Paracoccaceae bacterium | reverse complement strand
TCAGCCGCAGTGAACGCCGCTGATCACTTCACGCAGGTCGATCTCGATGTTGAGCCGCTGCAGACTGAAATCTTCGGTCACCATGTCGCCGGGGCGGATGAACCGCACCTGTTGCGTGAATGTCATCGTGGCCAGAACCCGCGCCGGTTGGCCAACCAGCGCGGCAAGACCGGCACCGCCGCAGGTTGCCAGCGATGCCGGGTCCGGCGCAGGCCCACCGGGAAACGGTGGAACCGGTTGGCAGGCGGCCAGTGCCAGCAGGGCGATTGCGGGCAGCGAAAAAATGAAACGTTCAGCCACAGCCGATCCTTTCCACGTCACCGCTGCGGTTCAGCCAGAAATTCACCCGGGCCGCAGCATATTCCTGGGTCACAATACCACCTTTCGGGATCATCCGGTAGGGGCGGGTGATCCCGGCGCTGTCCACCACCGCCCCCGGCTGGCCCTGATATTGGACAAATTCATCCAGATGGCAGGTGTTGGGCTCCACCTCGTTCCAGCCCGGCGTGGTGTCGACAAAGGGGGTGGAGGAACCGGGTTCCGGCGCCGGGGCCGGGGCCGGCCCACAGGCCACCAAAAGCATCACTGGTATGAACATCGCGCGCATGGCTGCCCTTCGGAGAGGTTGCATTGCCCCCATCTTTCGCACAGGGTTGCGGCAATTCATAGAGGGACGTCCGACATGCGCACCAAAGCCGCCGTTGCTGTACAGGCCGGCAAACCGCTGGAAATCATGGAAGTGAACCTCGATGGCCCAAAGGCGGGCGAGGTTCTGGTGGAAATCAAGGCCACCGGCATTTGTCATACCGACGAATTCACCCTGTCGGGTGCTGACCCCGAGGGGATGTTTCCCGCCATTCTGGGCCATGAAGGTGCCGGTGTGGTGGTCGATGTCGGCGCGGGTGTGACCAGCCTGAAAAAGGGTGACCATGTCATCCCGCTGTACACCCCGGAATGCCGGACCTGCCCCAGTTGCCTCAGCCGCAAGACCAACCTCTGCACCTCGATCCGGGCGACGCAGGGCAAGGGCCTGATGCCCGATGGCACCTCGCGGTTCTCGACGCTCGATGGCGATCCGATCCTGCATTACATGGGCTGTTCGACCTTTTCCAACTTTACCGTGCTGCCGGAAATTGCCTTGGCACGCGTCCGCGAAGACGCCCCGTTTGACAAGATCTGCTACATCGGCTGTGGGGTGACCACCGGGGTTGGCGCAGTGATCAACACCGCCAAGGTGGAAATCGGTGCGAAAGCCGTGGTGTTCGGCCTTGGTGGCATTGGTCTGAACGTGATTCAGGGGCTACGGCTGGCCGGGGCCGACATGATCATCGGGGTTGATATCAACCCCGACCGCAAAGCCTGGGGCGAGCGGTTCGGCATGACCCATTTCGTCAACCCGCGCGAGATCGAAGGCGGCATCGTTGACCATATCGTGCGGATGACCAGAACCCCGTTCGACCAGATCGGCGGCGCGGATTACTCGTTCGACTGCACCGGCAACGTCAAGGTGATGCGCGACGCGCTGGAATGCACCCATCGCGGCTGGGGGGTTTCAGTGGTGATCGGGGTGGCCCCGGCAGGGGCAGAGATCGCAACTCGGCCATTCCAGCTGGTCACCGGGCGGGTCTGGAAAGGCACCGCGTTTGGCGGCGCCCGTGGGCGGACCGATGTGCCGAAGATCGTCGATTGGTACATGGACGGCAAGATCCAGATCGACCCGATGATTACCCATATCCTGCCGCTGAGCGACATCAACCGGGGGTTTGATCTGATGCATTCGGGAGAGAGTATCCGGAGCGTGGTGGTGTATTGAAACCTCGGTAGGGTGGGCCTTCAGGCACACCCTACGATTCTTGACAAAACCGCTGCAAATGGCTATCTACCTAGCCAGATACCAAGCCATCTGAGGCCAAGATGTGGACCCTGCAAGACGCCAAAAACAGCTTTTCCGCCGTGGTCGAGGCCGCGCTGGCTGGGCAGCCGCAACAGGTGACGCGGCGTGGCAAGCCGGCGGTGGTGGTCATTTCGGTCGAAGAGTTCGCCCGCCTGAACGCCGCCGCTGTGCGGGACAGGGGTTCGTTTCTGGACTATCTGCTGGCGCGCCCGGTACAGGATGGCGAGGAAGACTGGCTGATCCCTGACAGAACACAGGTGCCGGTGCGGGACGTCGCGTTTTGATGCTGATCGTCGACACTGACATCCTGTCGCTGCTGCGCCGACCAGAGCGCATGCCGCAACTGGCTGCATGGCGGCAGAGTATCGATGAGGCGGCGCTGTTCACCACGGTTGTCACCCTGGGAGAGATCGAGCGCGGCATTCACCGGCAACGGCGGATCGACCCAGGTTTTGCCGACACTCTGACCATATGGGCCCGGGGGATTGAACAGGCCTTTGCCGACCGCATCCTTGACTTCGACGTGGCGGCGGCGCGGTTCTGGGGTCAACTGACAGCGGCGCGTGGCTATGAAAGCGCCGACCTCCTGATCGCGTCGATCGCCCTGTCGCGCGACGCAACTGTCGTCACCCGGAACGGTGCCGATTTCGCCGCGACCGGTGCCCGGTTCTTCAACCCGCTTGAAGGACAGGAGTAGGGTGCGTGATTTCACGCACCTTTCCGGAACGTGCGACCTACTTCACCCGAAAATCAAAATGCTTGCGCACGTTTTCCTCGATCTTCCAGGTGCCTTTGAAGGTCGGCTCCACCACAAAGGCATCGCCTGCGGTGACCGTCACCGGGGTGCCGCCGTCAGGAGTGATCACGATGCGGCCGGCGATCAGCACCACATATTCATAGGCACTGTAGGTGGCGTGATAGCTGCCGACGGTGCATTCCCAGATGCCCGACACCATGTCACCGGCGGCCGAGGTGTGCAGCACCCAGGTTTTCATGGCTGGATTGCCTTCGGTCCTGATCCAGCCGTCCAGATCGTCGGTGGCGGGGTCTAGCCCAAGGGCGGCGGGAAGTTTGACGATGGTCTGCATGGCGGCTCCTGTTGGGTTCGGTTGCTGTGGCATTCTGACAGGGGCGGCGCAGGCCGATTGCCAGGGAGCGACATCAAACGCCACGGCGCGACAGCGCAGTCGAGGCCCATAAGCGACAGCACCGTCAAGGCCCATAAGCGACAGCGCAGTCGAGGGTTGAACCCGGCACCGCACCTGATAGTCTGGAATCATTCTAAATCGGAGCCAGCCCATGATCCCCGGCCTTGCCTCTCGCCGCCGTTTTGCCGATCTGAGCGAACAGGAGGTGCTGGCGCTGGCGATATCGTCCGAAGAGGATGACGCCCGCATCTACCGCAGCTACGGCGAACAGTTGCGGCAGGATTACGCCGCCTCTGCCGCCGTGTTTGACGGCATGGCACTGGAAGAGGATGAGCATCGCCGCCGCCTGATCGATCTGCATCAGGCGCGGTTCGGGTCGACGGTGCCGCTGATCCGGCGCGAACATGTGGCCGGGTTCTATGCCCGCAAACCGGTGTGGCTGATGCAGAACCTCGGGCTGGCGCGGATCCGCGCCGAAGCCGGAGCGATGGAGCGGGGGGCAGAGCGGTTCTACCTCGCGGCCGCCAGCCGCAGCAGCGACGCCGGAACTCGCAGGCTGCTGGGCGACCTGGCAGCGGCAGAGGCGGGCCATGCAGGCCTTGCCAACCGGCTGGCGGAAAGCCATCTGGATGCGCAAAGCCGCAGTGACGAGGCTGCGGTGGCTGACCGGCAGTTTGTGCTGACCTTTGTGCAGCCGGGGCTGGCGGGGCTGATGGATGGGTCGGTTTCAACGCTGGCGCCGATCTTTGCCACCGCCTTTGCGACGCAAAACCCGCATACCACGCTGCTGGTCGGGCTGGCAGCCTCGGTTGGCGCCGGAATCTCGATGGGCTTCACCGAAGCCGCCCACGATGACGGGGTGATATCGGGGCGCGGTTCCCCGCTGAAACGCGGGCTGGCATCGGGGATCATGACGACAATAGGGGGGTTGGGCCATGCCCTGCCCTATTTGATCCCGGACTTCTGGACCGCCACCCTGATCGCCTTTGGCGTGGTGTTCATCGAACTGTGGGCGATTGCCTGGATTCAGAACCGCTATATGGAAACCCCGTTCCTGCGGGCGGCATTTCAAGTGGTGCTGGGCGGGGCTTTGGTATTTGCTGCCGGGGTGCTGATTGGCGGCGGATGAGCACCGGTTGGGTTGATCCGGGTGGTACCGCCGGTAAGGTGAGTATTTTTACGAAAAACAAGCCCAAGGGGGGCAAGGTGGATTTTCGCGATCAGGTGCTCTATCAGCCGCTGGCGTTGCCGGACCGGGTGTCCCTGCCCGATGACCAGGCTTTGGCTGCGGCAGAGGCGTTTCTGGCCCATCTGCGCAAACGCCATTCGGTGCGCGATTTTGCCCCGACCCAAGTGCCTGAAGCGGTGATTGCTGCCTGTGTTGCCGCAGCAGGCACCGCGCCCAGCGGCGCAAATCAGCAGCCCTGGCATTTCGTGGCGATCCGTGATCCTGCGGTCAAGGCCCAGATCCGGGCTGCGGCCGAGGCGGAGGAACGGGCGTTCTACGACGGCGGCGGCGGCGACGAATGGCTGCGCGCGCTGGAGCCGATCGGCACCGGGGCGGACAAGCCGCATCTGGACATTGCCCCCTGGCTGATCGTGGTGTTTGCCCAGCGCTATGGCACCAGCCGGGATGGCCACCGCACCAAGAACTATTATGTGCCGGAAAGTGTCGGCATCGCCACCGGGTTTCTGATTGCAGCGCTGCACCATGCCGGGTTGGTGGCGCTGACCCACACGCCGAACCCGATGAAGTTCCTGACCGGTCTGTGTGCCCGGCCCGACAGCGAGAAACCGGTGATGATCATTGCCGTTGGGCACCCGGCGACGGGAGCCACAGTGCCTGCGGTGGCCAAGCGGAAAAAGCCGCTGTCAGAGGTGCTGACAGTGATCAAAGGCCCGGTTCAGGTCGGGGTTCCCGGCACCGGCACGGCTTCCGCCAAAGCCTCATAGCCCTGACCCGAAGCCACCATGCAGGTGACACCGCTGGGCATGGTGACGGTGATGGTCCAGGTGCCGGTTTTTTCCGAGGCAAACACCTCCATCACCGTGTTGTTGGCGGCGAGGCCGATGCCATGGCGGGTTTCGCCGTATTGGGCCGCCAGCACCGACACCACCTTGTCGCGGGTGGCGCATTGGCCGGCCGCTTCGGCAGATTGCGCCAGGCCGGTCTGGGCGGCGAGGATCAGGGCAGCCGCTGCCAAAGGCAGGGCGAACAGGGACTTGGGCAGAACGATCAGCATGGCACGGGCCTTTGCAAGTGACCGGGACAGATGCGGACCACGGCAGGAACCAACAACTGCGCGCAGCAACCGGACCCGATCAGGGTTTCAACGCTCTGCGCCTTGCTTTGCTTTCCCGACGGTCCGGTCGGGCGATCCCCTTGCAGCGCTTCGATCCCGATGATGCCCGACAGGGATGAAAAAAACGGTTAATCCAGCGGTCGAATAGATCGAATTGCATCTTCACCTTGCGGTGCAGCAGAGTGGCGGGGCCGGTATCCGGGCATCGGGGGTACTGGCAAGATGCCGGAAACTCTGCAAAAGTCGGGCAAAGGGGGGCCAGGGAGCACCCCGGGTGGGGGAAGATGCATGACGGTGCTGGTGATCGGATTGATGCTGTGGGTTGCTGCCCATCTGTTCAAACGGGTGGTGCCGGGGGCGCGCGCCGACATGACAGCGCGGATGGGGACCAAAAGCAAAAGCTATTTTGCCGTGCTGATTCTGGTGTCTGTCGGGCTGATCGTCCTCGGCTATCGCGGGATTTACGACGGCACCGATGTCGTTGCGATCTACACCCCGTTTTCCGGTTGGGTGTATCTGAACAACCTTTTGATGCTGGTGGCGCTGGTGGTCTATGCCGCCGGGATGTCGAAAGGGGTGCTGTATACCCGGATTCGCCATCCGCAACTGTGGGGGGTGACGATCTGGGCTGCGGCCCATCTGCTGGTGCGCGGCGATCTGGCGGCGGTGCTGCTGTTTGGCACCATGCTGGTCTGGGCGCAGCTGTCGGTTTTCCTGATCAACCGGGCCGAAGGGCCATGGCAGCGCCCGGCAGCCGGGGCGTTGAGGCGTGATCTGGTGATGCTGGCCGGGGCTGTGGTGGCTTACGGCGTGATCGGCTTTATCCACGCGGAACTGGGTCTGTCGCCGTTTGGGGGGGCTTAGGGATGCAGTTGTACCGGTTCCTGTCGGAGGATGACACTTCGGCTTTTTGCCACAAGGTCAGTGCGGCGCTGAACCAGGGGTGGGCGCTGCATGGCAGCCCGAGCTATGCCTATGATGCACAAAAGCGGGTGATGCGCTGTGGGCAGGCTGTCACCAAAACCGCCGATGGCACCTATGCCCCGGACCTCAAACTGGCGGACCAGTAACATGTGCCGCCAGGGTGGGTCGAAATCCGCCGAACCCACCATTTGCAGGATAGCCCCGGGGCGGGCGATATGGTTTGATTCCCCATGGAATTTGAGTGGGAGCAAACAATGCAATCTATCCTGAGAATGGCGCTGGTCGGGTTCGCGCTTTTGGCCTCGGCGCCGGTAATGGCGCAGGATCTGAGCGTTTATGCCGGGGCGGCGCTGGTTTATGGCCGTGAACCGGACGGTCCAGGGTCAGCTGATGCCCTGGCGTTCCAGCCCTATATCGAGGGTGAGGTCAATCATTTCTACGCAGGCCTGTGGCTGAGCCTGAGCAGTGATGATGTCGCCCATGAGGTTGATCTCTATCTGGGCTATCGCAACGAAACCGCCACCGGGATGAGCTATGCCGTGGGCTATACCCGCTATTTCTACCCCAATGCCGGCGGTGATTGCTGTGGGGAACTGACGCTCAGCCTCGGTCTTCCTGCCGGTGACAAGCTGGAGCTGGGCATCGAAGCCGCGTATGATCCGGAAGCCTCGGTGGGAACCGCCAGCATCAGCGGCGACTATTCGATCACCGACAGGCTGACGGTGGGTGCTGCGGTTGGTGTCACCGACAATGGCCGCGAACAGGAATGGGAACTGGGCACCACCTACAGCCTGACCGATACGACGGCAGTTGATCTGCACTATTACGAAGGCTCGGATTACCCCGGTTTCCTGGAACTGTCAGTGAGGTTCGACACCACGCTGTTCAGCCGCTGAGCATCGGCGGCCTGGTTGTGATCGCAGGAATTCTGCCTGTGATCACAACCTGATTTATTTTTCTGCAATCGCGAATTTTCTGCATTTGTTAGCGCTGCCTTCAGGTGACTTGGCAGAATAATCGGCTATTGATGGTCGGGCGGCGATGTTTCGGCATGCCGTGGCATGCGGTTCTGGCACCCCGGGCCAGATGGTGAAACAGGAAGTGACACAATGGCAGATGCAAACCGCGGCAATCGCCCGCTTTCACCGCACTTGCAGATCTACCGTATCCAGATCACCTCGGCCCTGTCGATCCTGAACCGGCTGACCGGGGTCGGCATGGCGCTGACGGCGGTCCTGATCGTGTGGTGGTTTGGTGCTGCGGCCAGTTCCCCCGGCTATTTTGCACGGGTGGATGGCATCCTGACCTCGTGGTTCGGGCTTGCGGTGATGAGTGTTTCGGTCTGGGCGCTGTGGTATCACCTGCTGAACGGTATCCGGCATCTGGTCTGGGATACCGGGCGCGGCTTTGATCTGGCACGCGTCACCCAATCCGGCTGGGCGGTGGTTGCAGGCTCGGTGGTCTTGACCGTCCTGACGCTGCTGGTGGCAGGAGGCGGGGCATGAGCTATCAGACCGACCGCAACCGGGTCCGTGGCCTTGGCGCAGCACATGAGGGGGCCAGCCATTGGTGGCAGCAACGGCTGACCTCGGTGGCGCTGGTGCCGCTGTCGCTGCTGTTCCTGTTTCCGTTTGCCCGCGCGTTGGGTCAGGGGCATCAGGCGGTGCTGGCGCTGTATGGCCATCTGGGCCATGCGCTGGTGGCGGTGCTGTTTCTGGCCGTGGGGTTCCGGCATCTGGCGCAGGGGTTGCAAGTGGTGATCGAGGATTATGTCCATACTTCAGGCCTGCGCACCGCGCTGCTGGCGCTCAACACACTGGCC
This sequence comes from Paracoccaceae bacterium, assembly GCA_043736155.1. GTDB lineage: Bacteria > Pseudomonadota > Alphaproteobacteria > Rhodobacterales > Rhodobacteraceae > JANNRR01. The sequence goes on along the minus strand of JAYTDA010000015.1, from coordinate 27,588 downwards.
TGCGGGCTGTTCGCGGTAGCAGGCATCTTTGCCGTCGCCAAAATCGCCTTTTTGGGCTGAGGAATTTTCATGGCTGCCTATCCGATCGAAGAACATCTGTATGACGTGGTGGTGGTCGGGGCTGGCGGTGCCGGTCTGCGCGCCACCCTTGGCATGGCCGAACAGGGGTTGCGCACCGCCTGTGTCACCAAGGTGTTTCCCACCCGCAGCCATACCGTGGCGGCACAGGGTGGCATCGCCGCCAGTCTCGGCAACATGGGCCCCGACAACTGGCAATGGCACATGTACGACACCGTCAAAGGCTCGGACTGGCTGGGCGACATGGATGCGATGGAGTACCTCACGCGCGAGGCGCCAAAGGCGGTGTATGAACTGGAACATTACGGCGTGCCGTTCAGCCGCACCGAAGATGGCCGGATTTATCAGCGCCCGTTTGGCGGCCATACCACCGAATTTGGCGAAGGCCCGCCGGTACAACGCACCTGCGCCGCCGCCGACCGCACCGGCCACGCCATTCTGCACACGCTCTATGGCCAAAGCCTGAAGAACAACGCCGAGTTCTATATCGAATATTTCGCCATTGATCTGATCATGGCCGCCGATGGCACCTGTCAGGGGGTACTGGCGTGGAAACTGGATGATGGCACCCTGCATGCCTTCAACGCCAAGATGGTGGTGCTGGCCACCGGCGGTTATGGCCGCGCCTATTTCTCCGCCACCTCGGCCCATACCTGCACCGGCGACGGTGGCGGCATGGTGGCCCGCGCCGGTCTGCCGCTGCAGGATATGGAGTTCGTGCAGTTTCACCCCACCGGCATCTATGGCTCCGGTTGTCTGATCACCGAAGGCGCGCGCGGCGAAGGCGGCTATCTGACCAATTCCGAGGGCGAGCGGTTCATGGAACGCTATGCCCCGACCTACAAGGATCTGGCGTCGCGCGATGTGGTGTCGCGCTGCATGACGCTGGAGATCAGGGAAGGCCGTGGCGTGGGGCCGGACAAGGATCATATCCACCTGAACCTGAACCACCTGCCGCCGGAGACTTTGGCGTTGCGTCTGCCCGGCATTACCGAGTCCGCCCGGATTTTTGCAGGCGTCGATCTGACCCGCGAACCGATCCCGGTGCTGCCAACAGTGCATTACAACATGGGCGGCATTCCCACCAACTATTGGGGCGAAGTGCTGAACCCGGCGGCGGACAACCCGGACCGTGTCCACCCCGGCCTGATGGCGGTGGGCGAGGCGGGCTGCGCCTCGGTGCATGGCGCCAACCGGCTGGGGTCGAACTCGCTGATCGATCTGGTGGTGTTTGGCCGCGCCGCCGCGATCCGGGCGGGGCAGGTGGTGGATGCCTCTGCCGCCAATCCGCCGCTGAACCAGACTTCCGTCGATCAGGCTTTGGCCCGGTTTGATGGTCTGCGCCATGCCAAGGGTGCGGTACCCACCGCTGATCTGCGGCTGGAAATGCAAAAGACCATGCAGGCCGACGCCGCCGTGTTCCGCACCGACAAGACCCTGGCCGAAGGCTGCGTGAAAATGGCGGCGGTGGCAGCCAAGCTGGCGGATTTGCAAGTGACCGACCGGTCGATGATCTGGAACTCCGACCTGATGGAAACGCTGGAACTGACCAACCTGATGCCGAACGCACTGGCCACCATCGTTGCCGCCGAAGCCCGCAAGGAATCGCGCGGCGCCCATGCGCATGAGGATTATCCGAACCGCGATGATGTGACCTGGCGGGTGCATTCGCTGGCCTATGTTGACGGGGCGCAGGTGCGGCTGGCCACCCGCCCGGTGCATCTGGACCCGCTGACCACCGAGGCGGAGGGTGGTATCTCCTTAAAGAAAATCGCACCGAAGGCACGGGTCTATTGATCCGCGCCGGAACCCGGAACATGGCTGCCGCACCCAAGGACATGCGAAATGGTTGAACTGACCCTGCCGAAAAACTCGAAAATCCGCGTCGGTAAAACATGGCCAAAGCCACCCGGTGCCAATGTCCGCAAGTTTCAGATCTACCGCTGGTCGCCTGATGATGGCGAAAACCCGCGCCTTGACACCTATTTTGTCGATATGGACAAATGCGGTCCGATGGTGCTGGACGCGCTGATCAAGATCAAATCGGAAATTGACCCCACCCTGACCTTCCGCCGCTCCTGCCGCGAGGGCATTTGCGGATCATGTGCGATGAACATCGGCGGCATCAACACCCTCGCCTGCATCTATGGGCTGGATGAGGTGAAGGGCGATGTAAAGATCTACCCGCTGCCGCATATGCCGGTGATCAAGGACCTGATCCCTGATCTGACCCACTTCTACGCCCAGCATGCCTCGATCATGCCTTGGCTGGAAACCAAGACCAACCGTCCGGCCAAGGAGTGGAAGCAGTCGATTGAAAGCCGCGAAAAGCTGGATGGGCTGTATGAATGCGTGATGTGCGCCTGCTGCTCGACCGCGTGCCCCAGCTACTGGTGGAACTCCGACCGCTTCCTCGGCCCCGCCGCCCTCTTGCACGCCTACCGCTGGATTATTGACTCGCGCGATGAGGCGACCGGCGAGCGGCTCGACGACCTGCAAGACCCGTTCAAACTGTACCGCTGCCACACCATCATGAACTGCGCCAAGACCTGCCCCAAAGGGCTGAACCCCGCGAAGGCGATTGCCGAGATCAAGAAGCTGATGGTGGAGCGGGTGGTGTAGGTTTCTTCACCCCTGTGCGGAAAATGTACCGATGAAACGAACCCCGGTGCGGAAACTTCCTGGCATGGTTATCTGGCCCGTTGCCCGGTCAAAGGTCGCTTCATTAGTATTCCGAAGCATATTGTCAAGATGTGCTAGATCAGCCAAAGTCGCTATGGGAATTCCCACGGTTGTTTGGTCCTCTAACTCAACAAAGATTGAGCCAGATCCAACGCCGCCAGCGGCGGGCGGAGGTGGCGTGATCACCCAAGCAAGAATGTGACCTGTAATTTTCAAAGTCATGATGGCTTGCTCTCCTGAGAAATACGCTACTTCGAACTGAGGAATCAGATCATATCGTCGCGACAAAAGCTTTCAATCCGATTCGGCGTATTCCCGGGTTCAGTCCAAGACCTGCCCCAAGAGGCTGAACCCGCCCAAGGCGATTGCCGAGATCAAGAAGCTGATGGTGGAGCGGGTGGTTTAGGGTCCGGCGAACCCCTCATCCTTCATGGTCCCACGGGTCGATCACATCCAGGCGCATCGCAACGAACGGTTTGCGGTCGCGGGTTGCCACGGTTGCGGCCCCATGCGCCAAGGCAATCGCAGCAATCTGGCCGTCGGCTTGCCCAATGGTGATCCCCCCGCGCCGGGCAGCACCGATCTGTTCGCCATAAATTCGGGCGGCGGCTTCATCATAGGCCAGTATTCGCCCGCGAAAATCGTCCTCGATGATCGTCACCAGTGCCTCCAGCAACCGTGTGCGCCGGGTTCCGGGGGCAAGGCTATAAACGCCGAACATCAACTCTCCCACCGTGATCGCAGTAAGGTAAAGGCTGGTCGGGGCTTGGGCATCGAGCCAGGCCAGGACCTTTGGGTCGGGGTTTGGCCGCTGGGTTTCGGACAGGACATTGGTATCCAGAATGATCACCGAAACATGTCCGGGTCGCTGGCGGTCTGGTCCCGGTCCACAGAAAGTTCGTCGCCCAATGCACCTTTGAACCGTTGGTGCAGCCGCTGGCCAAAGCCGCCGGCATGGGCGGACCGGACCGCTTCGATCAGGATGGATCGAACCTCGGCCTCGACACTGCGCTTGTGCAGTGCCGCCTGTTCACGAAGTTGATCGTGGATGATGTCAGGCAGATTTCTGACGGTCATGTTGCCCATGCGAAACGTCCCTTTGCCGTGAAGTCGATGCCGAATGATGATAGCATGAGGCATGGGCTGAGATCAATTTCACATCATGCTGGCAATTTGGTGGGCCGCTGGCCTGCCACTGACCCACCTCAGCTTGTGCTCCGCCATCAGCCGGTTCTTCGTTCGCAAACAAACGCTCCAGTCCGATCCCGGGGCAAGGTCGAAAAACCGCCGTTTGTTTGCGGTGCCTGAGGGGGCGATGGCACCGCGTCCCCACCCCGCCAAGGCGCTTGCAGGGATCAAGTGGCTGATGGTGGAACGGGTGGTGTGAAGGGGATGAAGTCACAGGTTTCATCCGTGAAATCGCCAACTGTTTGTCTGCCAGTCAGAATGCCGGATGTCGATCTCAGCGCGCAATCACCGGTCCAAGGGTGCGTGGTCGCACCCGCCGCCCGCGCCAAAACCGGTGGGTTCCGCTCCCCATAACCGCCCGAGATTCCGCAAATTCGGCGCAAAATGGTAAAGATAGTGTAAATAAATTTGGCGAAGCATAGCGAAAACAATGAGTTACGCAGCTGTCCCGGTCCGGGACACCTCCCTCACAACTGTCTCGCCAGCCCCAAAACCTGCCCCACCAATCCCAGCACCGTCCGCGCCGAATTCAGCGGCGATTCCGTCACCAACACCAGATCCTTGGGTTGCACCTGAAACTTGCGGGCCGAAAACAGACCGTCAGCGCTGGTCAGATCGAGGGTAAACACCACCTGCGCGCGGTCTGGCCCGGTGCCATCGCTGCGCACCGAGCGGTCGGAATATTCCCGCAGGATCAGCACCCCCCTGGGGTTGGCGCGGGTATCCTGCACCCCGCCGATCAGCGACACCGCATCCAGCGCCGACACGGTCTCCTTGGGGAAATAGAACAGATCCTCGGTGCCGGCGGCCCCCAGCGACAGGAAATAGCGTTTGTCTTCCTCGACAATCAGCTTGTCACCGCCCTGCAGCGTCGCATCCAGCGACGGCTCGGCATAGAGCTTTTCCACCGAAATGCCGTAAACCCCGTCGCCGCGCACCAGTTTCAGCTGCGGGTTGCGCAGCCCCGGGGCCACACCGCCGCTTTGCGCCATCAGCGACAGCACCGAAAAGTTGCGGTCCGGCAGCGGGTAGGACCCGACGCTGACGACGCCCCCCACCACATCCACCGAACTGCGCCGCCCCGGCGTCACCGCCAGCTGCACCTGCGCCGAGGGCAGGATGGTGCCCAATTCCGACTGAATCCGCTTGCGCGCCTCGTCATGCGTCAACCCGTTCAGCACAATCTCGTCAAGGTACGGGATGAACACCGCCCCGGAAGACGATACCGGAACCCCCTGAATGTCCACCACTTTGGCGGCAGGCGGCGTCAACAGCGAGTTTTCGTCATTGTCCCAGATCGTCAGGTCGATCACATCGCCCGCCGCAATCACCGATGTGGCAGGGCCGCGCTGCTTGCCGATCCAGCCCAGTTGGGCAAAGCCACCGGTAACCGGCCACCCCGCAACAGAGCTCAGATTTTCCTTGGACACCGGAACAACCTGATAGTCGCGTTCGTCGCTATGCTGCTGGCTCAACACCTCGGTCTGCAATGCGGCACCGCGCGGCAGGCTGCATCCGGCAACCAGCCCGGCCAGTGCCAGCGCAGCCATCACCGAGGGCAAACGTCGCGACGCGAAGAAACGGGGAAATGCGGGCGTCATGCAGGGTCCGGGCAAATGGGTGGCGACAAGCGACCAGAAGCCAGACACAGAAATGCATAGACTTTGATCATTGCGCCAAGATACTGACCGGGCGGTTCAGGTCAACGGGAACCGCCCTTTGGCAGGTTGAATAAACGAGGCAATGCAGAAACAACGGTGGTCAGTGGTGGTTCTGGGGGCAACCGGCCGGGTTGGTCGGCTGATCCTTGCCGAATGGACGGCGCATCCGCCACCGGACCTGGAGATCAGGGCGCAGCGGCGGCAGGGCGATCCACCGGATATCATTTGGCAGCTGGCCGCAGGGGTGGATGCTCTGGCCACGGCCATCGGCCGGGCCGACATGGTTCTGGTGTTGTCGGGTGTGACCCCGGCACCGGGGGCCGACTACCGGCTGAACACCGATCTGGCTTTGGCTGCTGTACAGGCGGCGGCGCAGATCGGGGCCCGGCACCTGTTCATCGCCTCGTCTGCCGCTGTCTATGGCCGCAGCGGCGATCCGATCCCTGAAGAAGCCGCTCTGACGCCGCTGTCAGACTATGGCCAGGCCAAACTGACGATGGAATGGGCCTGCACCGGCTGGCTGGCCCAATATCCGTTGCCCCGCCCCTCAGTCACCTTTTTGCGCATCGGCAATGTGGCCGGCACCGACCAGTTTTTTCGCAATCTGGCACTGGCCAGCCCGCAATCGCCCCTCAGTCTTGACCAGTTCCCGGATGGCACCGGCCCGGTGCGCAGCTATATCGGCCCTGCCGGCCTGGCGCGGGTGCTGGCCTGCCTGATCGGACGCGCAGCGCGGGGCAAGCCGCTGCCGCTGGCGCTGAACATCGGCGCACCGGGTGGCGGGGTCGATATGGCCGATTTCGCCCCGGCGCTGCTGGCGCAGGGCCAGCCCGCCCCCGTGATCCGCATCCCCGCCCCGGCCACGGCGCTGCCGTCGGTGCGGCTGTCGCTGGATCGGTTGGCCAGCCTGTGCCCGATGGATCAGGGCGAAGGAACTGCCGCTGCCATGGTGCAGCAATGGCTGGCACTGCGACGGCACACATGACCCCCGGCAAACGCCTGTTCGACCTTGCTTTTGCGGCGCTGCTGGTGGCCGTTCTGGCGTTGCCCTTTGCCCTGCTGCTGCTGGTCCTGCTGTGGCGGCAGGGCCTGCCGCTGTTTTATGTGTCGGAACGGATGAACACCCCGACCCGGGGCTTTGCCCTGTGGAAACTGCGCACCATGTCGCCGGTGGCATCCGACAGCGGGGTGTCCGGTGGCGACAAGGCGGCGCGAATTACCCCGTTGGGGCGGTTCCTGCGCCGCACCCGGCTGGATGAGGTGCCGCAATTGTGGAACATCCTGAACGGTGACATCAGCTTTGTCGGCCCCCGCCCGCCGCTGCGCCGCTATGTCGAGATGTTTCCGGTACTTTATGGCCAGGTCCTGCGCAGCCGCCCCGGCGTCACCGGCCTCGCCACCCTGCATATCCACCAGTATGAGGCGCGGGTGCTGGCGGGCTGCACTACCCCTGAGGAAACCGAAGCCGCCTATGTCAGCCGCTGCATTCCCCGCAAGGCGCGGCTGGATCTGATCTACCAGAACCGCTGGTCGCTGTGTCTCGATATCTGGCTGATCCTGCAAACCGCCCTGGGGCGCAAGCGGCACTGACTCCTCACGCTGTTCAAATCGCGCTTGTTTTTCGCGAAAATACGCTGCGGGGTGAGCCTCTGGTCACGCCATTGGTTCAAGTGACCAATGGCTCGGGGGGTGCAAAACCCCCGCTGTTTGCGGCATAAGGCACTGCCCCCAAGTTTCTTGACGCCGGATGGCTCACCCCTTAGGACAGGGGCCGCAGCTTGCCGCCATAGCCTGCCACGAGGGTTTGGATCCATTGCCGAAAATTTCTTGTATTACAACGGTCTACAACGAAGCCGATACGTTGATGATTTCCGTCAATTCGATCCTGAACCAGTCTTTTCAGGATTATGAATATATCATCGTCGATGATGGCTCGGAATCGCAGACCCATGCGGTGCTGCGCGATCTGAAAGACCCGCGGTTCAAGATCATCTATCAGGCGAATGATGGCCTGTCGGGGGCCCGCAACAAGGGGCTGGAACAGGTGACCGGCGACTATGTCTGTTTTCTCGATGCCGATGACAGCCGCCCCGTCTGGGCCTTTGCCGCGATGGCGGCGGTGATCGACCGTGACGCCCCTGATCTGGTGCTGTGCCAGGGCATGCTGTCAGAGGTGCGCGACGATCTGACCCCGTTCTACGATGCACCAAAGTTCAAGGCGGTCCGGGCGCTGACCGGCGGCGCGCCGGTGGAGCCCGGCCACCCCGAAGGGTCGCAGATCATGGCTTTGGCGCAACTGATGGAGCCGCAGTCGGCCAACAAGCTGGTGCGCAGCGCATTCCTCAAAGCCAACCTGATCGGATTTCCCAATACCCACTTCTTCGAAGACATCTTCTTTCACACCTCGGTTCTGGCCCGGGCGCAGCGGATCAGTTTTCTGGATACCCCGTGTTTTTCCTATTTCCGCCGCTACATGCGGCCACAGATCACCAGTTCCAGCACTGATCTGCGGTTTGACATCATTGCCGTCACCAAACTGACGCTGGAGGTGTTTGCCCGCCGGACCCAGTTTCACGATCCCCTGCACCGCGCCGCTGTGGTGCTGTCCTGTGCCAAGATCCTGCACTGGTGCGGCGAGTCGATTTCGCATCACCACCGCTACAACTACTGGCAGGCGGCCAAGGCGATGTACCGGCTGGTTGACCCATTGTATCTGAACTTTCCCAAAGAGTTGCCGGAGACGGTGGCGGGTTTGCGCGAATTTGGCCAGGTGCGCCAAGCGCTGGAGGCATTGACCCATGGCTGACGATATCCTGCCCCCCGAAGCGATGGCAGTTGCGCCGGAACCGGTTGCAACCGAAGCCGCGTCCGAAGCCGAGGCCGCTTTGCCGCTTGATGCCACCGAAGCCGCGACTGAGGAGGCCGAACCGGCGCTGCCACCCGAGCCAGAGGCACCGCTGCCGCCCCCGGTGCCGCATGTCGTCTCGGCCTTTGGCGCATCGCTGCGCTTCGATGTGCCGGCCGATGGCTTTCTGGTGGCAGACAGCGAATGGCGGCTGGAAAACATCTATCAGCCGTTTCTGACCACCCAGATGCTGCCTGCTACCGGGGTCGCCCTGGATATCGGCGCGGGGTACGGCCTGTTTGGTCTGTTGTTCGCCAAGGCGTTTCCTGGCTGGACTGTCTGGCTGTTCGAACCGGTACTGGAATATTTTGAGGTACTGGTGTCGAATGTCCTGTCGTCGGGCCTGACCAATGTGCAGGCGGTCAATCTGGCGGTGGGTGCCGCCAACCCGCTGGTTGCGGCAGAGATCGGGGCAGCCATTGTCGCCCGGGATATGGAAACGGTCACCGTCATGGCTCGACCCAGGACCTATATGCGCCATCTGACAAAACGCGGCTCGGTCGAAGCGCGGGCGAGCGACGATATCCCGTTTGATTTCGAGCGGTGTGACCTGCCCACGATTCCCGCCGATGCGCTGTGCCATTTGAACCCCACCCTGCTGAAACTGATGGCACCCCGGCTGGAACAGCCGGTGATGGAGGCCTTGGCTTCTGCCTCACTCGATTACATCGTTGGCGAAATGTGGGACCATGTCGCCTCGACCCTGGTGTTCAACACTGCCAACGGCGCCCGCCATACTTATCTGCCGCGCGCCGGTGGCCCGTTGAAACTGCGCCGCACGCCGCAGTTTCATGGCCGCGACGGCGGACTGGATGTGGTGGTGGCGATGTACAACACCAAAGATTACATCGTGGAATGCGTCGAAGGCATCATTGCCAATTCCAGCCCCGATGTGCGGGCGCTGGTGGTGGATGACGGATCAACCGATGGCTGCGGCGATCTGGTGCGCGCCGCCTTTGCCAACAATCCGCGGGTATCGGTGCATTCCAAGCTGAACGGCGGTTGCGCCTCGGCGCGGAACTATGGGCGGATGATGTCGCGCGCCGGCCACATCGGCTTTGTCGATGCCGATGATGTGATTGACGGCCAGTTGTTCCCCGAACTGCTGGAACTGGCGCGCTATAGCGGGGCCGAAGTGGTGCAGGGCGGTTTTGACTATCTGCATGTGCAGGATGGCGCAGCGGTGCATCTGCCCAGCTATGAAGACGAGGCTTTTGCCAAGCTGCGCCGGGGCAAGTTCGGCCACGGCAGCTATGTCACCATCCCTGCCGCTGATCTGATGATCGGCCAACCCACGATCTGGCGCCGGGTCTACCGCCGCGATTTCCTCGATATGCGCAAGATCTTCTTTCCTGAACATATCCGGGCGTTTGATGACCAGATCTTCCAGCTGCTGACCCTGCTGCATGCCCGCGACATTCCGGCGATTGACCATGTGAAATACCACTATCGCCAGCACCCCGGGCAAGACATCAAACAGGGGGACGAGCGGTTCTTCTATTCGCTGGAAATGTTCCGTATGATGCTGAAACGCGGGTTGAATGAGGGATGGAACGATTTTGGCCCGCTGATCCGGTCTTTCGCCAATACGATCAACTGGATAAACGACAGCCTGCGTTCTGACCTGAAACCGAAATTTCTGAAGGCGGCGGCGGAACTGTGGGTCTATATGCAAAAGGCGCTGGGCAACTGGGCGTTCCGGGCGGTACCGGATGACACAGTGACAGCGGTGGATTTCCCGTTTTTCGTGCGGTATTTCCATGAACGGCTGAAGGATTTCGGGGTCGCCTATTCCTGGGCCTATCTGGATGCCGCAGGGATGCATCCGGCCATGGTCAAGGCTGACAGGTATTGAAGGATTACGCATGAAAAAGCGCCTTTGCATTCATATTGGGTCGCACAAGACTGCGACGACATTTCTGCAAAACTCGTTTTCGATCAACCAGCCGGTCCTGGACAAGTTGGGTATCCTTTATCCCAAGGCGGGACGGATCTATGGTGCCCATCATCAAATGGCCTGGTCCCTGCGAAAACCGGAAACGGCTGACAAACCTTTGACCGAATTGGATCATTGGCCGGCCCTGATTGATGAAGCCGCTGCTTCACCGCATCAGCAGGTTGTGATCAGTTCCGAGGATTTCGAATGGATCGGCAACCTTGAACGGCTTGCTGCGTTGCGCGAATGGTTCGATGTGACCGTGGTCTTCTATCTGCGCAGTTCGGACTCATACCTCGAAAGCTACTACAATCAGCTGGTCAAGGATTTTGGCAGCCGCGAAACCCGCACACTGGAGGAATATATTGCAGAAGCCAGCCTGTTCTTTCTGGAAACCAATGTCATTCTGAACCGGTGGGCCGAAATCTTCGGCAAGGAAGCGATCAGGCTTCGCCTGTTTGGCAAGGAACATCTGCCGGATGGGATCGAATATGATTTCCTCCGGACGATCGGAGTAAACGCCAAACCTGCCTTCAAGCCGGCGGAGGTATCGATCCTGCACAAGGTGTCATTGCCGCCAGATGCGCTCGATTATCTGCGGCTTTGCAACCTCCATCTGACCAAATCCGAAGGTCACCACGACTTTGTGGTGCATCTGGTGCAGATGGCGGCTGCCAGTTCCGACAAACTGCAAAAGACCCGCGCCGGACTGCTGTCGCTGGAAGCAAAGCGGAATCTCCTGCGACGGTTCCGCCAGGGCAACCGGCAGGCAATGAATCAGTACCGCGGCATTGACCGCGTGCCGTTTCCGGCAGACAACGCAAAGCCCCACCCTGACTATGATGGGCGTCTGGCTGTTGCCTCGGCCGAAATCATGGCCTACGTCGGCGTTCTGGCGCGCAGCGCGGAATGAGCTGGATGGCGAAGATCTGGATGGCGAAAATCTGGCAGGCCGGCGAACGAGGGGCAAGATAATGCATGTCATTCTTCATATCGGGCCGCACAAGACCGGCAGTTCGTCGATCCAAAGCGCGCTGCGCAAGAACGTGACCTCGCTCCGGGACCAGGGGTTTCTGACAGCCAATGATGCGGAACAAGCCGCCAGCGCGCTGCCCCTGTTGTTTCAATCTGAGCGCGCCTTCCACCCGAGGATCCGTCGCCAGCACCCGACATGGGGCCAGGCCCAGGGGTGGAGCGAACAGCATTGGGTAGCGCTGGAACAGTCGGCAAGGTCGCTGCCTGATCACACTTCGATCATATCCAGCGAACATTTTTCGTCTTTGGCGGATCCCGCACCCTTGATTGCGCGCCTGCGTCGGACCTTTGACAAGATCACGGTAATTTCCTATGTCCGCGATCCGGTGGATCTTTATGTTTCGTCGATCCAGCAGAATATTCGCGGCGGACGCCGTCTGGTCGATCTGCACATCCCTTCGGATTTCCCCTTTGGCATCCGCAGGCAGATAGACCGATATGCTGCCGAAGTCGGCCAGCAGAATGTCGTGGTCCGCAATTTCTCCCGCGACAATCTTGTGGGCGGCGATATCGTGCTCGATTTCTTTGCGACGGTTTCGCAGTTGGATCGGCCGGTTGCCCTGGCGTCCAGTTTTGTCAACGAGGCTTTTCCGGGAGCCGTGGTGGCCTGGCTGATGGTGATGAATGAAAGCTATGAGCGGGTGGTGGAAACCGACCTGAGGATCGAACTTCTGGCCAGGCTGGATTCGATTGCCGAACTCAAGGCCTTTCCCAAGCTTCACCTTGACCTGCCGGATTTCATCGCAGCGATTCGGGCAAGAACCCGTGATGATTGCCAGTGGCTGAACGCGACCTGTCTGCAGGGGCAAAGGCCGCTGCACATCGAACCGCCGACACTATCTGCGCCCCTGACAGCGCCCCTGACAGCGCCCCTGACAACGGATGCAGAGCGTTTGCAGCTGCGTCAATGGATCTTGCAGGCCTTGACGCCCGAGGCGCTTGCCCTGTTGCTTTCAGCAACGATCCGGATTGCCAGACCGGATGCGGCCGCCGTCCCGCGGCGTCGTGCACATAAAGCGGCAACGGCGGCGATACCGGATGCAGGCAATCGCCGCGCAGACGGGCCAGAGCGTAACGCCGCTCCACCGGCCCGCATCGCCAAGAAAGGCCAATGATGGCACTGACCGACCATCGATAGGGTCCAGTTTCAACCGCTGCGCGCTCTGGTTCAACCTTGTTGCGAAGCCTGCTGAATTGTGCCGACAGGGCCCAGAACCGGGGTATAAACCAGAATGCCCTGTTTCATCTGTTTCGCAGCCACGTGGCGGTCAGAGAAACCGGGTCACGCGGTTGCGCGGGTCGACAGGCCGCCCCGGACAAGCCCTGGTTCGGGGCTGGCACCGTGAAGCCGCAAAGATATCTGGCAGGGATGCTTGATGCGTTCGTCAACGCCGTACTGTGCCCTGACCCGGGCATCAGGGGTGAAGTCCATTCACCATGCGGCACCCTTTCGGGCCGTTTGATCGCCGCCTGCAAACTGCTGGTGCTGGCTCGAAAAACGCCGTCTCGTCACTGCGCTGCTGGTTTGACCTTGCGCTGCTCTGATCGTCTGGTGCCCTTGGTCAACACGCCCACTTTCGCGGCTGGCATGGTTCTGGCCAATTTTGCCGCTGCCTTGTCTTTCGTCACCTTTGCCAATGCCAGCAACACTTCGTTGATGTCGGGCAGAAGGATCGGGTCCGGGGCTTCTTCCGGCATCGTATCCGGGAAAATCACACCATATGATTTCGCCAGTCGCGCATTATGCTCGGCCATATCAGCCAGCAGCCGGTGTCTCTGAATCGAGCCAAGAACATGTTTCGACTTGTCATTGGAAAACGCTGCTATCAGCTGCTTGGTATCATAGCTGACCCCAAGCCTGTTGAGTATTGTCATCGCGATGGCGCAATTCACCCCCGGGCTGACGTTTCGGGGGGATTGCGATATCGGTAAAGGAATGCCCGAGGCTTCAGTAAATGCCTGCTCGATCCCTTTTTTCACCGCAATCTCGTATCCGACGGCTTTGACCTCGGAAAATCCTGCCCAGAAGTCCAGAAATCGAACATAATCCAGCCGCTGGCGATTCTTCGGAAGGTTCAGGAAGGCGATGATATCGTCGGTTTGCCGATGATGCTTGGTGAACTGGTTCCAAAGAGATTCGATGAAGCTGTCTTGCCGACGCAGGAAACACACCGTTCGGATATTGAAGTGCGGCAGGAACTGCTTGAAAAAGTGAAAGTTGAACTTCTCAAAGTTTGGTGATGAAAAACCTTCTTCGGTCAACACCAGTGTCGAACACCCCGACGCCGTAAACTCCTCCATGATCGCTTCAAACTCGACCTGAAACGCTTTCGGCCCCAACCGAAGCGCGGTCCCGAGGCTGGTGTGTTTCGGAAGATCCGGAAACGGCATCCGGTTGGTCGCGGCAAACAGGATCCCCTTGTCCCGCAGGTCGGCGCGGTTGGCATCAAGGGCAAACTGTATGGTCGAAGTGGCGGTCTTATGGGTTCCGATATGAATAACCAACTGCGGCTTCATTTCAATCTCCTGGAAAATTTCAGGTCAAAGCTCAGATTTTCCAACCCAGTTCCTTGCCACGTTGGACGTACTGATCGAACCGGCAGGCCACGTAAAGCTCTTCCGCGCGGTCCGACCACAGTGAATTGCGGTCAACCTCGGTTCCGCTGGACTTTGTCTTGGTTTCAGCCATCAAAGTCTCGGCGTGAACTCTTGCAATATCGATCGAGTTCACACCCAGAGCGGCCGCCAGCCCACGCGCAACCTCGACATCAGCCAGCAGATGGTCGAAATTGAGAAAGTGAAAATGTTCCGAGGGATATCTGGTGCACAACGGTTCCGCAACCAGCAAGGATACCGCCAGCATCTGGGAAAAGATGGCAGCATGATTCTCTCCATGCCGTACCAGATAGGTTGCAAATGCCTCCCGGTCATCGGGAATGGTATCTCTTGAGATCCATTTCACATCGGATCTCCGAAATCGGAAATCGATGAATTCGGAAATCAGGGTTTTTCGCGGATGGCGGTAGGCGCAGACAAAGCGGAACTGTGGTTGCAGCCACGCCATCAACGGCACCGGGAAATGCCCGAATGCCAGGTCATTGTCTTTCATTTCCCGCAGGGTCTTGGTGAAATTTTGTTCGACCATCGCTTTTGATGGCGTTTTTGCATTCGACTCCAAATCCAGCTTCTTTGTATCCAGCAAACGTTTTTGGCTTACATGGTAGCCAGTGTTGTTGAAGCCAAGCCGTTCCAGTAATTCCGCAATGAAATAGGTACCTGCCTTGGGAATGGTAAAGATATAGACCTTCATCGGACCTCCTCCATGGCCTTGGCAGTTTGCGACAGATCCGGGCCGTCGGCACCGCCATTTGCCGGATTTTGCACAGGGGTGTCGGTGGCCACGTCGCCAAACACCTGCCCCCAATAGGCATCCTGACGATAGGCCGATATCCCCTCGGCCCACACTTTGCCCACGGCGGCCTGTTCGCGGCGGAACCGGCGGGCCAGCCTTGCCGCCCGGACCAGCATGGCAAAGGTGCGGCGGCGGCTGGGGCGGAACAGGATGTGAAAGGTGCGCAGGCCGTTGGTCAGCACATAAGCGCGACCGGCGACATTGATCGGATGGGCATCGGCATCGACATACACCGCAGTACCGCCGACCCTTGGCAGTAACAGGGTTCGCAGCATCGCCCAAAAATAGCTGCCCGCCAGCGCCTTTAGCCCGCCGGGTTTGGGCTTGCCCTTGGTGGCTTCGCGCGAACTCCAGGCAGCGTTGTTCAGCCGTTCCGGGGCATGGGCTTTGGCCAAAGCCATCACCGCCTTGTGGTTGATTTCGGCATCAGCGGCAAACAGCTCCTTGGGGCCGCGCAGAAAATCCTCCACCGCGCGCATCCGCAGTTCTGCCGACTGGCATTGATGGGTCAGCACTGCGCCCGTCAACAGCCCCAGCAGATGGGTCAAAGACAGTTGGCTGACCTTGTTGCCATAGGTGGCGGCAAAGATCATCCGGTTGCGCAGGTCATAGTAGTCCTGCCAACCGGGTGGTTTGGCGTAAAACGGTTCATGCCAGACGGCAACACCGGGCAGGGTGATGGTGGGAACCCCCAAAGCCGCCAGCCGCTGGCCATATTCGAAATCGTCGCCGCGGATGAAGATTGGCGCCGGCAAACCGGCGCGGGATGCGGGCTCCAGCGGCAGCACACAGAACCACCAGGCGTTATAGTCGGTACCGGCCGGGGTGTTAAAATGGTACAGTTGGCCGGTGTCGGCCATGTCAACGTTGTGGCAATAGGGCTCAATCGTGTTGTTGGGCCGCAGAAACGCCCCGGCCTCGTACATGATGGTGGGCCGCAGGCTTTCCAGCATCGACCCGCCCAAGGCGATATCACGGGTGGCATAGCGCAGAAACTGGATGGCGCGGGAAATCAGCCGCTCATCCAGCACGATATCATCATCCATCATCAGGTGATGGCTGGCCCGGGGTTCCGCCGCCAGCGCCTCGCGCAAGCTGCGGGTAAAACCGCCACACCCGCCCAGATTGCGCTGTTCGATGGTGGTGATCTTTGGCCCCGCCAACACCTCGCGAATCTCCGGTGATGTGAACGGCGCGCCCTGATTGACCACGAAAACCCGGGTTACCGCCGGTTCGGTCGCCACCAGTGCGGCGATGTGGTCGGCGGTGCGGGCAAAGTACGCCTCCTGATTAAAGGTGCACAGGCCGATCGACAGGGTCACCTCACGCACCGGTGGCTGCGGCGAGACGAAGCTGATCGCCAGTACCGTGGAATCGCGCATCGCCTCGAATTCGATGAAAATCCGGCTGGGCAGCGAAGAGTTGGTAAAGGGGCTTTCCGCCAGATTGCCGGGGGTGAAGTCGATCAGATAGGGTTTGGTGCCGTCAGACACGATCTCGAACCGGGTCAGCAGCACGATGCCCTGGCCGCCATCCTCGAACACCCGCACCTCGCCTGCGCCCTTGACCTGCAGGGTCGCGGCAACGTTGGTAAGGCCAGTATAAGCGTTCCAGTAGCTGCAATAAAAGCTGCCGAAATAGGTATCGGTGGTCAGAATGTCATCTTGCAGCAGTTGCACCGCTGCGGCTTCATCGGGGCCATAACGGCTGACCAGCACCATGCGCGGCAGCTTGGGGTTGCGGATGCCCAGATACAGCGACGAAGGGAAGCCCAAGGGCGGGAACAGGGTTTCCTGCAACAGGTGCATGTCGGGCACTTTCTATGAGGCTCGCGGGAAAGGGATCGGCGCTTTTGCCCGCTGTAGGGCAAGAGTTTGCGGCGTTCAAGGTTCTTACAGATTGATGATCGCGCGATAGTGCCGCCCCAGCAAAAGCAGACCAAAGGCCAGCACCCCCCCCGCAATGGAAAAGACATAGATGGGGGAGACATAGGTCGCCTCGTACGTCGGGTAGAAGCCTTCGCGCATCAGTCCGGTGACATGGGCCAACGGGTTGTACCACAGGACATCCCTTGCATAGACCGGCAGATCCTCCAGAACGAAGAAAATGGCAGACATGAAAAACAGCGGTGTGGTCAGAATGCCCCACAGCGATTGCCACAACGGGAACAGCGAAAACAGGTAACAATTCAGGGTGCCGACCCCCAGCCCCAATGCCGCCGCCATCGTCAGGCTGAGGATCACCGGCCCGGCATCGAACATGGCGCGGGTGTCAAAGATCAGCAGCAGCCCCGTCATCACGATATAGGTGACCATCAGTTGCGTCAGCACATTCAGAAAGAACCGCGCCAGGATCGCATCCATGAAGGTGACACCCGGGTAAAACAGCAAAGCCCGCGAAAACTGCAATGAATTGGCCACCTTGGCCTGGGTGCGCTGATACATCACGAATGGCATGACCCCGGTTGCAAAGAACAGTGGAAAGTTGGTGCCAAGCGACGGCACCCTGATCCGCAATCCGATCGCCAGGATCACCGTCATCATCGCGATGCTGCCGATCGGTTCCAGAATGGCCCACAGATAGCCACCCGGCGACCGGCCATAGGTCGTCGACATTTCGCGCAACATCAGTGCCGTGATGACCCGCGCCGACTTATAGCGCCGCGACGGCAGTTCCGGTTGCAGCATTTGGCTCATCCTGACCGGTTCCCCTGCATTCGGGATTTGTTTCGGGTAAATCTGTAGTAAGACATGTTGCGAGGCAATCCAATCCCAACCCCGAGGCAAACTTGGCAGGCGAAAACGAACCCAGAACTGTCGGCACACGCAAGACTGTCGCCGGTGGTCGTGCTGCATCACCGCGCCTGGGGGCCAAGGATGGCGCCAAGACACTGGGGCCACGCCGGTTGGCCCGGCTGGCCGAAGAATCCGCCGCAATGGCCCGGGCACCTGACCCGCAAGACGGGCCGGAAATCGGGCCGGAAATCGGGCAGATCGCCCCGAATCCGGGCAAGTCTGCAAGCATGATCCGCGAGTTGCCACAATCCGCCGGTCGTGTCGTGCCGGAGGACTCCGGCGATGATCCGGATCTGATGGCGGTGGTGACCGCCCCCGGTCAGCGCCGCAAACAAAGGCTGGCCAGCAGCGACGCGACACCCGTGCGCCCGGTTGCCGGGCCCGCGCGGGTGCGGCGGCGGCACTGGATGCTGATCTTTGGCTTCCTGTTCATCGTCCTTGCTCCCTTGGGAGCCAGTGGCTGGTACCTGTGGGAACGGGCGGTGGACCACTATGCCTCGATCATCGGCTTTTCGGTGCATAAAGAGGAATCCTCGACCCCCTCCGATCTGCTGGGCGGCCTGTCGCAACTGTCGGGCGCCAGCTCCACCGATACCGACATTCTGTATAACTACATCCAGAGTCAGGAACTGGTGGCTGCGGTGGACCGCGAGTTGAACCTGCGCGCGCTTTATTCCGCCACCTACGATCAGGACCCGGTGTTTTCGCTGAAGCCGGATGCCTCGATCGAGGAACTGGTCGACTACTGGTACCGCATCGTCAAGATCGTCTATGATCCCGGTACCGGGCTGATCGAATTGCGGGTGCTGGCGGCGGACCCTGAAACCGCCAGAACCATCGCCACGATGATCTTTGACAAAAGCTCCGAGATGATCAACCGGCTGTCGGCCATCGCCCGCGATGACACCACCCGTTATGCCCGCGAACAGCTGGACCTGGCGCTGGAACAGCTGAAAAAGGCGCGCGAGGCCACCACCGCTTTCCGCTCCCGCACCCAGATCGTGGATCCCAGCGCCGATATTCAGGGCCAGATGGGGTTGTTGAACACCTTGCAGGCGCAACTGGCCTCGGCCCTGATCGAATATGACCTGTTGCGCGAAACCACCCGCGACGGCGACCCGCGTCTGGCACCGGCGCAAAGCCGGATCGACGTGATCCGGGTCCGCATCGACGAGGAACGGCAGAAATTCGGGGCGGGTGGCAAGGGCCCGGGTGGCGAAGATTATGCCACGCTGGTGGCGGAATACGAACGGCTGACGGTGGACCGTGAATTTGCCGAAGCCTCGTACAAGGGGGCCCTGTCAGCCTATGACGTCGCTCTGGCAGAGGCGCAGCGCAAAAGTCGCTATCTGGCGGCGCATGTCGGCCCGACCTTGGCGGAAACCGCGCAATATCCACAACGCGAGGTGCTGATGATGGTGGCGTCGCTGTTCCTGCTGCTGGCCTGGGCGGTGCTGTCACTGGTGTATTATTCGATCAGGGATCGTCGGTAGCGCGATGATCCTGCTGCAGAACGTCTGCAAATCCTTTGTCACCGGCGGATCGCAAAAAGTGGTGGCGCGCAATATCAACGCCACCTTTCCCACCGGGGTATCAGTGGCGCTGTTGGGGCGCAACGGTGCCGGAAAATCCACCCTGCTGTCGATGATCGCCGGGACGATGGAGCCCAGTTCCGGCACCATCACCTCTACCGGCACCATCTCCTGGCCGGTCGGTTTTGCCGGCAGCTTTCACCGCGACCTGACCGGGGCGCAGAACACCCGCTTTGTCGCCCGGGTTTACGGTGTCGATACCGATGCGCTCAGCGATTTTGTCGAGGATTTCGCCGAACTGGGCGGCCATTTCCACATGCCGCTGCGGACCTACTCCTCCGGTATGAAATCGCGGCTGTCGTTCGGGGTGTCGATGGGGATAAGGTTCGACACCTATCTGATTGACGAGGTGACCTCGGTCGGCGATGCCGCCTTCAAGCAGAAAAGCGGCGAGGTGTTTCTGGAACGGATCCGGCAAAGCGGGGCCATTCTGGTGTCGCACGGACTGAGCAAGGTGCGCAGGCTCTGTACCGCCGGGGCAGTGCTGGAAAACGGCATCCTGACTTATTACGACGATGTCGAAGAGGCGATCTGGCAGCACCGGCAGAACATGGGTATCAGCGACGATGACGACGATGATGATGATGACGATTGACCGGGCCCGGCGCTTGCCCGCCATGAAGGTCCCCGCCCGCCATTCCGCCATTGCTGATACCGCCCCGCTTTCCTAAGATCGGCGCGAACGGAGATGATCGATGCCCTTGGCACCCTGCATCCGGAAAGCCTTGCAAGGCACCTGCCTGGCGCTGGCTGGTCAGCTGGGTTTTGGGCTGGTGGCCCCTGTCTTTGCGCAAAACCGGCCAACGCTGAATTTCAACGGTGTGCCGGGGCTGATCGACATGCCGGTGGGGCTGGCAGCGCCGGATGGGGAGTTTTCCTTTACCATATCCCGGTTTGGCGGCATCACGCGAGGCGCCCTCAGCTTTCAGATCTTTCCCCGGATCGGCGGCACCTTCCGCTATATTGAAGTGCAGAACTGGAATTCCGGCGGGTTTGCCACCTATTACGACCGCAGTTTCGATCTGCGGCTGCAGGTTCTGGATGAAAAGCGATACCTGCCGGGGGTGACTGTCGGGTTGCAGGATTTCATCGGCACCGGCCTTTACTCCGGCGAGTATATTGCGGCGTCCAAGACCCTTCGCCCGGGTCTGGTGGTGACCGGTGGATTGGGCTGGGGCAGGTTGGGATCCTACAACCCGATTGGTGCACCCTTTGGTGACCGGCCGCGGATCGTGGTTGGCCGTGGCGGCAAACCCAATGCCGGCCAGTGGTTTCGCGGCGACGTCGCCCCGTTTGCCGGGTTGGAATGGCAGGTCAATGACAAGCTCGGGGTAAAGCTGGAATATTCCTCGGATGCCTACATCAAGGAAACCGTGGATCGCAACGTGTTCGAGCGCCGCAGCCCGTGGAACTTCGGCGTGGAATATCAGGCAACACCGGCGATGCGGGTCGGTGTCTATTCGCTGTATGGCAGCGCGTACGGTGCCACGCTGTCTTTCGCGTTGGACCCGAAAATCAGACCGCGCAACTATGGTATACAGGGCCCCGCCCCCTTGCCGGTCAAACAGCGGCCCGACCCAAGGACGGTGCCTGAAGCCTGGTCGCAGGCCTGGGCCGCGCAGCCGGCGGTGGCACTGAACCTGCAATCGATCATCGCCCAGGGTCTGGCGCTGGATGGCATGGAACTGGAGGCCTTGTCGTTGCAGCCGACCCGGGTACAGGTCCGGCTGCGCAACAATCAGCTGGATGCCGAAGCCCAGGCCTTTGGCCGGGCCGCACGCCTGTTGACACAGGTGCTGCCCGCCTCGGTTGAGGTGTTTGAGATTGTACCCGTGGTCAACGGTATTCCCCTGTCCAAAATTACCTTTACCCGCAGCGATTTCGAAGCGCTGGAACTGGCGCCCAACGGCTCGGCGCAGTTGCGCGCCCGCACCACCCTGACCGATGCCGGACCGCTGCCCACAGGCAGCCATGTGCCAGCGGAGGCTTACCCGAATTTCAAATGGTCGCTCGGCCCCTATACCAGACTCAGCCTGTTTGACCCGTCGAACCCGGTCCGCGCCGATCTGGGGCTGCGTTTGGCGGGGGAGTACCGCATCGCCCCCTGGCTACGGCTGAATGGCGCACTGACCCAGAAAGTGGTGGGCAACATCGGCGACAACCGGCGCAAGTCAAACTCGGTCTTGCCGCATGTGCGTTCTGACGGTGCGAGATATGACAGATTCAGCGGTATCGCACTGGAAAGCCTGACGCTGTCGGCACAGGCACGGTTGGCCACTGATCTGTATGGCCGGGTGACAGTCGGGTATCTGGAGCGGATGTTTGGCGGTGTTTCCGGAGAAGTGCTGTGGAAACCGGTGAACAGCCGCCTGGCCCTGGGGGTCGAGGCGAACTATGTCGCACAGCGCAATTTTCAACAGGATCTCGGGTTCCAGGATTACCGGGTCGCCACCGGTCATGTGTCGGCCTATTATGACTTTGGCAACGGCTATCTGGGACAGATCGATGCAGGGCGCTATCTGGCGGGGGATGTCGGTGCCACCCTCAGTCTGGACCGCGAATTTCCCAATGGCTGGAGGGTCGGCGCTTTTGCCACCTTTACCAATGTGTCAGCCAAGGATTTCGGCGAAGGGTCGTTTGACAAGGGGATCCGGCTGACGATTCCGCTCGCCTGGGTTACGGGTCAACCGTCACGCAAGGATTTCAGCACTGTCATACGCCCGCTGACCCGGGATGGCGGTGCAAGGTTGCGGGTGGATGGTCGGCTGTATGACCAGACCCGCAGCTACCATTCCGACTGTGTTGATCCGCAGTGGGGCAGGGTGTTCCGGTGAAGCGATCCTTGATCCTCCTGTTGGCCGTTGCCCTGTGCGCCTGCGGCTCTGACAAGACCGCAACCGAGGGGTTTCGAATCGGTGCCGTTGCAATGGCCACGATGCTGAACGGCAAGGGCAGCCAACCGGCACCACTGTCGCTGACCCGTGCCGCCTTCGATCAGGGCGGAAATCCGCTGATCCGGGCGCGGATCGAAAAGGTTGGAAGCATCGCCTTTATGGGCAAGATCAACGAAGGCCGGGGAGTCATCACCTGGGCTTCGGTGGATGGGTCCGCCTTGTCGCTGCGTGATGGAGTGGTGATTGCCACCCGCGGTCTGGGGACAGATCTGATGTCTTCGGCAGCGCCGACGGCCAACGATCTGGCCCATGCCTCATCGGTCCAACGGCAGCATTTCTACCTGTTTGGCGGCGAAACCGAGCAATTGCGCGCGTTTGTCTGCCGGATCAGCGACGCCGGGGCAGAGCGAATCGTAGTGTTAGAGCTGAGCTTTGACACAAGACACCGCATCGAGTCCTGCACAGATGACAGTGGTTTGGCGTTCGAAAATCACTACTGGTTCGACAATCGGGCAGTTATCAGGCAGTCGCGGCAGTGGATCAGCCCCGATGTGGGATTTTTGGAACTGCAAGACCTCAACCGTTGAAAATTGTCTGTTCAGGCTTCCGAACGGATTGATGACCTGCTACAGAACAATCTGATTGGAATTATGTTGGAGTGTTCCGCAATGAAAAAGATTGTGTCTCTGGCTCTTGCGGCGACGCTCGCAGTCGCCACGGTGTCTTCGTCGGCTTTGGCCCAAACCGGTACCGAAGCCGGTACAGGTGGCAGCACAACCACAACGACCACGGTTGTGGGGGGTGCTGGTGCAACCGGTGCTTTGGGGTCGACCGCTCTGCTGGCTGGCCTTGGCGGCCTTTTGCTGATCGGCGTGCTGCTTGGTGGCGGCAGCAATGGTACCACCACCACCACCAGCACCTTGCACTGACCTGAAGTCCGATACCTGAATTCAGGCAGGGCCCGCTTCGACGGGCCCTGTTTTGGTGTGTGTGGCTTGCGTCAGGTTGTCGATGGCCCTACCGCCGTCACAAACATCCCGCCAAACTCGGCGCGCAACACTTCTTTGCGCACCTTGCCCATCGCATTGCGCGGCAGCGCCTCCCTGACCACCAGCGCCTTTGGCTGCTTGAACCGCGCCACCTGACCCTGCAGGCTGGCGGCAATCGCCGCAACATCCGGCGCTTCCCCCGGCCTTGGCACCAGCACCGCCACCACGGCTTCGCCGAAATCCGGGTGCGGCACCCCGATCACCGCCGATTCCAGCACCCCCGGCGCCGCATCCAGCAGCAGTTCCAGTTCCTTGGGATAAATGTTCAGGCCGCCCGAAATCACCAGGTCTTTCAGCCGCCCGACGATGTGCAGATAGCCCTGATCATCAAACCGCCCCAGATCGCCGGTGATGAAAAACCCGCTGGCCCGCAGGTCCTGTGCCGTCTTGTCGGGCAGGTTCCAATAGCCCCGAAACACGTTTGGCCCGCGCAGTTCGATCATCCCGGCCTCACCCTGTGGCAGCGGCGCGCCACTGGCCGGGTCGGTAATCACCACCTCCACCCCCGGCAGCGGCATCCCCACGGTACCCGCCCGCCGCGCCCCGTCATAGGGGTTGGAGGTGTTCATGCTGGTTTCCGTCATGCCATAACGTTCCAGAATCGCGTGGCCGGTGCGATGTTCAAATTCCGCATGGGTTTCCGCCAACAGCGGGGCGGAGCCAGAGACGAACAGCCGCATCTGCGCCGTCGCCGCGCGCGTCAGACCCGGGGCCTGCAGCAGACGGGTGTAAAAGGTCGGCACCCCCATCATCGCCGTGGCCCGTGGCAGCAGCGCCAGCACCTGTTCCGCCTGAAACCTCGGCAGCCAGATCATCGCGGCACCCGACAGCAGCGCCACATTGCCCGCCACGAACAACCCATGGGTGTGAAAGATCGGCAAGGCATGGATCAGCACATCGGCGGCGGTAAAACGCCAATGGTCCGCCAAGACTTTGGCGTTGCTCAGCAGATTGCCGTGGCTGAGCATCGCGCCTTTGGACCGGCCGGTGGTGCCAGAGGTGTAAAGCAGCGCCGCCAGATCATCCATTTGCCGCGCCACCGGGGCAAAGCCGCCGGTCAGCCCCCCCGCCATGGCGCCAAAGGCACCGATGCCCAGAACCCGCTGCCCCGGCATCGCCGTTTGAACCGCAGCAACGGCAGGGTCCTCGACCAACAGCAGTGCCGCCCCGGAATCCTGCACGAAATAGTCCAGTTCCGCCGGTTCATAGCCGGGGTTCAGCGGCAGCAGCATCACCCCTGCAGCAACACATGCCCCATACAGGGCAAAGGCATCGGGTGATTTGGCGACCTGCAGCGCCAGCCGGTCGCCGGGCTGCAGCCCCAGTGCCACCAGCGCCTGTGCCATCTGCAAAACCCGTTTCAGAAAGGCATCACCGCTGATCGGTGCGGCATCCGGCAGGATCAGCAGCGGGGTGTCCCGCCCGGCCAGCGGGGCAAACAGCGCATCAAACAGCGGGTTGGTCATCGGCTCCTCCTGTGCCCTGACGGCGAGGTCTATTCCTCGGCCATGTTCCTGCGGCGGGAAATCCAGTTCCAGCTGCTGGCGCACATGTCATCCAGCCCCAGTTCCGCCCGGAACCCCAGCTTTGCCTCGGCCAATGCCGGTTCACCGTAATAGGCGGCCAGATCTCCGGACCGGCGCGGCCCGATCACCCGTGGCAGATCGCGGCCACAGGCGCGGGAATAGGCATTCAGCATATCCAGCACCGAATAGCCGACCCCGGTGCCCAGGTTGACGGTATGGCCCTTGCCATCAGACAGCAGCGCAGCCAGTGACAGCACATGGCCGCGCGCCAGATCCTCGACATGGATATAGTCGCGCACGCCGGTGCCATCGGCGGTGGGATAATCGTTGCCAAATATCGTCAGCGCCGGCAGGTCGCCCACCGCCACCTTGGCGATATAGGGCATCAGGTTGTTGGGAATATCGCGCGGATCCTCACCGATCAGACCCGAGGCATGTGCCCCCGCCGGGTTGAAATAGCGCAGGATCCCAAAGGCCCAGCGCGGGTCCGATGCCGCAACCTGCGCCAATATCTGTTCCCCCATCAGCTTGGTATAGGCATAGGGGCTGGTAAAGCTCAGCGCGGCATCCTCGGCGATCGGCAGGCGTTCGGTTTCGGCATAGACGGTGGCGCTCGATGAAAACACCAGCCGCCAGACCCCGGCTTCCTGCATCGCTTTTAGAAGAACCACCAATCCGGAGCAGTTCGCCTCGATGTAATCCAGCGGCAGCCGTACCGATTCCCCCACCGCCTTTTTCGCGGCGAAATGGACCACGGCGGCGATGTCATGGGCGGCAAACACCTGTGCCACCGCGGCGGCATCCAGAATGTTGACGCGGTGCCATTTCACCACATCGCCGGTGATCATTTCCAGCCGTGCAGGCACATCGCGCCGCGCGTTGGAAAAGTTGTCAAGGATCACGACATCATACCCCGCCGCCTTTAGCGCGACATAGGTGTGCGATCCGATATATCCGGCACCCCCGGTCAGCAGGATCGTCTGTGCCATCTGTTCAGGCCCCCTTGGAACGTCCCCCGTTCAAACCGGAATTCGGGCGCAGGGTCAACCGCCCCTGCCACTTGTGCCGCTGCCGGTTTCGGTAAAGGTTATGGCTGATGCAGGGCAAGGGCGGAACAACGTGACAAGCGGCCTGCATGATCAGCGGTTTGCCGAAGTGCTGGCGGTGCTGGCGGCGCATCACTGCCGGTCGGTGCTTGACCTTGGCTGCGGCAAGGGCGATTTTCTGCTGCGGCTGCTGGCAGAGCCGCAGATCGGTCATGTGACGGGGGTGGAACCGGACACGGCATCGCTGGCGGCGTTGCGGGCGGTATTGGCACAGCACCCGGGTGCGGCGCGGGCCAGGCTGCTGCAAGGCTCGATTCTGGCGCCGCTGGTCTGGTACCAGCAGGTGGCACCACCCGATGCGGCGGTGATGGTCGAGGTGCTGGAACATCTGGATCCGGCGCAGCTGTCGCGGCTGGAAACCGCGCTGTTTGCCCGGATTGCGCCGCCGCTGATGGTGATCACCACCCCCAACGCCGATTTCAACCCGCTGCTCGGGGTGCCACCGCACCGCTTTCGCCACCCCGGTCACCGGTTCGAATGGGGCCGCGCCCGGTTCCGGGCCTGGGCTGATTCTGTGGCTTTGCGCTGGGGATTGGCGGTCCAGGTCAGCGATATCGCCGGAAACCATCCGACTTTGGGCGGCGCCAGCCAGATGGCGGTGTTTCTGCGGCCAATTTGATGTTTCGCCACAGGGCAGCCTTATTTCCCGCCTCGGGCCAGTCAAAATTCCCCGAAAACGCCGCGAGTGCCCGCATCGCAGCCACAGTTTGGCCCCTTGTCAGGGGCAAATTGGTTCCATAGCCGAAAGGAACACGCCATGACCATCGCCAACACACTCTTCGCCCGCTTCAGCCGCGCCTTCAAAAAGGGTCCGTCGGATCAGCCGGATGCTTTCGACATGCGCCTGCAAAAACTGTCGACCACCTCGGCACGCAAGCACAAGCAAGCCCAAAGCGTGTTCAAAAATCGGGCACAACGCCTGGCAGCTTAAGCTCCCGGATCAGGTCGCGCACTTCTTGCCGCGCGGCCACATTGGAAATGTTGAGCCCCTCGACGCCAACATCTTTCAGATCCAGCAGCGTCAGGCCGCGTGGGAACAGTTCCCGAAAAATCACGCGCTCGGAAAATCCGGGTGCCACGCGGAACCCGATCCGCTTTGACAGATCCTCCAGCGCCGCACCGACCTTTTTCTTGTTGTGCATCTGCTGGGCCCCAAGCCGGTTGCGCAGCACGATCCAGTCGATCGGCTTCAGCCCCGCCTGTGCCCGAAGCTGCCGCGCGTTCCACACCATTTCGGCATAGATCGACGGGCCGGTGACCCGGCCGCTATCCGGGTCCACCCGCGCCAGCAGATCGAAATCGATAAAACTGTCATTCAGCGGCGTGATCAGCGTATCGGCCAGCGAATGGGCGATCTGACTCAACCTGGTGTGCGAACCGGGGCAATCGATGATGATGAAATCCGACGCCGCTTCCATCTCTGTCACTGCTGCGGACAGCCGGGTGTCAAACATGTTCTCGCCCGGGGCAAGTTTGGCGGGATCAATCTCCGGCAGGTCGCGGTACTGCGGCATTGGCAGCGACAGCCCGGCCTTGCGGCAAAAGGCAGTGCGGTTTTCCAGATAGCGGGCAAAGCTTTTTTGCCGCAGATCAAGGTCCAGCGCCCCGACCCGGTGCGCCATCCGTGCCAGCGCCGTGGCCACATGCATCGACGTGGTGGATTTGCCTGACCCGCCCTTTTCGTTGCCGACAACGATGATATGCGCCACGCCTGCCCCGCCTGTTTCCG
>JAYTDA010000014.1:0-1754 GCA_043736155.1 Paracoccaceae bacterium | reverse complement strand
AGCCTCGCCCAACACATCGGGCCGCCAGGACGGCGGGCTGGCCATGTCGCCGTTGAGCGTAAACCCCAGAGCCTCCAGCGTCTGGCGCTGCGCGGCCTCTGCAATCTCCATCCCGACCAGACTGACCACGCGGGCCGGGTCCAGCCGGTAGGCCCGGGTGCTGACTGGGGCGGCACCGTCCTGAACAATCTCGGATGCCTCACCGCCGCACAGATCAAGGATCATCTGGGTGGCCAGCGCCAGACCGGGCAGGGTGAAGGCCGGATCGACGCCGCGTTCAAAGCGGTAGCGGGCGTCGGTGTTGATCTTCAGCGCCCGTCCGGTGGCGGCAATGGTGATCGGGTCCCAATAGGCGCTTTCGACGAAGACATCGGTGGTGTCCGGCGAACAGCCCGACAACGTGCCGCCCATGACCCCGGCAAGAGATTCAACGCCGTCGTCGTCCGCAATCACCATCTGCCAGGGGCGCAAAGCATAGGTCTTGCCGTCCAGCGCCAGAAATTCCTCGCCGCCAAGCGCCGGCTTTACCACCAGATCGCCCGCCACCTTCGCCGCATCGAACACATGCAGCGGGCGGTTCAAGCCGTAGGTAAAGTAGTTGGTGATATCGACCAGCGCCGAAATCGGCCGCAGCCCGATCGCCTTCAGCCGCGCCTGCATCCAGGCGGGAGAGGGGCCGTTTTTCACCCCACGAATGACCCGCCCGGCGAAATGCGGGCAGCCTTTCACTTTCAGCTCCGGCGCAATCCGTACCCCGATGGGTGACGGAAAGCTCCCCGGAATCTGCGGGATCGGCAGCGGTTTCAGCACCCCCACCCCGCGCGCCGCCAGATCCCGCGCCACGCCGCGCACGCCCAAGGCATCGGGGCGGTTGGGGGTGATCTTGATGTGGATCATCGGGTCGTTCAGCCCGCGCCAGTCGATGAACCGCGCGCCGAGCGGGGCATCTGCGGGAAGGTCGATGATGCCGTCATGGTTGTCCGACAGTTCCAGCTCGCGTTCCGAGCAGAGCATCCCGTTCGAGTCCACCCCCCGGATCACCCCCGGCTTCAGATCAACCCCGGTGCCCGGCACATGGGTGCCGACCGGCGCAAACACCCCGACCAGCCCGGTCCGGGCATTGGGCGCACCGCAGACAACCTGCACTTCGACGAGGTCCGTGCCCGGCCCATCCGGGTATGTCGCCACCCGGCACAGCCGCAGACGGTCGGCATTGGGATGCGGCAGCGCTTCGATGACCCGGCAGATGCGAAAGGCGCCCAGCTTGTCGGCCGGATTTTCGACACCTTCCACCTCCAGCCCCAGATCGGTCAGCGCGTAAAGAATATCCGCCAGCGGCGCCGCGGTTTCGAGATGGTCTTTCAACCAGGACAGGGTGAATTTCATGGCTTGGCCCCCGGAAATGGTCAATCTGGTGCGGTATCTGACCGGCTTTGGGACTTAACGCAAACGCCCGGAAAGGGAAAGCGTCAGGGGTCAGGTTTCCAAAGCGGAAACGGCTTGTCGCAGAACCAGGGGGGCTGTCGCCATAATCTTTGCGTGTCGGACGTGTACAAGGCGTTCATGGACCCGATGTTTGACATTCCCAAAGACCGCAAGCCGCTGAAAGTCGGGCGCATCTGTGTGCTGCTTGGGCTGACGATGCTGCTGTATCTGCTGGTGGCCTACCGCTACGGCGACCTGGTCGGGGCCCTGCTGGCAGCGCGGGTCGGCTAATCGGACGGGCCTTGCGCCCTCCATGTCAATATCGCCGC
>JAYTDA010000013.1:0-1793 GCA_043736155.1 Paracoccaceae bacterium | reverse complement strand
GCAGCCAGTCGGGAATGTTGTTGTGCAGCGGGCAATGGGTCTGACAATAGGGCACGCCGCACTGGCTGCAGCGCCCGGCCTGCTCCGCCGCCTTTTGCGCCGCAAATTCGCGGTAGATTTCGTGAAAATCCTCGCTGCGCAGGGTGGCGGGCCGCTTCTCGGGCATTTCTTTGCCGAGTGTCACGAATTTCAACATGCGTTGCACGGCCATCGCAGTGTCTCCCAAGCAAATTCGGTCTGGTGTTATCGGCCCAAACCACGGGATCGGAGTGATACGTCGACCTTCCGTGAATTAAAAGTCAGCATACGTTACCTATTTGTGCGATTTTCAGCGCAGACTTGGCCATCGGCGCGAAATTTCCGAAGATTTAGGTCAATAGCCGTTACCTATGCCGTCAAAACCCCAACGACAACGCCAACAAAGCGGCGCCGCCGACAATGATTCGCCACCATCCGAAGACCGCAAAACTGTGGCTGGTCAAGTAGGACAGCACCCATTTCACCACCAGCAGGCCCGCCAGAAAGGCCATGCCAAAGCCCACGCCAATCAGCCAGAAGTCGGAAAAGTCCAGAATGTCGCGGTTCTTGATCAGATCGAACGCAAATGCCCCGGCCATCGTCGGCAGGCTGAGGAAGAACGAAAACTCTGCCGCTGCCCGTTTCGAGACGCCCATCAGCATCGCCCCGACCACCGTGGCCCCGGAGCGTGATACGCCGGGCACCATGGCCAGACACTGGATGAACCCGATGGCCAGCGCCTTGTGAAACGGCAGCGCTTCGGCATCGTCGATTGTGGGGGTCGGTGCGAACCGGTCGACGACCAGCAGGATCACCCCGCCGAGAATCAGCATGACCGCAATCAGCCGGGGGGATTCGAAAAACACCGTCTTGATCAGGTCGTGCAACAGCACCCCGATCACCGCTGCGGGCAGAAACGCCAGCAGCACCGAAATGATGAACCGCATCGCCGCCGGGTCGCGGTGGGCGGTGGAAAACACCTGAACCAACTTGGCGAAATAGACGACAACGATGGCCAGAACCGCGCCAAGCTGGATCACCACCTCAAAGGTTTTCCCCGCGCTTTCAAAGCCCAGAAAATGCCCCGCAAGCAGCAGGTGGCCGGTGGACGACACCGGAATGAACTCGGTCAGCCCCTCGATCAGACCAAGGAACGCCGCAATCAGCCAATCGCCCATCGTCTAGACCTTTTTCAAATTCTTGGCGGAATCCTTGATCGCCGCATATTGGCCCGAAGGCCGGTAGCGCCACAGATATTCCGGCAAAACCGCCTCCATCGGGGTTGCGGTGATCCCCAGATCGGCGAGGGTTCTGGCCCCCGGCGCCACGACATTGTCATGGGCAAGTGACCGCACCTGATCGCCGGTCAGCAGGCTGTTCCTGACCAGACCGCCGGTGATCGCCGACCCGATGTCCGCCACCCCGCCGATGATCCGCGCCAGAAAGAACGGCACGTTCAGCACCACACGGCGGCGCTGGATCACCTTCAGCATCCGGCCCATCAGCCCGGCGAAGGTGTCCACCTCCGGCCCGCCGAGTTCGTAGACCCCGGCCGCATCACCCGTCACTGACCGCACCACCGCCTCGGCGACGTCTTCCACATGCACCGGCTGAAACTTCGTCGCGCCACCCACCACCGGCAGCACCGGGCCCAGACGGCTCATCGCGGCAAAACGGTTGAAAAAACCGTCTTCGTTGCCGAAAATGACCGAGGGCCGCAGGATCACCGCAGCCGGGAAGGCCGCCAGCACCGCCGCCTCTCCTTCCGCCTTGCT
>JAYTDA010000012.1:0-10658 GCA_043736155.1 Paracoccaceae bacterium | reverse complement strand
AACGCGCAGCAGCTCGTCATAGGTCGGGATCGACAGAACCCGGTCCACCGGGCCGCCCAGAACCTTTTCCATCACCGAATTGCGGACATGGACCATCTGAATGTCGCAGTCGAACGGAATGCCGACCAGCTTGCCACCGAAATAGCCATAGTTCAGCCGGTAGGTGTCGTGGAAATCATCCAGCGGCAGTGCCCATTTGGCAGCATAGTCATCCAGCGGGGCCAGAAAGCCCGGACCGGCGAAATCGCCCAGCCAGGCCGAAAAGAACTGCAACGCGTCAAACGACGCATTGCCGGAGATGAACTCGGCAATTGCCTTGTCATAGAAGCTTTCATCGGGGATCGGAACCAGTTCCACCTTGATGCCGGACAGGGCTTCGAACGGGGCAATCGCCACAACCGCAGATTCCTGGTCAGCCGCGCCAATCGCAAAGCGGACCGTGGTTCCACCCAGTTCCGAGCGGATTTTTTCCCAATCGGCGGTACGGATCCAATCCTTTGCCGGATCCCACAGCGGGGTGTTGTCGAGGTTGTAGAGCTTGCGATAATCCTCACGGACATAGCCCTCAACCGAGATCTTATCGAGCACCGACTGGATGTCGGGCAACCCTTCTTGCGCCAGCGCCGGGGCCTTCAGCCCGATCAGGCCAGAGGCTGCGCCGAACGCCGCCCCTGTGCGCAAAAACGAGCGGCGGGACACTCCCGTCAAACGAATGGTCATAGTTGTCTTTCTCCCTTTGGCGATTCAGTGATCGGTTCCGCCGGTCCCCGGGCAAGCGATAACTTCAACGCGGTCTCCTCAGACGCACCAATTGCCGGAACTGCGGATTGTGAACTTTAGTCACGTCCGGCGATCATGTGTGCGGAATGTACTTCCTGTCAACAATGATTATTTTTTGTACTGCCCTGCAGGGTTCTGAACTTAAGTATTGACTGAATAACATAAGTTCATTTATGGTGACAGCATCACCGGAGGAGAAATGCGATGCCCACGAATGTTGCCCTTACAGGCTTGGCGAAAGATCTGGCGGCGCGCGGCGAGACCGGCAAACCGATCCGTATCGGACTGGTCGGCGCGGGCGAGATGGGGACCGACATTGTCAGTCGCGTGGCCCACATGCAAGGCATCGCCATCGGGGCCATCAGCGAGCTGAAGCCAGGGGCTGCGCGGCGGTCGGTCGAGATCGCCTATGGCAATGATGTCAACGTCGCTGACGTGTCCACCGCCGACGCCGCCAATGCGGCAATGGAGCAGGGCAAGATCGCCCTGACCGACAATGTCCATGCGCTGCTGGAGGCCGGGCTGATCGACGTGGTGGTGGACGCCACTGGCATCCCCTCTGTCGGGGCCGAAATCGGCCTTGCCGCGATGGAACGCGGCAAGCATCTGGTGATGATGAACGTCGAGGCGGATGTGACCATCGGTGCCTATCTGCGATCCGAGGCCGACCGGCTGGGTGTGGTTTATTCGCTGGGCGCGGGCGACGAGCCGTCGTCCTGCATGGAACTGATCGAGTTCGTCAGCGCGATGGGTCACCGCATCGTCAGCGCGGGCAAGGGCAAGAACAACCCGCTGAACATCGACGCTACCCCGGATGTCTATCTGGAAGAAGCCGTGCGCCGCCACATGAACCCGCGCATGCTGGTCGAATTCGTCGACGGGTCCAAAACCATGGTCGAAATGGCCGCCATCGCCAACGCGACCGGCCTGATCCCCGACCGCCCTGGCATGCACGGCCCCGCCGCAGGGCGCGACGAGTTGAACAAGGTGCTGGTACCGGTCAGCGCCGGAGGGGTCCTGTCGTCGGGCGAAGGCCGGGTCGATTATACCATCGGCAAGGGCGTGGCCCCTGGCGTCTTTGTGGTGGCCGAGATGGACCACCCCCGCATCCGCGAGCGGATGGAAGACCTGAAGATGGGCAGCGGCCCCTACTTCACCTTTCTGCGCCCCTATCACCTGACCAGTCTTGAAGTGCCGCTGACCTGTGCCCGCGTTGTTCTGTATGGCAAGGCAGATATGGTTCCGCTGCACCGCCCGGTGGCCGAAGTTGCCGCCGTCGCCAAGCGCGATCTGGCGGTGGGCGACACGCTGGACCAGATCGGCGAATATTGCTACCGCGCCTGGATCATGGAGGCGGGCGAGGCGCGTACCGCCGGGGCGATTCCCTGCGGCCTGCTGGCAGGGGCAAAGGTCACCACGCCGATCCGCAAGGGCGACCTGATCACCCGCGCCAACACCGCCATCCCTGCCGACAGCAAGATTGCCAACCTGCGCGCGCGCCAAGACAAGATGTTGGGGCTTTCCGCATGACCATGACCAAC
The DNA here is from genome assembly GCA_043736155.1 of Paracoccaceae bacterium. Lineage (GTDB taxonomy): Bacteria > Pseudomonadota > Alphaproteobacteria > Rhodobacterales > Rhodobacteraceae > JANNRR01. Next base: position 8,337 of record JAYTDA010000012.1, on the reverse strand, counting down.
ACGATGACGGCCGACAACCGGCCCTTCGCCATCCGCAATTACCCCGCCGAACAATTGCGCGAGGCGCTCAAACGGATGTACCTGATCCGCCACTTCGAAGAAGGCGCCGAAGACAGTTATACCCGTGGTCTGATCCACGGTACCATGCACCTGTCGATCGGACAGGAAGCCAGCGCCATGGCCACCTGTATCGAGCTGACCGACAACGACAAGATCACCTCGACGCACCGCGGCCACGGCCATTGCATCGCCAAGGGCGCCGATGTGGGGCGGATGTTCGCGGAATTTTTCGGCAAGGAAACCGGATATTGCCACGGGCGCGGCGGGTCGATGCATATCGCGGACGTGAAAACCGGCAACCTCGGTGCCAACGGCATTGTCGGCGGCGGTCTGCCCATCGCGGTGGGCGCGGCGCTGTCGGCGAAACGGCTGGGCAAGTCGGATGTGACAGTGTGCTTTTTCGGCGACGGGGCCAACAATGAAGGCGCGTTCCACGAATCGCTGAACATGGCATCGGTCTGGAAGCTGCCGGTGATTTTCGTGTGCGAGAACAATGGCTACGGCATGTCCACCTCGACGGCGCGGTCCACGGCTGTGGAGCGTATTTCAGACCGGGCGGTGGCCTATTCCATGCCGGGCATCACGGTGGACGGCAACGATTTCTCGGCGGTGGCCGAAGCCATGCATCTGGCCATCGCCCGCGCTCGCGCCGGTGAGGGGCCTTCGCTGGTGGAAAACCTGACCTACCGCTGGCGCGGCCATTCCAAATCCGACCGCAACCGCTACCGCACCAAGGAAGAGATCGAGATGTGGATGGGGCGCGACCCCATCGTTCGTTTCCGCGCCGAACTGATCGCCCATGGCATCACGGATGACGCCGGGGCCGATGCCATCGAGGCGGCAGCAGTGGCCGACATGGAAGCAGGCATCGCCTTTGCCAAGGCCAGCCCCGCCCCCGACGTGTCCGAAGTGACGCGCTACGTTTACGCAGAGGTTTAGGATGAACGCGATGACGCAAGAAACCGGCCTGCGCACCCTGTCCTATGCCGAGGCGATCCGCGAAGCGATGGCCATTGCGATGGAAGCCGACCCGGCGGTGATCCTGATGGGCGAAGATATCGGCGTTTATGGCGGCGCGTTTCAGGTCACGCTGGATCTGGTGGACCGCTTCGGGCCGGACCGGGTGATGGACACGCCGATTTCCGAACTGGGCGGTGCCGGTGTCGCCGTTGGGGCGGCGCTGACCGGCCTCAAGCCGATCTTTGAATTACAGTTTTCCGATTTTGCCATGCTGGCGATGGAGCAGATCGTCAACCAGGCGGCGAAACTGCGCTACATGCTGGGCGGCGAGGCCTCGGTGCCGGTGGTGTTCCGCCTGCCGTCAGGGTCTGGCACCGGAGCAGCAGCGCAGCACAGCCAAAGCATCGAGGCCTGGTTCGGCCATGTGCCGGGGCTGAAGGTGTTGCAGCCCAGCACGCCGGAGGATGCCAAGGGCATGCTGCTGGCGGCGCTGGCCGACCCCGATCCTGTGATGATCTTTGAACACAAGCTTCTGTACAAGATGAAGGGTCACGTGCCGGCCGGGCACTACCTGACCCCGATCGGCAAAGCCGTCGTCCGCCGTGCCGGCAGCGATCTGACCATCGTCGCAGGCTCGATCATGGTGCACCGCGCGCTGGAAGCCGCCGAGACGCTGGCCACCGAAGGGATCAGCGCCGAGGTCATCGACCTGCGCTGCATCCGCCCGATCGACCGCGAAACCATCCTGAGTTCCGTCCGCAAGACCGGGCGGCTGATGGTGGTCTATGAAGGCGTCAAGGCCTTTGGCGTCGGGGCGGAAATCAGCGCGATGGTGGCCGAAAGCGATGCCTTCGATTTCCTCGACGCGCCGATCCTGCGGCTGGGGGCGGCAGATGCGCCGGTGCCCTACAACCCCGATCTGGAACGCGCCTCGGTGCCGCAGGTGGACACCATCGCCGCCGCCGCCCGCCGCCTTGCCCGCCACGAGGTGTGACGTGCCAACCGAAGTGATCCTGCCCAAGGTCGATATGGACATGACCCATGGCACGCTGGCCGTCTGGCATGTGGCCGATGGCGAGATGGTAGCAAAGGGTGCGCCCCTGTTCGACATCGAAACCGACAAGGCCGCGATGGAGGTGGAAGCCCCCGCCAGCGGCAGGCTGACCGCCATCACCGCAAAACCGGGCGACAAGGTGGCGGTGGGCACGGTCGTGGCGCTGATCTATGCCGAGGGCGAGGTTGCCGCCCCAGCCTCCCCGACCGCTTCGGCGTCTGAGAAATCAGCCGAACCAACCGCAGCAGCAGCCGTGAAAACCACGCCCCTGACAGCATCGGCCGCCGCCCCGCCTGCGCCAGTTGCAGCCGTTCCCGACAGCACGAACCGGCGCGCAACGCCCGCCGCCCGCAATGCCGCCCGCAACGCCGGGCTGCTACTGGCCGAAATCACCGGCACCGGCCCGCTTGGCCGGATTCAGCGCGACGATGTGCTGACCAGGGTGCACGCCCCGCAAACAGCCCCGCAAGGCTGGGCACCGCAACCCGGCCCGCTGAATGTCCGGCGTCGCAAGGGGGCTGGGCCGACCCTGGTCATGCTGCACGGCTTCACCGCCGACAACCAAAGCTGGAGCCCCTTGGAAAAGGCCATCGGCCCCGGCCCGGCCCTGATCCGCATCGACCTGCCCTGCCACGGCAAATCGCCGCTGCGCCGCATCACCGGCTTTGCCAGCCTGGCCCGGATGATGGTCGAAGCATTTGACGAGGCAACCGGCGACCTTGGCCCGGTGCACCTGATCGGCCATTCGCTGGGCGGTGCCCTTGCGATTGCCATCGCGGATATCCGCCCGCGCCGCGTGGCCAGCCTGAACCTGATCGCCCCAGCGGGCCTTGGCCCGGAGATTGACGCCGCAACTCTGCAAGGCATCACCCGCGCCACCAAGGCAGAAAGCCTTGGCCCCTGGCTGCGCCGCCTGACAGCCAACCCGGACTCGATCTCGGACAGCTACGCCGAGGCGGCGATGCGCGCCCGCAGCGATGCCGCGATGCGTGCAGCTCAGGCCGACATGGCGGATGCCCTATTTGCCGACGGGACCCAGACTTTTGACGTGCAGGCCGCCCTGCACCGTCTGACCGCCCCCACCCGGATCATCTGGGGCCGGCAAGACCGCGTCATTCCCTGTCGCCATGCCACCGCCCATCGGACGGATGCCGCGATCCACCTTCTGGACGGAGCGGGCCATATCCCGCAAATGGACTGCCCGGACCGCGTCGCGCGCGTCATTGGACTTGGGGGCGGCACTCCCCTATAGACTGTTCCGAACCATTCAAGGACAGACGATGCTGCTGGCAAATCCCGAAACGGCCGTTCAAAGCGATGCAGACAGCCTGCGGATACGTGCGGTTTGGCTGTACCATGTCGAGGGACTGACCCAGAACGATGTTGCGCAACGGCTGAACATCAACCGCGTCATGGTGGTGCGGTTGCTGGCCGATGCCAAACGCCGCAACGAGGTACGGCTGACGATCTCGGCACCGCTGGCGAGCCTTGTCGAACTGGGGCGGACGGTCGAGACCCGGCTTGGCATCGACCGGGTCATTGTGGCCCCCTTTGATGCGGCGGGCGATGATCCGATGCGGGTAATCGCGGCGGCGGCGGGCAACTACATCTCGGGCAGGATGCAGTCCGGCATGACAGTCGGCGTGGGCTGGGGCCGCACGCTTTACAACTCGTTGCCGTTCATCACCGGGGCGACACTGGACGATTTCCGCGTCGTGTCGCTGCTGGGCGGCATCGCGGCAGCGCGGCGGTTCAACCCCGCCGAATTCGCCTGGCAGTTCGCCGAACTGTTCCAGGGCGAAGGCTTTCTGATCCCCGCCCCGGCCGTCGTCGACAGCCCGGAAACCAAACATGCGCTGCTGGAACGCTGCGGGTTGTCGGCGATCTTCGAGATGGCGGACAAGCTGGATGTGGTCCTGCTGTCGGTCGGCGGCATCTCGGCCCTGACCACCAGTTACCGCTCCGGCCACATCAGCGAGGCCGAACGCCGGTCGCTGATCGAGGCCGGGGCAGTGGGGGATTTGCTGTACAACTTCGTCGACGCAGGCGGCGACATCGTGGCCCATGAAGTCAACGACCGGGTGATCTCCGCGAACCTTGCCCGGCTGCGCCGGACGCCGGAACGGGTGCTGATTTCGGGCGGACGCGAAAAGATCAGCGCGATCAAGGGCGTGATAAAGACACTCAGTCCGACGGTTTTCATCACTGACGAGATCACCGCGCGCACCCTGATCGGCTGAACGCCGCGCGCTAACCTGCAGTGTCACGCCACAGCGCCCGGGCGCTGTCCACGGTTTTCAGGTAATGGGCAAAGCCCGCATCAAACTGCGCTGCCATCTCGCGGCGCGGCTCGATCACCCCTTCTGCTTGCGTCCACGCGGCGTAGTCATAGGCGATCCCCACCGCCTCCATTGCGGCTATTGCCGCCCCGCGCGCGCCAACCTCGGGTTTGCGGGCGATTTTCAGCGGGCGTTGCAAAACGTCGGCCACCATCTGGCTCCAGACCTGCGAATTTGCGCCGCCACCGCAAACCGACACCGACCCGGTCAGACCGGCAGCCTGAAAGCAGTGACGCACCGCATAGGCGACCGATTCGCAGACCGCCATCACAAGATCGGCCTTTGTCGTGCCGGTGTTGAGGCCGGACAGTTGGCCGCGGGCGCGCACGTCGACAAAGGGCGCACGTTCGCCCGTGGCCGAAAAGTATGGCAAGGCCGTCACCCCGTTGGCGCCAGTGCGGCTTTGCGCCAACAGGTCATCGACCTGATCATGCGTCGCACCGATCATCTGCAGCACCCAGTCCAGCGTTGCCGTTCCCACCGTCGCGGGCATCGAGCGGACCCAGCGGCCGCCTTGCGGCATGCACAATGTCATGCCGACCGGGTCCTGGGTCCGGTCGATCCGGTCGGTGATCACCTCGCAGGCCAGCGTGGTGCCGATGATGACCAGACCGTCGCCCACCTGTTGCACGCCCGCGCCAATCGGGCAGGCAACCAGATCGAACGGGCCGGCATGCACCGGCACGCCTTCCGGCAGCCCGGTCAGCGCAGCACCTGCGGCGTTCATCGCAAAGGCCTGACCCGGCGCAGGCATCACCGGTGCCAGCAGGCGGCGCAGCGGCTCAAGACCCAGCAAGCGCAGGATTTCCGGATCGTAGTCGCGCAGGGCCGTGTCGAGAAACGGCAGCGACGCATCTGAGGCGTCGGTCACGCGTGCCCCGGTCAGCCGCTGCAGGATGCCGTCCTTGAGGTAGCTTGCCGTGTGGGCGGCGGCGAGCTTTTCCGGCTCGGTCGCCAGCATCGCCGCCATCAGTGGCGCATGACTGCCGGGGAAAATGGCGTTGCCGTTGCGGCGAAAAACCGCCTCGAACACGCCGCTGTCAATCCAGTTCTGCAGGTACGGGTTGCCCCGGTCATCGAGCCACGACACCGCCCGCCCGACGCCAAAGCCCTGCGCGTCCAGCAGCCACAGCCCATCACTTTGCCCGGTGATGCCGATGGCATCAGGCCGGGTGCTGCGACCGGCCCAGACTTCACGGACCACGTCGCTGACGGCGGTCACGATTTCTTCGAAATCCTGTTCGATCCGGCCATTGCCATAGCTGCGGGGCGAACTGCGCCGGGAAGCGACTGCCTGAATATCGCCCCCGCCATCGAACAACGCCGCTTTCACCATCGAGGTGCCAAGGTCGATCCCGATGATCATCTGTGCCTCTCCCGCAGCCGGTTCGGACCGTCCTGCAAAAGCGGTCAGACTCAGTCTTGTAACAAGTTTAAGCCATATGTTCCAACCATGCACAAGTGATCATTTCTTGGCACGCGCCTCGGCCAGCAAGGCTACTGCGATGCCTTCGTTGACGATCAGATGCGTGGCATAACCGCCACGCAGACAGGCGCGGATCGCCTCCAGCTTGCGCTCTCCCCCCGCCACCATCAGCCGTTCCGGAATCCGCTTCAGATCGTTCAGCGAGATGCCGATCGGATGAATGGTGTGCGGCAGCGCCACGGGTTTGCCCTCGGCGTCGATCCAGCGGCAGGCGATATCGGCCACCGCTCCCTGGCGGCGCAGGAATTCCTTTTCGGTCGCATTCACATGGCCCAGTCGCAGCATGGTCGCGTCATCTTCCAGCGTACCGGTGCCGAACACCACCAGTGCCGCACGGCGTGCCATGTCCAGCGCCTCGGCCAGACCTGGGTCGCTGATCAGTCCGGCGGCCGTTTCGGCGTTGCGCACATAGACCGGCGCATACAGCGCGCGGGCGGGTGCACCAAAGAACTGGCCCACCAGTTCGGCGACCTCATAGGGGTTGGTGCCCCGGTCGGCGTTATGCAAGCCGCCGATCAGCGCCACGATCTGCATGCCGGGGGTGGAGGCCTCGCCTTGCAGCGAATCGGCCATTGAACGCAGGGTTTGCCCCCAGCAGACCGCAACAATCGAATCCTCGCGCGCCATCTCTTGCAGGGTCTCCGCCGCGACCTTGCCGATCCAGCGGCGCTGCATGTCGCCATCTTCGGCGTCCGGCACGATCCGCACCTTCTTCAGGCCGTAATGCGCCTCAAGATCGCGCTCGATCTCGAAGATGTCCGACGACACATTGAGCGATATGCTGACCAGCCCGATCTGCCGCGCGCGCTGCAACAAGCGGATCACGGTGCTGCGGCTGACCCCCAGCTTGTCGGCAATCCGGCCCTGCGTCAACTCTTCGGCATAGTATAGCCAGGCGCTGCGGGCCATGTCGCTGGCCTTCCTGTCCAGGTCCTTCATAGGCGCTGCTCCATTCGTCCCGCTTTGCTCCGCCGGGAATGTGACCGAAGTTGTCGGCATCGTCCAGTTCGCGGTTTTGACTTTTGCCCGCACGCCGTCCCAGACCCGGCAAAGTTTTGTGCGGGGCCTGCGCTGGCGACTGCGCTGGCGACTGCGCTGGCGACTGCCCTGGCGGATCCACGATGTAATGCCAAGGCTCTGATGCTGCCGCTCCAATCCTGACTTGCCAGATATCTGACAGTCTGATACATATAGCATCATCATGAACATTTGATGCAAGCGAGAACAGCGCCGATGGACTCAGGTTGGAGCCTTCCCAAGGAAACCTTGCTGGAAATGCAGCGGCGGATGCTCCGGATCCGGTTGTTCGACGAACGCGCATCGCGGATGGTCAAGCGCGGCTATATCCCCGGCACGGTGCACACCAGCATCGGCCAGGAGGCACAGGTGGTGGGGGCCTGCATGGCGCTGACCTTTGGCGACAAGATCACCGGCAACCATCGCAGCCACGGTCACCCGATCGGCATGGGATCGCCGCTGGGGCCGCTGATGGCGGAACTGGTCGGCAAGGCCACCGGCGTTTGCAAGGGCAAGGGCGGGTCGCTGCATCTTGCCGATTACGCCGTGGGCAGCCTGGGCGAATCCGGCATCACGGCGTCGTCAATCCCGATTGCCATGGGTGCGGGCCTGTCGGCCAAGGTGTTGGGCGAGGATCGCATCGCCATGGCGTTCTTTGGCGATGGCGCGGCCAATCAGGGCGTTCTCTATGAATCGATGAACATGGCATCGGCCTGGGCCCTGCCGGTGATCTTTTTGTGCGAAAACAACCACTACGCCCTGTCCACCCCGTCACACACCGTCACGGGTGGCAGGATTTGCGACCGGGGCCATGGCTTTGGCATGCCGGGGGTGCGGGTCGAAAACGGTCAGGACATCATCGAAGTTTACGACGCGGTGGCACAGGCCGCTGCCCGTGCCCGCGCCGGCGAAGGCCCGAGCCTTGTCGAGGTGATGACCTACCGGTTCCGCGAACATTCCGAAGGGCTGCGGATCAACGTCGATTACCGCGATGCCGCCGAAAAGGACTACTGGACCTCGCGCGATCCCATTGCGCTGTTTCGCGCGGCGCTGATTGCGCGTGGGCTGGCGACCGAGGCCGAGATGGCCGAGATGGAGGCGCAGATCGCGGCGGACGTGGACGACTGCGAAAAGTTCGCGATGGACAGCCCGGACCCTGCCCCCGAGGTGGCCTTCGAGGATCTTTACACCGACGCGTACAAACTGGAGGACGTGCTGTGACCGTGATGACCTACATCGGTGCCATCGGTGCCGCCCAGCAAGAGGCGATGGCCGCCGACAGCCGCGTTGTGATCATCGGCGAAGATGTCGAGGCCAACGTCTACGGCACCACCGGCGGCAGCAAGACCCGCGCCGAGCAGGGCGATTTCGTGCAGCAATTCGGGCGCAACCGCATCCGCAACACGCCGATTTCCGAAGAG
>JAYTDA010000011.1:0-3195 GCA_043736155.1 Paracoccaceae bacterium | reverse complement strand
GCACGGCCCGGCTTTGTCTGGGATGCAAACATTGCAATGGCCCCCGGCGTGCCGGTGCGCGTCGTGGATGCGTTTATCGCAGGCGAAGGGTTACTGCGCCCGACGGTCCTTGGGCTTTTCGCGATGGGCACACTGCAAGGAACAGGCGAGATTGCCCGGGGTGAATTGCTGCGCCATTTTGCCGAAAGCGTGTGGTTCCCGACTGCCCTGTTGCCCAGTCAGGGTGTGGTCTGGCAGGCGGTGGATGACACATCGGCGCAAGGCACCATGACCGATGGGCCGATCAGCGTGACGATGCTGTTCCGATTTGGCGCAGATGGTCTGATCACGGCCATCCATGTGGACGGCCGCGCGACAACTGTAGGTACAGCCACCGTGCTGATGCCGTGGGAATGCCGGATGTCGGACTATCAGACCCGCGACGGCATGCGCGTGCCCCTGACCGGCGAGGCGCTGTACATCACGCCGCAGGCGGAAAAGCCGTATTTCAAAGGCACGATTGACACGATTTCGTATGAGTATGCGCCGTGAGCATGCGCAAAGCGGGCACTGTCGGGCAGTTCTTTGGGTTGGTGCTTGTTCTGTCCTTGCCGTTCTATGCGCTTGGGATCACCGGGTACCCACTGCCGTTCGCGCCCGCCTTGCCGATCAGCGCCATGATGGCGATGGTGCCGATGGTCGCCGCAGGGCTGTTGGCTTATCGGCATGGCGGCCTGCCCGCGACGTTGCATTTTGCAGGGCAAGCCGTTGATGCCCACCGCATCCCCCATGCCGGCTGGGTCATCGCCGCACTAAGCATCATGCCTTTAGCCTTTGCCCTGACGGCGGGCATCCTCTGGCTGACGGGTACCACTCTTCCCGGATTGCATCTGTTTCCGATTATGGCAGTCACAGGCAGCTTCGCGGTATTCTTCATTGGAGCGGTCGGTGAGGAGCTGGGTTGGCAAGCCTACGCCTATCCTCGCCTTATTCGCCGCTACTCAGCGCTGCAGGCAGCCCTGATGATCGGTGTGATCTGGGCGCTGTGGCATGTTATCCCGTTTGCGTTGATGGGGCGCAGTGCGGAATGGATCGTCTGGCAAGGCGGGGGCATGGTGTGCATGCGGATCATCATCGTCTGGCTGTTTGTAAACACCGGGCACAGCATCGTGTCGCCGTGCTGTTTCACATGATGAGCAATTCTGTCTGGGGAGTATTCGCCAACTTCGAACCTTGGTATGATCCGCTTATCATGTGCGGAGTGCTGTTGGTTACGGTTGTGGGCATTGTCCGGCTGTCGGAATATGACCTAAGGATCACGGGCATAACACAACCGGGAAAGCAGAGCACCCCTCGATTATGAACCTAAATTTGCCTTATATATTGAAAAATAGATTACGCGAGTATAGGCCTACGGACGACAGACTTTGCCAACCACGTCTAGCCGACGACAAGGGCCAAGCCTGTGTTCCTCGGCCTGATTGCGCTGCCTGTCGCCGCCTCGCTGTATCACCAGTTCTGGCGCAAAGATGGTCTGCTGATGGGTATGGTCAGACCTGAGTAAAAGTTATTGAATGACCGGGGCTGGTAACCTGCATCAATTCAGATCGTCGGTGCGGCGCTAACATCGGCTAAGATTTTACAGGAAGACGATAGTGTTAGAGTCTGCTCCGCCCCAGAATCTGAAGCGTTCACTGACGCTTTTACTTGCAGTGCTTTACGGCCTCGGCGTGACTATTGGCGCGGGCATTTATGTGCTGGTTGGTATCGCTGCGGGAAGAAGCGGCATGCATGCGCCGCTGGCCTTCGTTGTGGCCGCGCTGGTCATGTCGTTCAGCGCCGCGTCTTTCGCCGAACTTGGGACGCGCATGCCGGTCAGCGCAAGCGAAGCGGCCTATGTTGAAAAAGCGTTTAACCGACCGTGGCTCAGCTTGATCATGGGGTTGCTGGTCGTGTTGACCGCGACGATCTCGGCGGCCACGATCAGCGTCGGCAGCGCGGGCTATCTTGGCGTGTTTGTTGATCTGCCGGCGCAATGGATCATCACGCTTGTCGTGGTGTCTATGGGGCTGGTGGCGTGTCTATCGACCCGCCAATCCGTCACCTTGGCCGGCACAATGACCCTTATCGAACTTGGCGGGCTGATGGTGATCATCGCAACCGGCTTCTGGGCGGGCAGCGGGGTTGTGACCCGCCTGCCGGAGATATGGCCTGCGTCAGGCGATATCGCAATATGGGTCGGGCTTTCGGGAACCACCCTGATCGCGGTGTTTGCCTTCATCGGCTTTGAACATCTGGTCAATGTCGCTGAGGAGATGAAGAACCCATCGCGCACCCTGCCTTGGGCACTTTTCCTGACACTTGGAATAACCGCTCTGGTATATGCGCTGGTGGTCTGGGTGGCTGTGGTTGCAGTGCCACCGGACGAGCTTGCCAGATCCACTGCCCCTTTGGCGCTGGTGTTCGAACGACTGACGGGGATGCCGCTGAAGACCATGAGTGTGATCGCCGTCATAGCAACACTCAACGGCATCATCGTGCATGTCATCATGATCTCGCGGGTGCTTTACGGGCTGGCGACTCAGGGCAATCTGCCCAAGGTCCTGACGCATCTGAATGCCAGAACCGGCACGCCACTGCTGGCCACCGCGATCGGGGTCGCAGCAATTCTGGCTTTGGCACTGGCGGTTCCGTTGGCCGGGCTCGCTGATCTGACTGCCCGTTTCACGCTTGTGGTCTTTGCAATCATCAACATCACCCTGATACGCATAAAGTCTCTGGAGACCGCTGCGCCTGAACATGTGTTTGTCTGTCCGGGGTGGGTGCCTGTTGCGGGCCTTGTTTCAAGCATCGGGTTGCTTTTGCTCGATCTGATTGTGCGTTGACCGGATGAAACAAAGCGCCGGATCACCCCGCAGCAGCCGTTTCGAACGCTTGGCCTTGGCAGTCGCCAGCGTTGCCGGCATTCTTATCTGCGTTCTGATCGCGTGGCCTTTTCTGGGGGCAATCACCTGGGCGCTGACGCTGGCGATCCTCTTTTCACCGCTCCACGCCAGAGTTGAAAAGATCATTAAACACCCAAACTTCGCGGCCTTGGTGTCGACTGCCATTGTGGTTGTCGTTGTGGTTGCTCCTGCGGCATTTGTGGTTGAACGCCTTATCACGGAAGCCGCGTCAGGTATTCTGTCGCTTCAGGCTCGTGTCGAGAGCGGCGAA
>JAYTDA010000010.1:0-35827 GCA_043736155.1 Paracoccaceae bacterium | reverse complement strand
GAAATATGCGCCGGAACTGCGGTTTGAACTGGACGAAACCTTTGACCGCATGGATGAAACCCGCCGCCTGCTGGCGCAGGATGTGGTGCAGCGCGATATCGCCAAGACCGATGATGCCCAGCCGGATGATGCCCAGCCGGATGATGCCCAGCCTGATGATGCCCAGCCTGATGATGCCAAGACCGAGGATGCCAATACCGAGGGTGACAGCACCGATGATGACAGCGCCGAGCCTTAGTCTGGCGGGTCTGGTCGCGGCGCTGGTGTTGGGTGGCGGCATGGCACAGGCGGCCTGCCGTGATCTGAACCACAAGTCCCAGAGCTTTACCGTTTGCGATGCCGTGGCGGGGCGCGACGATCTGCGGTTGTTTCTGAACGATGCCGACGGCGAACCACTGGGCAGTTTTGAACGGGCAGCGGCATCGGTTGCCCCTGCCACCCTGGGATTTGCGATGAATGCCGGGATGTATCACAGCGACCGCAGCCCGGTGGGCCTGTATCTGGACCACAGCGGCGTAGTGTCGGCTTTGGTCGCCTCCGACGGCCCCGGCAATTTCGGGTTGTTGCCAAACGGCGTGTTCTGCATTGGGGTTGAAAGCTACAGCGTGGTTGAAACCCGCACCTATGCGGCCAACCCGCCCGATTGCCGGTTTGCCACCCAGTCCGGCCCGTTGCTGGTGATCGACGGGGCGCTGCACCCACGGTTCCTGCCGCAGTCGCCGTCGCGCTATATCCGCAATGGCGTCGGTGTCTCTGCCGATGGCAAAACCGCCTTTTTCGCGATTTCCAATCAGGCGGTGAATTTCACCGAGTTTGCCGGGCTGTTCCGCGATGCGCTTGGGACCCCGGATGCGCTGTATTTCGACGGGTCAATCTCGCGGCTTTATGCCTCCGGTCTGGGGCGCAACGATTTCGGCTTTGCAATGGGGCCGATGGTGGGAACTGTGGTTGCCCCCTGACGGGTGGCCGGGAAAGGTGTGGATGGCACGGGTGCGCAAAGGCAGAGAGGTTTCGGGCTGGCTGGTGGTGGATAAACCGGCAGGCATCACCTCGACAGCCGTGGTCAACAAGGTGAAATGGGCGATGCAGGCGCAAAAGGCCGGCCATGCCGGGACATTGGACCCGGCGGCGACCGGGGTTCTGGCGGTGGCATTGGGCGAAGCGACCAAAACGGTGCCCTATATCACCGATGCGCTGAAAGGCTACCGCTTCACCGTGCGGTTTGGGGCTGCCACCCGGACCGATGATGCCGAAGGCACGGTGACCGCCACATCGCGGCTGCGCCCCACCGATGATGCGATCGAGGCGGCGCTGGTGGCGTTTCGCGGCGATATCCTGCAGGTGCCGCCGCAGTTTTCCGCCGTAAAGGTCGACGGCGAACGCGCCTATGATCTGGCGCGCGACGGCCAGGTGATGGACCTTGCCGCCCGCCCGCTGTGGGTGGAAAGCCTGGTGCTGGCGGCGCGGGTCGATGCCGATCATGCCGTGCTGGACATGGTCTGCGGCAAGGGCGGCTATGTCCGCGCCATCGCCCGCGATCTGGGGGCGGCGCTGGGGTGTCTGGCCCATGTGCAAAGCCTGCGGCGGGTCTGGTCAGGGCCGTTTGACGCAAGCGATGGCATCAGCATGGAACAGGTCGAGGCGCTGGCGCACAGCGGCGGGCTGGACGCCTTTTTGAAACCGCTGGAACTGGGGTTGGCCGACCTGCCGCAATTGCCGGTCTCGGCCGATGCCGCTGCCAGGCTGCGCAACGGCAACCCGGGGCAGGTGCTGCGCGCCGATGTCGAGTATGGCTGCGAGGCCTGGGCCAGCCATCAGGGCCGCGCCGTGGCCATCGGCATCTACCGCAGCGGCGCGTTGCATCCGACGCGGGTGTTTGTGCAGGAAACACCGGAAAAATAGCGCGGACCACGCCACCCGACGCCACGCCGCCCCGGCCCCCGAGCCGGGGCCTCGACCCTGTTCAGCCAGCCGCCGCACCACGTCGTGCTGCAACACCGCCGCGCCGCGCCGCGCGCCAGCGCCACCCCGTCAGGTGGCAGGGGTCAACTGGCGGGGGTCAGGGCCAGATCCATCAGGGCCTTGATCTCATCGCGCCCGGTCTGGGCCACCACCCGGCCCAGTTCGGCGTCACCGCGCAGCACCACCAGCACCGAGCGGCGCGGGATGTTCAGCGCTTTTGACAGGGTTCCATCGCCAAACTCATCCCAATCCACCCGGACAAAGCTGATCCCGGCGTCATAGGCCGGGTTTTCGGCGCGCAGCGCGTCAATCACCCGTTCCTGCGCCTTGCAGGTGCCGCACCAGGTGGCGCTGAAATCAAGGAAAACCGTCTTGCCCTCCGCCAACAGGGTCTTTTCCAGCCCTTCGACATAGGCAATCGAATTGGCGGCAAGGGCCGGCCCGGCCCGCATCAGCGGGGCAACAAGGGTGACGACAGCGGTAACGGCCAGAAAATCACGGCGGTTCATCGGTGGTCCTTTCTCAGATCGAAACGGAAAAATCCTGCAACCAGACCGGCAACAGGTTCAGCAGTGCGCCTTCGACCCAGTGGTGAAGGTTGAAAAACAGCATCAGCCCCACGGCGACGAACACCCAGCCGAGGATCGGCTTGGCGCGTTCGGCAATGCGCCGCATCAGCGCCTGGCGGCGCTGCAGCACGGCGCGGGCGCCATAGCCAAGCGCCAGGATCACCGAGGAAACTCCCAGGGCAAAGGCCGCCATGATCGCAGCGGCGCTGCCCAGATTCTGGCCCTGGCTGGCCAGCGAGATCGCCCCGCCCAGCGTTGGTCCGACACAGGGGCTCCACACCGCACCCAACAGGGCACCGCCCAGCAATTGCCCCGGTATGCCGCTGCCACCGGTCTGGCCGATGCCCTGATCGGCGCGGGCCGCGATGCCTGCGGTGGCATAGGCAAAACCGGCGTTGAACCGGGGCACCAGCAGCACCAGACCAAACCCCACCATCATCAGCGCGGCAATCTGGGTGAGCTTGTCCACCGTCAATCCGATGCCTTGGCCAAAGGCGGCAACCAGAACCCCCAGCGCCACGAAAGCCGTGCTCATCCCGGTGGCAAGTGCGACAGGTCCCCAGCGGCTGGTTTGCAGCGAGGTGGCCAGCACGATGGGCAACACCGGCAAAACGCAGGGGTTGATCAGGGTCAAGAGCCCGGCACCATAGGCCAGCAACAGGTTCAGCATTGCACCTCGCAATCGCCATGACCATTGCAGGGCGCGCGGGGGGCGTCTTTCCACAGTTGCGTGAGGCGGATCACAAAGCCGTCAGCCCGGTTGGCGCGCCAGTTGCACCATCAGAATGCCAGCCATCACAATGCCAACCCCGATCATGTCCAGCAGCCGGATCTGCTCCCCCAGCACCAGCGCCGCCACCGCGACACCAAAGAACGGGTTCAGAAAGTGAAAGGCCGAGGCCCGCACCGCCCCGATGCGCTGCACCAGCGTGAACCACAGCAGGGTGGCAATCAGCCCCGGCACCAGCAACTGATAGACAAAGGCCAGACCCAGCGACAGGGTCCAGGTCACCTGCCAGCTTTCCAGCGCCAGCGCCGCCACCGTCAGAACCCCGGCCCCGACCAGCATCTGCAACCCGACGATCATCAGCAGATTGCCACCGCTGGAGGCGCTGCGGACGCTCAACGTGGCAAAAGCCAGTGCCAGGGCGGCGACAAAGCACAGTGCCACGCCGGTCAGGTCCACCCCACCGCCGATCCGCGCCGCCATGATCAGGGTGACCCCCAGCATCCCGGCACCCAGACCCGCCAGACCCAGCGGCCTGATCTTCTGGCGGAACACCAGCCACCCCAGCAAAGCCACCAGCAGCGGCATGGTTGATGCGATGATCGAGGCCAGTGACGCCTCGATCCATTGCAGGGCCACGAAATTCAGCCCCAGATACAGCCCGTTCTGGCAAAAACCGAACAGGATGGTTGACCGCCACTGCGGTACCGTCAGCCGCCAGGTCTGCCCCAGCGCCTTGGCCAATGCCACGGCGATCAGGCCGGCGATCACGAACCGCAACGCCAATGCCGTCAGCGGCGGGGCATCGGCTACGATGATCCGCGCCGTGGCATAGGCCGATGACCACATCAGCGAAAACACCACCCCGATCAGCAGGGCGGTGCGGTCGATCCGTGCGACGAGGGGGATCGACAGGGTCAATCGGGCGCTGCCGGGGGTTGCCACAGTTCGATCGGGTTGCCTTCGGGATCATGGATCCGGGCAAAGCGACCATAATCGCCATCCCATTCGGACCGGGTTTCCACGGCGATACCTGCGGACTTCAGCGCTGCCATCAGCCCGGACAGGTCATCGACCCGGAAATTGATCATCCATTGCCGGTCAGCGGGGAAATAGTCGGTATCGGCGTTGAACGGCGCAAAAACGGTGGGGCCTGCCGCCTGGAGCCAGGGGGAGCCATCGGCACCACCCCTGACGCCAAGGTGGGTCGCGTACCATTCCGTCAGCGCCTTGGGGTTGCGGGCGCGAAAGAACAGGCCGCCAATGCCGGTAACTGTCGCCAACTTTGAACTCCTGCCATGAAAAAGGGCCGCCTTGTCAGGCGACCCTAGCCGAAATTCCTGCCACCGAACAGGCGGCGCGGCTGTTATGCTCAGCCGTTGACGGAATCCTTCAGCGCCTTGGCGATGGTGAATTTCACCACCTTGTCGGCTGCTTTGGTGATCTGATCGCCGGTGGCCGGGTTGCGCACAGTGCGTTCCGGGCGGGCACGGCAGACGATCTTGCCCAGACCCGGCAGGGTCACAGCGCCGCCGCCAGCCACTTCTTTCGCCACCAGCGCACCCAGCGCATCCAGTGCGGTATTTGCGGTTTTCTTGTCAGAGCCCATGGCTTCGGCAAGGGCTGCCACCAGCTGGGTCTTGGTCATCGGTTTCGACATCCTCGTGTCTCCTCGTCATGCCCCGTTGGTAGGGGGTCATTTGTCATAAATAGCGCAATGTTGTGTTGCTACACAGCGTTTTGTGGAGCAAATCAAGCAAATTCCACGCCATTGAGCGGTTTTTGGCGCGATGCTGCATTTGTGGCAGGGCAATACCGGGTTTGCCGCCGAAAGCTGGCGGATCCTGCGGTGCCTACAGAAACGCCGGTTCTTCAAAACTGCGCAACTTGCGGCTGTGTATGCGTTCCAGCGGCATGCCGCGCAACCGCTCCATCGCCTTGACGCCAATCAGCAGATGCCGCGCCACCTGGGTCTTGTAAAACTCCGTGGCCATCCCGGGCAATTTCAATTCGCCATGCAGCGGTTTATCCGACACACACAGCAAGGTGCCATAGGGTACCCGGAACCGGAACCCGTTGGCGGCGATGGTGGCGCTTTCCATATCCAGCGCAATGGCGCGCGACTGGCTCAGCCGTTTGACCGGGCCGGTCGGGTCACGCAATTCCCAGTTGCGGTTGTCGATGGTGGCCACGGTGCCGGTGCGCATGATCTGTTTCAGATCATAGCCTTGCAACCCGGTCACCTCTGCCACTGCCTCTTGCAGGGCGATCTGAATCTCGGCCAGTGCCGGTATCGGCACCCAGACCGGCAGGTCGGCATCCAGCACATGGTCTTCGCGCAGATAGGCATGAGCCAGCACGAAATCCCCCATGTTCTGCGAATTGCGCAAGCCGGCACAGTGGCCGACCATCATCCAGGCATGCGGGCGCAGCACCGCGATATGATCGGTGGCGGTCTTGGCGTTGGAAGGGCCAACCCCGATATTGACCAGGGTAATCCCGTTCCCGTCGGCGCGTTTCAGATGATAGGTCGGCATCTGCGGCATCTTGGGGTGGGCAGGCAGCGGGCTGTCGCCTTGGGTGATTTCCATATTGCCGGGACCGACAAAGGCGGAGTAGCCGCGCGCCGGGTCTGCCAGCACCTGCCGGGCGTAGGCTTCGAATTCTTCGACATAGAACTGATAGTTGGTGAACAGCACATGGTTCTGGAAATGCACCGGGTCGGTGGCGGTATAGTGCGCCAGCCGTGCCAGCGAATAATCGACCCGTTGCGCGGTAAAGGGGGCAAGTGGGCCAGAGCCATCGGGATAGGCATAGCCATTTCCGTTCACGATATCATCATTGGTGGTTTGCAGGTCCGGCACATCGAACACATCGCGCAGCGGGAAATCCAGCGACCCTTCCTGCGGCACCGACACCTGTGCATTGGCCACGGCAAAATGCACCGGCATCGGGGTGGTGGACAGGCCGATGGTGACCGGCACCGAATGGCTTTTCATCAACAGGCTGATCTGCTGGGTCAGGTAATTGCCGAACAGATCGGGGCGGGTGATGGTGGTGGAATAGACCCCCGGAACCGCCACATGGCCATAGCTCAGGCGGCTGTCGGCCTTGGCGTGGCTGAGTGTCACCAGCCGGATTTCCGGGTAAAAGGCGCGATAGCGCACCGAGGGGCGGCCCCCGGTCACGGTTTCGCGAAAATGCTGCATCAGAAAGCCGGTGGCCTGCTGGTACAATTCCTGCAACCGCACCACGGCAGCGGCGGCATCGGTGAAGTTTTCGGGGGCCACCACAGGCGGGGTCAGGGTCGGTTTGGTCGGGTCCTGGATATTCATCTTGTCACTCAAACAATTCTGTCAGTTCAAAACGCGTTACATCAACCAGCCCCAGATCGGAAATCCGGATTTCGGGAATCACCACCAGCGCCAACAGCGAATGCTGCATATAGGCGTTGTTCAGGCTGCATCCTGCCTCGGCCATTGCCACACCCATGCGACTGGCATCGGCGGCAACCTCTGCCGCCGGGGCATCCGACATCAGTCCGGCAATCGGCAGCCGTACCAGCGCAATCTCTGCCCCGTCTTTCCAGACAGTGATGCCACCGCCCACCTCGGCCAGACGGTTGGCGGCTGCCGCCATGTCGGCGCGCGAGGTGCCGACCACGATCATGTGGTGGCTGTCATGCGCCACGGTGGATGCCAGCGCCATCCGTCCCTTGTAGCCAAAACCCGACACGAAACCGTTGACCACTTTGCCGGTGGCGCGGTGCCGTTCCACCAACGCAATCTGCGCCACATCCTGGCGCACGTCCGGCTCCACAATGCCGCTGGTCACCGCCAGTTCGCGCAGCAGCGCCCGGGTCGGGGCCTGATTTTCCACCACCCCGATCACCCGCGCCGTTACAGCATTGGCCCCGACGGGGGCGGCAATCTCGAAATCCGCCGCCTGTTTGGCGCGGCCCATGTTCACCGTCTGCCGCGCCGCAGCGGGCCAGTCATAATGCGGACACTCCACCTGCATCACCCCGTCCAGCGCCACCGTCACCCCCCGGGCAATCACCCGGTGGATCGGCAGCGTCACCAGATCGGGGGTCAGGATCAGATCGGCCCGCCGCCCCGGTGCAATCGAGCCCAGTTCGCGCTCCAGCCCGAAATGGGTCGCGGTATTGATGGTACACATCTGCAACGCCACCAAGGGATCGCAGCCACAGGCAATGGCATGGCGCAGCACCCGGTTCATGTGCCCCTCGTTCACCAGGGTGGCGGAATGACAATCATCGGTACACAGGATGAAATTGCGCGGGTCCAGCCCCTTTTCGGTGATGGCGGTGATCTGGCTTTGCACATCATGCCACGCCGACCCCAGCCGCAGCATGGCGCGCATGCCCAGCCGGACCCGCGCCACCGCATCGGCTTCGCAAGTCCCCTCATGGTCATCCGATGCACCCCCGGCGACATAGGCGGCAAAGGCGGGGCCCAGATCGGGGCTGGCATAATGCCCCCCTACCACCTTGCCTGCCCGCATCGTTGCCGCCATTTCCGCCAGCATCTGCGGGCTGCCTGCGACAACACCGGGGAAATTCATCATTTCACCCAGACCCACGATGCCGGGCCAGGCCATCGCCTCGGCCACATCGGCGGCAGAGATTTCAAACCCGGTGGTTTCCAGACCGGGGGCAGACGGGGCACAGGACGGCATCTGGGTAAAGATGTTGACCGGCTGCATCAGCGCCTCGTCATGCATCATCCGCACCCCCGCCAGCCCCAGCACATTGGCGATTTCGTGCGGGTCGTGGAACATGGTGGTGGTACCGTGCGGCACCACGGCGCGGGCAAATTCGGCAGGGGTCAGCATGCCGCTTTCGATATGCATGTGGCCATCGCACAGGCCGGGGATCAGGAAGTAGCCGGTGGCGTCGATGATTGTGGTTTCGGGGCCGGTGCAATGGCCGGCATCGGGGCCGACATAGGCAAACCGCCCGGCAGCCACCGCCACCTGCCACCCCGGCAACACCTCGCGGCTTTGCACATTGATCAGGGTGCCGCCCCGGATCACCAGATCGGCTTTGGCGCGGCCAGCAGCGACAGCAACCAGATGGGCGGCACTGTCGGGCCAGGATTGCAGGGGGGGAAGGGTCTGTTGCATATCCATGAATGAACCGCCGCAGCGCCGCGTTCAAGCGCAAATCCGACATGGCGGGTCAGGACGCGGCGGGTCAGGACGCGGCGGGTCGGGATGGCAACGCCGACACTGCCCCCGGTTCATTTTCTGTTCGCAAATATCCCAAGGGAGTGTGGGGGACTGGTCCCCCACCGGCCCCAACAGGCAACGTCACGCAAGGTCCCCTAATGCCGGGGGCCGGACCGCAGCGGCAGATTGTCATCCATCATGTCGTCGATGAACAGGCTCAGCAGTTGCGGGCGGCCTGTTACCCCGGCTTTGCGGTAGATCGCCGTGGTTTGTGCCTTGACGGTGCCTTCGGAGGTGGCGCGCAACTGGGCGATATCCTGGGTTGACAGGCCCTTGATGGCAAACAGCGCCACATCCCGTTCGGCGGGGGTCAGACCCCAGGCGGTAAAGCGTTCCTGCAGCAGGTCCATGAAGGCAGAGGAGGCGGCGCGCAGTTGCCGCTCCATCGCCCGCGATTGCTGCAGGATGTTGCGCAACACCACAGCCCCCAGCACCAGCCCGATCACCAGACCCAGCGCTGCACCGATTTCGATCGTTTCGCGGATCCGCCAGTTGATCGGTGTGGCGCGAATGCCGACAAGGCTCGACAGGATGTCGGCCACAAAGAAAAAGGCGCACAGGATCTGGATCACCAGAACCGTCAGGATGATGCCGGTGCCGATCTTGCGGCTTTTCGGTCGGGCGGCGCTGCGCGAGGGGCTGGTTGCGGGGACCGCGGCAGACGACATGAGCCGCGGTTCCATCGCCAATGTCACGGCGCCACTCCGCTGTCAAAAGCTTCGGGGGTGCTGTCGGGTTCGGCCATTCCGGGGTCTGTGCCGGTTGCCGAAGGGTTGGTCAGCTCCGGCACATCGGGGGTCGCCGTATCGGGCAGGCCGATATCAACCAGGGTCCCTGCAGGGTCGCCCTGACCTTCAGGTCCGGCACCGGGAACCGGGTCAGGCAGCAGGTCCGCCGGGGGCGGGTCCAGCGGTGATCCGACGGTTGTTTCGATCTCGGGTGCCAGAACGATCGGCGCGACCGCGATGGCCACGGCTTCGACCCCGTCGCTTTCAATGGTTTGGGCAACGTCGCGCAGAATCTCGCCGGTGCGCGGGTTCAGCACGATTTCCCTGGTGTCATTCTTGCTGACAGCGAAGATCTGGGCCCGGCCCAGCAATGTGAAGCTGAGGGTGATGTCGCCGTAACCCAGTTTGCGCAGATGCGCGATCAGCCGCTGTTCATAGGTAGCGGCTGCGGCAGATGCCGCACCCAGCGCCAGCGCCAGACAGACTAGGGGATACAGCAGCGGTTTCAAGGCGGGTGGTTCCATTGATAAGTGCCTTTGACGCAGTATCCTGCATCAAAGGCACTGCAGCAAGCCCAGTTTCACCACTTGGGCAAAGGTGGCTCAGTCGTCGGAGCCGTGGCCGGAATTGCCGCCGCCGTGGCCGGAATTGCCGCCATGGTCGTCGTCGCTGTCATCATCGGAGTCATCATTGCTGTCGTCATCCGAATCGTCATCCGAATCGTCGTTGCTGTCGTCGTCGTTGCTGGCAAGGCGCAGGAAGTCGCGATTGCGGTCAGAGACTTCAACGCCCGGGGCGGTGTCATCGAAGAGACCGACAGCCTCGGTTTCCGTTTTCAGGACTTGGCCAGTGGCCATGTTATAGATGGTCTCGACCTTGGTGGTGCCTTTGACAGCCTCGACCTTGATCTGGGTCAGGCCGGTCTTGACTTCGATGCGCGTGTAGCCTTGCGCTGAAAAATCATCGACCAGCGACTGGGCGGTGATGGCGGCAGAGGCCATGGTGCCGGCAACGATCAGTGCAGCGGTCATAAGCAGAATGCGTTTCATCGGGTGTCCTTTTGGGTTTGATTTTGTCCACCGGGGCAAGCGGCCTTGGCGAACGCGATGAACCGATATGACAGGGTGCGGGCGGCAATATCCAACCGGCAAAGGTCTGAGACCGCCGGGTCAGACATCTGGCGGCAAGAAACGGCCGGGCCTGCGACTGTCGGATGGATCAGGTTCGGACCATCGCCGGGAATGTTCGGACCAAAGTCTGAATATGGCGGTGTTGCCAGGGTGCCGGAACCGGAAATCCTGGCGGCGCGGTGATTCGCGCGCCGGGATTTTCACGGCCGCAAGTGCCCTCAATAAGTGGCGCGGCCACCCGACAGGTCGAACACGGCCCCGGTGGTAAACGAGTTTTCCTCGGTTGCCAGCCAGCAGATCATCGCCGCTGCCTCTGACAGTTCCAGCATCCGGCCGCGCGGAATCTTTGCCAGGATCATCTTCAGGAAATCCGGGGCCTGGCTCAGCGCCATCGTGGTCTTGGCCACCGCCGGTGTCACCGCATTGACGGCGATGTTGTAAGACGCCAGTTCCTTGCCCATCGATTTGGTCAGGGCCAGCACACCGGCCTTGGTCGCGGAATAGGCCGGGGCACCCGGGTTGCCCTCTTTGCCGGCGACCGAACTGATATTGACGATCCGCCCGTAATTCTGCGCGATCATCTGCGGGATCACGCAGCGCGATACGAAAAAGGTGCCGACCAGGCCGATGTGAACCACATCGATGAAGGCCTCGGGTGGGTATTCCCAGGTGGTGGCATTGGGGCCGACAATGGCGGCATTGTTGATCAGCACGTCAATCTTGCCGAATTTGGCGATGACTGCCGCCGTTGCCGCCTGTACCGCTGCCAGGTCGCCGATATCAACGGCTTGCCCCAGCACCTGCCCGGTATCAAACCGCGCCGACAGCGCCTCCAGCAGGGTGGCGTCACGGTCCCAGATGGCGACCTTGCCGCCCGAGGCCAGTATCCGCTCTGCCACCGTCAGGCCGATGCCCTGGCCGCCACCGGTGACAATCGCCACCCTGCCGTTGAAATCATAGCTGTTCATGGGGGTCCTCGGATGCCGGTCAGCGGGGGAAGGGGCGCCCCGAAAGGCGCCCCCAAAAGATGTCGCCAAGATCAGAAGTCGAACTCATCGATGTTGGCGGCGTTGAACGTCGTCAGTTCAGCCTGGGTATTGATCGAATTGTTGGCGTTGATGGTGACGGTGCCAAGGTTCGGCACCTCGAACGTACTGCCCACTTCGTTCTTGATCGACCCGTCAAGGACACCATGCGCAAAGTGTACCGCCAGCCAGCCTTCGTTATAGGGCGACCACAACTGGAACGCCGTCACGGTGCCGTCTTTCACGAAATCGCGCATTTCGCTCGGCAGGCCAAGGCCGGTGACATGCACCGTGCTGGCGATGCCGCGCGACTGCACGACCTGTGCCGCTGCGGCGATCCCCACCGTGGTCGGCGCAATCACGCCTTTCAGGTTGGGATAGTTCGACAGCAGCGCTTCCATTTCAGTGGTGGATTTTTCCGGCTGATCGTCGCCATAGACGGTGGCAACCAGCGACATCTTGGCATATTTCGGATCGCTTTTCAGCGTTTCGTTCATGCCCACGATCCACTTGTTCTGGTCGGGGGCTTCGGTGGTGGCGGACAGGATGGCAATTTCGCCTTCGTACCCGATCAGCGATCCGACCATTTCCACCTGATCCCGCCCGACAATCTCAAAGTTGACTGGCAGGATGGTGGCGTCGCGGTGGCCCTCGTTGCCGGTCAGATCGCCGTTGACGGTCAGCACCAGAATGCCCTTGGCGCGGGCATCATCCAGCACCGCGTTCAGCGCATCGGGGCTGTTGGGGGCAATGCCGATCACATTCACCCCGCGCTGGATCTGCGCCTCGATGAACGGGATCTGCGAGGTGGCTTCGGCAGTGGCCGGTGCCACAAACTCGAACTCGCAGCCCAGCGACTTGCAGGCATCTTCAAAGCCGCCGGTGATCGAGTCGAAATAGGGGTTGCCGGTGTTCTTGCCGATATAGACGATCTTGATCGGGTCGGCGGCAAACGCCAGTCCGGCGCTCAGGACAAAGCTGGCGGCGACGCCCAGCAGCATGGATTTTTTCAGCACGGTTTCCTCCTTGTTTGAATGCCGGTTGGTCCGGCATGGCAGCCCGCTACCGTTGGGTGCGGGAATAGATGAAATTGGTGGCGATGATCGACACGATCAGCAAAACGCCCAGAACACACAGTTGCCAGGCAGGCAGCACGTTGGCGACAATCATGCCGGTGGTGACGATCACCAAGAGCCATGCCGCCAGAAAGGTGCCCAGAATGGTGCCGCGCCCGCCAAAGATATAGGTGCCGCCCAGCATCGCCATCAGCACCATCTGCAATTCGCCGCCCAGCCCCAGATCATAGCGCACCGATCCCAGGCGCGAGGCGGTCATCAGCCCGGCAATGGCGCTGGCCAGACCCATCGCCAGAAACAGCACCATTTTGATGCGGGCGGACCGCACCCCGGCATGGCGCGCCGCCACTTCGTTGGTGCCGATCAGATAAATCTGGCGGCCGAATATCGTGGTGCCCAATACCAGACCCAACACCACCGACAGCGCGGCAAACACCAGCACCGGCACCGGGATGCCTGCGACAAACACCGCGTTGATGCCGGTAAACCATTCCGGCACCCTTATCGACTTGTCCCCCGCAATCACCTGCGCCAACCCCCGGTACAGCGTCAGGGTGCCAATGGTCACGATGATCGACGGCAGTTGCAGCCAGATCACCATGATGCCGTTCAGCAGCCCCATCGCCAGCCCGGACCCCAGCCCGACCAGGATCGCCAGCGGCATCGGCACCCCCGCCTGCTGCACCCAGGCAAACAGACAGGCCGACAGCGCCATGGTGGATGCAGGCGACAGGTCGATCTCGCCGGCGATGATCACCATGGTCAGCACCAGCGCCACGATGGCAAATTCCGCCGAAATGGTGAACGACTTCAGGATGTAGTTGATATCAAGGAAAAACTCCGACAACTGGCTGCCGACGATGATCCCCAGGATCAGCAGCACCAGCGTCATGGTTTCCGGCCGCACCAGCACCACATGCCAGATCGGGCGCGGCGGTGCGGCGTCGCGGTTCAGCGACAGCGGTCTGGCGAGGGTTGTATCGCTCATCCGCTGACCCCCGCCGCCACAGGCCGCTGGCCTTGCATCCGAACCAGCCGGTCAATCACCAAAGCCACCAGAATGACTGCGCCGTAAATCGCACTTTGCGTGGTGCCCGGAATACCCAGCAGCGGCAACGCTGCCGACACACAGCCCAGCAGCAGCACCCCCAGAACGGTGCCAGCCACGGTGCCAACGCCGCCGTTGATCGACACGCCGCCGATCACCACCGCCGCAATCACCTGAAATTCAAAGCCGCTGCCGGTGTTCGACGGGTTCACAAAGCCCCAGCGGCTGGCATACAGGATGCCCGCCAGCCCGGACAAAGCCCCCGATATGGCAAACACCAGCAGCGTCACCTGCGTCACGTTGATGCCGCGCAACGGGGCCGCCACCGGGTTCGACCCCAGCGCATAGACCTGCCGCCCGACCCGGGTATGCATGGCAAACCAATAGGTCAGCAGCGCCACACCAAAGGCGATGAAGATGATCCAGGGAATGCCAAAAACCGGCGAGGTCTGCGACATGGCCTTAAGCGCCGATGGCACATATTGCCGGTCGATCTGTTTGGCGTTCGACAGGATGAAGGTCAGGCCACGATACAGGCTGAGGGTTCCCAGCGTCACGATGATCGCAGGCAGGCGGAACAGGGTGACCAGCACGCCGTTGAACAGCCCCAGCACCGCGCCAAGACCGATCGACAGCACAAACCCCAAGGGCCACCAGACATCCGGCGCATAGCGGAACATCATGCCGGACGCCATCGCCGTCAGCCCCAGCATCGAGCCGATGGACAGATCGACATGACGGGCCACGATCACCAGCATCTGCCCCATCGCCCCGATCAGGATCAAGGGCACCAGCAACAGCACGATGCGCAACTGGCCCAGGGTCAGAAACTGCGGTTTCACCAGCCCCACCGCCAGACAGAACAGCACGATCATCACCGCAATCCCGGCTTCGCGGCGCAGAAATATCGCCCGAAGCAGGCTCATGCCGCCACCCGGCGTTCGGCACTGCGCGGAACCGCCGCCTGCATGATGCTTTCCTGGGTGGCGACCCCGCGCGGCAGATCGGCGGTCAGCCGCCCTTCAGACATTACCAGAACCCGGTCGCACAAGGCCAAAAGCTCCGGCAGTTCCGAGGATATCAGCAGGATTGCGCGACCATCGGCGGCCAGGGCCCCGATCATGTCGTAAAACTCGGCTTTCACTCCGATATCGATGCCGCGTGTCGGCTCATCAAGGATCAGGATGGACGGATCGGTCAGCAGCCAGCGCGCCAGTATCGCCTTTTGCTGATTGCCGCCGGACAATTCGCCAATCGGTTGGCGCAGGGTGGCGAGCCTGATGCTCAGCTTGGCGACCGACTGTGTCGCCAGCAGCCGTTCGATGCCGCGCCGGATCACGCCGCCGGGGGCGATGCGGGCGGGGACGGCGGCGGTGATGTTCTGTTCCACCGACAGCGTGCGGAAAATCCCGGCCTGTGCCCGGTCTTCGGGCACAAAGGCCAGACCCAGTGCAATCGCCCGTGTCGGGTCAGTAATGGCGGCGGGTTTGCCGTTGACCTCGATAGCGCCACTGGCGGCGGGGGCTATGCCGAACAAAGCCCGCGCCACATCGGTGCGGCCGGCGCCGACCAGCCCGCCCAGCCCGACAATCTCGCCGTTGCGGACGCTAAAGCTGATATCAGAGAACTTGCCGGGGGAGGAAAGGTTGCTGACCTGCAGCGCCACATCGCCGATTTTGGTGCCCTGTTTGTGCATATATTCTTTCAGCGGGCGGCCGATCATCAAACGGATGATATCGTCATTGCTCAAGGCGGCGATGGTGTCGGTTGCCACCTTTTCGCCGTCGCGGAAAATGGTGACGCGGTCACACAGGGCCCGTACCTCTTCCAGCCGGTGCGAGATAAAGATGATGGTGCGGCCCTCGTCGCGCAGGCGCCGCGCAATGGTGAACAGCGTCGCCACTTCCTTGGGTGTCAGCGGCGCTGTCGGTTCATCCATGATGATCAACCGGCTGTCAGACGCCAGCGCCCGGGCAATCTCCACCATCTGCTGATCTGCGATGGACAGGCCGCGCATCAGCCCAGTGACCTCGATGGACACGCCCAACAGGTCCATCAGCTTACGCGCCTCGCGCACCATCTCGGCCCATGGCACCGGCGACAACAACCCGCCATCCTGCCGCCCCAGCACGATATTTTCCGCCACCGACAGGTCGGGAAACGAAATCGGCTCCTGATGGATCAGGGTGATCCCGAGTTTCTGCGCCACAATCGGGTTGGCGATATCCACTGCGGCACCGTTCAGCGTCAGGCTGCCGCGCGTCGGGCGGTGCACCCCGGCGATGATCTTGGCAAAGGTGGATTTGCCGGCCCCGTTTTCCCCCAGCAGCGCGTGAATCTCGCCCGCCATCAGGTCCAGATCGACATTGCTCAGCACTTCAATTCCGGCAAACTGCTTGGAGACGCCACGGGCAGACAGCAGGATGGCGGGGGCAATGGCCATCGGGTCAGGCACCTGCCGGAACCGGGGCATCGGCGTCGATCAGCTTTTGGCTTTTCAGGTCAGCCCAGAAGCCTGCGGGAATCGTGCTGTGCAGCGACGCCAGGTTCTGCGTCACTTCGCTGGCCCGCATCGCCCCAGGTATCACCGACACCACCGCCGGATGCGCCAGCACGAATTGCAGCGCGGCGGCAGGCAGTGCCACGCCATGCGCCGCACAGACCGCTTCGATCCCACGCACTTTCGCCTGTATTTCCGGTGACGCAGCGAAATAGCCATAGGTCGCGCGTGAATGCGAGCCGGTGACCAGAATGCCCGAAGCAAACGGTGCCCCAATCACCACGCTGACCCCGCGTTTCACGCATGCCGCCATGCCACTGTGCAGGCTCGATTGCTCCAGCAACGTATAGGGCATCGCCACCAGCGCAAAATCCAGATCAACCCGCGCCGCCGTGGTGGCCAATGACTCGGCGATGTTGATCCCCATGCCGAACGCCTTGATATCACCCGCTGATTTCAGCTCTGCCAGCGCCTTCATGCCGCTGTCGGCCAGTTGTTTTTCATACCCCGCCAGCTTGTCGCCGTGAAACTGCGCATCCAGGTCATGGATCACCAAAGCATCAACAGTATCCAGCGCCAGCCGCTGCAGCGCCTGTTCATAGGACCGCATCACACCGTCATAGGAATAGTCGAAATGCACCTGGAAATTCAACCCACCGGTCCACGGCGCACGGTCGAAATGGCTGGGATCGGCGGGGCGGTGCAGGGTGCGGCCGACCTTGGTGGTGATCAGGAAATCAGCCCGCAGCTTGGTGCGCAGAAACCCGCCCAACCGGTGTTCCGACAGGCCACGGCCATACCACGGCGCGGTGTCGTAATAGCGCACCCCGGCCTCCCAGGCCGCATCCATGGTGGCGCGCGACTCAGGCTCGGTCACCAGCCCGTACAACTCGCCCAGATGGGCGGCACCAAAACCGAACACCGGCAATTCAAGCGCGGTGGCACCAACCCTGCGGCGATCAGAAGCCTTGACTGGCACGATGGTCCCCTCCCCGGTCGCTGTCGTTCTCACATCTGGCGCAGAGGCCGAATGGGTCTGTTGCCGATAACTTGTCAGACAAAAATTAGTTTGACAAGTTGAAATCCCGCGCCCATTTCTGACTGTAAAACGCATGCCAAAGGGGGAAGCGTGCCGAATTTTCCGATCATCGATACCCATCTGCACGTCTGGGATCAGACCCAGCTGCGCTATTCCGCCTTTGCCGGAAACCCGCTGTTCAACCGCCCCTATCATGTCGAGGATTATCAGCGCGACTGTGGCGCACTGGACATCGAGGCGATGGTGTTTCTGGAATGCTACGCCGATTTCTGGGACGGCGGCGGCCAATATATCGAGGAAATCGCGTTTGTCGAACGCGAGGCGCTGCGTGATCCGCGCATCAAGGGCATCGTGCCGATGGCGCCGCTGGAATGGGGGGCAGGGGTCGAACCGCTGCTGCGCCAGATGCAGGCCAACCACCCCACCGTCAAAGGCATCCGCCGGATTGTCGAATTTGATGCCGACCCGCGTGGGTTGACCCTGTCGGATGGCTTTATCGAAGGCGTCAACCTGCTGGCCAAATTCGGCTGGCATTTCGAAATCAACGTGCATCACCATCAGATGGACATTGTCCGCGAGTTTGTGATGCGGGTGCCAGAGGTGCCGCTGATCCTCGATCACTGCGGCAAACCCGGGATCAAGGAAGGGGCATTGGACCAGTTCCGCGACGATGTGGCTTGTCTCGCCAAGCGCCGGAATGTCTGGATCAAGCTGTCGGACCTGGTGGTCGAGGCTGACCATGACACCTGGACCGATGCCGACATCCGCCCCTTCATCGCGGCGACGCTGGAGGCGTTTGGCGCGGATCGCACGATCTTTGCCGGGGATTATCCGATTCTGCTGCAGGCGGCGACGATGACCGAATGGGTTGCGGTGCTGGACCGGGCGTTTGCCGACCTTGGCCTGTCGGACCACGAATGCCGGGCGATTTACCGCGACAATGCCAACCGGTTCTATCGGCTGGGGTTGTGAGGCTGCGGTGGTGACAGTGCCCCCCCTTCCCGATGCAGCCCAAACCGGCCCGCTGGCCGGCTTTTCCGAACTGGCGCTGTCGGAACAGCACGCCGACGCGCCGATGGCCGATGGCGGCACTGCACAGGTGCGCCGCTCGATCTCGGAACAGGTGGCCAACCGCATCCTGCGGATGATAAAGTCGGGCAACCTGCGCAGCGGCGACCGGTTGCCGACCGAGGCGCAGATGACCATCGCCTTTGGCATTTCCCGCCCGCCGCTGCGCGAGGCGCTGAAGGCGCTGACCATCATGGGGATGCTGGAAAGCCGTCAGGGCGGGCGCTACACCGTGACCGACCTGTCACCCTCGCGGCTGGTGACGCCGTTCAACGTGATGATGAGCGCCTATGACAATGACGTTGCCGACCAGTTCGAGGCGCGGTCTGTGGTGGATGTGGAACTGGTGCGGCTGTGCTGCGACCGCGCCAGCCCCGAGGTGCGGCAGCGCATCCTGAAACTGGCCAGGGATGGTCGCGCCTTTCACACCGACCCGGTGGCGTTCCGCCTGCTGGATATCGAGTTTCACCAGACGCTCAATCAGGGCGCGGCCAATCCGCTGCTGTCAACCATGGCGCAGAGCCTTTATGATCTGGGCCTTGATGTCCGCCGGGTTGCCAGCGCCATGCCCGGAGTGATCGAGAAAAGCGTGACCCAGCATATCGACGTGGCAGAAGCCGTGGTGGCGCGTGATGCCGCCCGCGCCACCACGGCCTATCGCCGCCATCTCGAACATGTCCGCGACAGCACCATCCAATCCATGGCCGCGATGGCCCGGAGTTGAAGGGAAAGAGATGCCCGACCGTATCGCCTTTCGCATGACCCTGCATCCCGGCCAGGCCGCCGAATATGAAAAGCGCCATGACGAGATTCCCGCTGAACTGGTGACGGCGCTGAAACAGGCCGGGGTTTCCGACTATTCGATCTGGCTCGATCCCGAAGACAACCATCTGTTCGGTATCCTGACCCGCAGCGCCGACCATGGGCTGGACCGGCTGCCTGATACGGCGGTGGTCAAGCGCTGGTGGGCCTTCATGTGCGACATCATGGACAGCCACCCCGACAATGCGCCGGTGCAGGTGCCGCTGAAACAGGTGTTCTATTTGCCATGAGCACGACGTTCCGCATCAAGGACATACGGGTCTTCACCCTTGCCCCGTCATCCGGCGCCGGCACCTATTTCAAACCCGGCGGATCGGGGCACTGGCTGGTCGACAGTCTGATTGCCAACCCGATGTCGGGCTATGCCAAATACCGCGAAAAGCGGGCAAGCTGGGGTATTTCCACCCTTGGCGCGCTGGTGGTCGAGATTGAGACCGAGGATGGCACTGTTGGGGTTGCCACCGGGTCCGGCGGCACTCCCGCCGCCTGGCTGATCCGCCACCATTTCGCGCGGTTTCTGGTTGGTGAGGATGCCCGCAACATCAACCGGATCTGGGATCAGATGTACCGCGCCAGCTTGCCCTATGGCCGCAAGGGGCTGACGATCATGGCGATCAGCGCGGTTGATCTGGCGCTGTGGGATCTGGTTGGCAAGGTGCGGGGAGAGCCGGTTTACAACCTGATCGGTGGCCTGTCGCGCGATGAAATCAGCTTTTACTGCACCACACCGGACCCGCTGGCAATCAAGAACCTGGGGTTCTGGGGCGCCAAGGTGCCACTGCCGCATTCGCATTTCGACGGCGAGGAAGGGTTCCGTCAGAACCTCGCCGGTCTCGCCCGCCACCGCGAAGCGGTTGGCCCCGATTACCCGCTGATGGTCGATTGCTACATGTCGCTGACCGTCAATTACGCGATCAGGCTGGCCGAGGCGGCGAAACCGCTGAACATCCATTGGTGGGAAGAGGTGCTGTCACCCGACGATGACGATGGCTACCGCGAGATCAAACGGGCACACCCGGCGCTGAAATGGACCACGGCAGAACATGAATACACCCGCTATGGCTTTCGTCGGCTGATTGCCGAACGTCTGGTCGATATCCTGCAACCCGATGTGATGTGGGTCGGGGGCCTGACCGAGACCCTGCGCATCGCCGCCCATGCCGCCGCCTATGACACTCCGGTGGTGCCGCACGGCTCCGGCCCCTATTCCTATCATTTCATCGCTGCCCAAACCGGCCCCGCCTTTTGCGAATATGTCGCCGCCAGTGCCGATGGCCGGTCGATCCAGCCGGTGTTCGGCGATCTGTTTGTCGGCGAACCGCTGCCGGTGAATGGCCGGATGAAGGTCCCGGATGCCCCGGGGTTCGGAATGGAACTGCGCGACCGGGGGGTGTTGGTGGCGGTGGAATAGGGGCGCTTGCCCAAACCTCACGCCGCCCCGGCCCCCGAGCCGGGGCCTCAACGCCCATGCCGCGCTCGCAATCCTGAAGCAAGTCCGGAAAAATGCCTGCCCCGGACCTGATCCGGGGCTGATTCCGGTTTTGGTGCAAGGCCGAAACCGCCACAGATCGGTGGTGGGGGCGGGACACCGGGGGGCCAAGGTCGAGGGCTGCAACCAACTCCGCGCACCATTGGCCGATGGCCGCTAGGCAGTTTGGCACCCGCGTTTGGTAAACAAAAGATGAATCAGTAGTCGCAAGCCATTGATTTTCCACGATGCAAAAATGTCCCATACCGGGACATCTCGCCTTGCCAGCCCAGCGGGCGGTCTGCAAGACAGCGGCGCGCAATTCCTGCAAGTCTCGTTCCGACCCAAAGGCCCCCGCTTTCGCGGGGGCGGCGTGGTATCTGGAGGCGCGCAAAGGCGGCCTATTCCCCGCTCAACGTCTGCGCCAGCCGCATCAGGGTCACCGCCTCGGCCCGGTAGCCAAAGTCATCGTCCCCCTTGGCTCCTGATGCCAGCGCGATGGCATCGCCGTAGCCCCAGTCTTTCAGGAACGCATTACCCTTCAGCAACTGGCCAAACCCGGCGACCGCAGTCGCAAAGCGGACCTCCTCTCCCGGTTCCGCCACCACAGGCAGGATCGGCGTGTCGATCAGGGTCGACACATCCGCCCCCGGCGCTTTCAGCCGCAGCTTCAGATAACCCAGTTCAGTGGTGGTGCTGGCCACCGCCTCTGCCTGATAGCGGAGCGGGTCGCTGAGTTGCGCCGGCGAGCCGACCGGGGTGATCTCATAAATCGCGGTCACCGAAGTGCCTGCCCCGATCTCGCCGGCATCCACCCGGTCGTTGTTGAAATCCTCGCGGTTCAGCGCGCGGGTTTCATAGCCGATCAGCCTATATTCGGCGACGGTGGCGGGGTTCCATTCCACCTGGATCTTCACATCATCGGCAATCGGGAACAAAGCCCCGGTCAGTTGATCGACCAACACCTTCTGCGCCTCGGCCAGGGTGTCGATATAGGCGGCCTGGCCGTTGCCCGCCTGCGCCAGCGCCTGCATCGTTGCATCATCCAGATTGCCACGGCCAAAGCCCAGCACCGACAGATAGGTGCCACTTTCCCGCTTGTCAGCGATGAAGCGCTTCAGTTCCTCGGGGTCCGACAGGCCAACGTTGAAATCGCCATCGGTGGCGAGGATCACCCGTGTCACTTCGCCCGCTTCGGCCATTGTGGCGGCAACCGCATAGGCCTGTTGCAGCCCCTCTTGTCCAGCGGTCGATCCGCCAGCCGCCAGATTCTCCAGCGCTGCCAGGATCGCCGCGTGATCGCCGGCAGCCGTCGGTGCCAGCACCTGCCCCGCCGATCCGGCATAGGTGACAATCGCCACCCGGTCCTTTGGCTGCAGCTTGGTCAGCATCAGGCGGAACGACTGTTTCAGCAGCGGCAGCTTGTTGGCATCTTCCATCGACCCGGAGGTGTCGATCAGAAACACCAGATTGAGCGCCGGGCGGTCGGCGAGGGCGGGCATCCGGCCCTGCAACGCGATATGGACCAGGTTGGTATCCGGATTCCACGGGGTTTGCAGCACGGTGACGGTGGGGCGGAACGCCTGGGTGCCGTCAGGGGTCGGGTAGGCATAGGGGAAATAGTTCACCATTTCCTCGATACGCACCGCATCGGCGGGCGGCAGTGACCCGTTCATCAGCGACTGGCGCACAATGGCGTAGCTGGCGGTATCGACATCGATAGAAAAGGTCGAAACCGGGGAGTCGGCGGTGATTTTCAGCGGGTTGTCGGCGGCATTGGCAAAGGCTTCGGTGTCGGGTTCAGTCTGATAGGCGGGGTCCGGCATCGGAACTGGCATCGCCTCGGACAGGGTGGCGGCGGGGCTGGCGGCCATGCTGTCAGCCACCGCGCCCTGCACGGCACCGCCCAGGGCGGTGGCATCGGCCGGGGCTTGTTCTGCCAGTTTCCCAACGGCGCGGTTGGAGGCCGGGGCGGGCGCTGGAGCCTCTGCCGGGGCGAGGGTCAATGCCGGCTCCGGTTCCACCACCGTGGCATCGGCCCGCCCGTCATCAAGATCGGCTTCAGGGGCGATGGTGGAGGCGATGGCATCGGTGCTGGCGGTCGGTTCTTGAGCCAGCAGTTCCGGCACCAAGAGGTCCGGCACCACCGGCTTTTCCAGCTTGGGCAACGTCAGGTTGGGCGACGGGCTTTGCGGCAGGATCACCACCACCGCCAGCGCCAGGGCGGCGGCAGAGGTGGTGGCAGCGAGGATCGAACGGGTGGATAGTTGGGCAAACATGCGGCGTACTCCAGCCAGAAATCCCGCCTGCGATGGGCGGTCTGACATGGGACGCTTTGCCCCGGCACTTTCTTGGTGCAGCTGCGCGAAATTTTCGGCAGCCAGCTTCAGATGCGCCGCTTTTGCCGCCGGATCGGCGGGGCGGGCGGCGACGTGCAGCGCGGCTTTCAGGGCTTCGATCTCATCCATCACAGGTCCTCCGCTACGGCGATCGCCCGCAGCTTTTTCTTCACTTCAGACATCCGCCAGGCCACGGTGCCTTCGGAAATCCCCAGCACCAGCGCCGCCTCGGCCTGTGACATCTCTTCCCCCAGCGTCAGCGCCACGGTGTCGCGCAGATCGACCGGCAGCGCCGCCATCGCCTGCATCAGCCAGCCCTGCGCCTCGGCCTCATCGGCCATTGCCGCTTGCCGGTCCAGTTCCCAATCGCCCCAGCCGGTTGCCGCCTTCATATGGGTCGCAGCGCGGCGGCGACGGTCGTGGGCGGCGTTGACGGTGACGCGGTACAGCCAGGTGGTAAACCGCGACTGGCCGCGAAACCCGGCCAGCTTGGCGGGCAGGGCGGCGCAGATATCCTGCGTCAGATCCTCCGCCTCGGCCCGCCTGCCGGTCAGCGAAAAGGCCAGACGGAACAGATGGTCATAATGCCGCGCCAGCAGTGCTGCAAAAGCATCACCGTCACCTAGGGCGGCGGCCCGGGCCAGATCCTCGTCAGGTGTTTCCATCCGCATGACATTGGTCAGACGCGCAGGGGGCGTCAATCCTTGGCGGTGCCTGCGGATTTTCCAGCAGAGGATTGGGAGCCAGAGTGTCGAGGTTGGTCAAGAAGGGAAGCCATCCCCAAACCCACGCCGTCCCGGGCTTGAACCGGGACCTCGACCCGAAAGTCACACCACCAGACTCGGGGCCCCGGACCAAGTCCGGGGCAGCGTGGGAAAAATGTGTCCGGAGCAAGCAACACCGGCCGTCGCGCGCGGAACCTTCGCCCCTACATCACAGCACCGATCTGCCAGGGCACAAACTCCACCCCGCCAAAGCCCAGATCTTCCGACCTGGTCTTTTTGCCCGAAGCGGTGGCGATGAAGGCCTCGAAGATTTCCCGGCCCTTGGCTGCGATGCTGACGCCCTCGCTGATGATGTCGCCGCAGTTGATGTCCATGTCTTCCGACATCCGGCCATACATTTCGCTGTTGGTGGCCAGCTTCAGACAGGGGGTCGGCTTGTAGCCCGACACTGATCCGCGCCCGGTGGTAAAGGCGATCAGGGTGGCCCCGCTGGCGATCTGGCCGGTGACCGATGCCGGGTCATAGCCGGGGCTGTCCATATAGACGAAACCCGGTGTGGTGATCGGTTCGGCGAATTTGTAAAACCCGACCATCGGGGCGGTGCCGCTTTTGGCCACCGCCCCCAGAGATTTCTCCAGAATGGTGGTCAAACCGCCGCGCTTGTTGCCGGGAGAGGGGTTGTTGTCCATTTCACCCCCATTGCGCGCGCAATACTCCTCCCACCATTTGATGCGGTCGATCATCGCGTGGGCGATGGCGGGGGTGGCGGCGCGGCGGGTCAGCAGATGTTCGGCCCCGTAAATTTCGGGGGTTTCGGACAGGATGGTGGTGCCGCCATGCTGCACCAACAGGTCTGATGCCGCCCCCAAAGCCGGGTTGGCGGTGATGCCGGAATAGCCGTCCGACCCGCCGCACTGCATCCCGACCACGATATGCGACAAGGGCGCGGGTTTACGGCTGGTCTGGTTTGCAATTTCGGCCATTTCGCGCAACGCGGCCAAAGCGGCGTCAATCGTCCGCCTTGTGCCGCCAGTTTGCTGAATGGTCATGAAGCGGAAATTGTTGTCTTCGCGCATCCGGCCTTTGCCCATCACGGTCTGCACCTGCATCACCTCGCAGCCCAGCCCCAGCAGCAGGATGCCGCCAAAGTTCGGATGCTGGGCATAGCCGGATATGGTGCGCATCAGGGTGTCAAACCCTTCACCCGCACCCGCCATGCCGCAGCCGGTGCCATGGACAATCGGCACCACCCCATCGACATTGGCGAACCCGGCGATCACCGGGTCACGCTCCGCCGCCTCTGCCACCAGCCGCGCCACGGTGCCGGAACAATTGACCGTGGTCAGAATCCCCAGATAGTTGCGGGTTCCCACTTTGCCATCGGCGCGGTGAAAGCCGTCGAATGTGCGGTTGTGGGCGATGGTGGGCAGCGGCTGGTTGGCTTCGGCAATCGCATAGTCCAGCTCATGCGGCCCCATCCCGAGGTTATGGGAATGGATATGCGCCCCCTTGGCAATCGGCACTGTCGCCTGCCCGATGATCTGACCATAGCGCAGCACCTTTCCCCCAGGTGCCACATCCCGCAGCGCGATCTTGTGGCCACGGGCAACCGGGTCCACCAGCGTCACGCCAAATTCGGCCAGCACGGTGCCGGACCCCAGATCCTCCAGCGCAATGGCAACGGTATCTTGCGGGTGCAGGCGGATGGCGGGTGCGGGCATGGCGGACTCCTTGGCTGACATGTCAGTTGGTGGTTGGGCATGGTGTGACTTGGCGCGGCGCAGGCGGCAAGGGCAATCGGCGGTGGTTTGGCGGTTTTTGCACGGTCAGCAACCCGGAATTGCGCGATCCCGGTTCCCGTCCCCCCCCCGCCGCCCCGGGCTTGACCCGGGGCCCCGAGTTTCACTCGCACCATTGGAATCGAGGCCCCGGATCAGGTCCGGGGCGGCGCGGGGAAGGGACCAGGTGTTTGCGCGACACCGCCAGCCGGTGACTACCGCCGCAGCATCTGCCGCACCCGCCGGATCAGCCGCCGTATCGCCAGATAGGCACCGCCGCGCCCCGCCAGATGCTGCCGCCACACCCACTCATTGGTGAAATAGAACATCTCCAGCCGGGGCAGATCGTGCAGATCGCTGGTCAGGGTGGCACTGGCCAGAATGGTGCTGACGTTGGTGGCGTGATCGCGTGCGATCTTCTGGCGAATCTCGGGGGTGCTGGCGCCATAGGGGGCGGCAAAGTGTCGGACCTTGGTGCCCAGCATCGAGGATATCTGCTGGCGCGCTGTCACCAGTTCGGCATCGACCACATCGGGTGGCACAAGGGGCAGGCTCGGGTGGCTGACGGTGTGGTTGCCGAACATTACCCCTTGCGCTGCCAGTTGCCGGATTAGCGGCCAATCCATGATCTTGCGCCCCGGCAGGTGGCACTGCGCCCAGTTTTCGTGGCGGCCGACATGGGCGGTGGGCAGATAGACGATGGGGCGGAACCCCAGTGGTTTCATCACCGGCCATGCCACATCGGCGAAATCCTGAAAGCCGTCGTCAAAGGTCAGGATCACCGACCGGGGGGCCAGTGTCCGCTTGCCCGCCCGCGCCTCCAGATAGTCATCGAGGGTAATCACCGGCACCCCCGCCGCCACAATCGCCGCCATCTGCATCCGGAACGCCGCAGGCGGGATCGAGGTCGGGCTGACATCTTGCGAAATCGAGTGATACATCAGGATGTCGACAACCGGAGCAGCCAAGGGTCAGTCCTCCACCCGGTGGCTGGAAAACTCCACCCGGTGCGCCGCCCATTTCACCGGATCGATGCTGCCATCGTCGTTCATGCTGTCCACCGCGCCATATGACATCGCAAAGGCGTGGTGGGTATTGTCATGGGCAAACAGCCCCTGACGGCCAAAGTTCAACAGGCCCTTTAGCCCAAGCAGCCAATGGTCGATGGTGTCGAACCGCGCCTGAAACTCCAGATCATAGACCGGATAGGCATGGGCCAGCCGCCGGGTTTCGCAACGGTCCACCGGCACCGTCACCGGCAGCCCGAGTTCGCCGAGCCATGTGCAGAAATGTGCGCCCAATTCGGCATCCGACATGCCCCACCATTTCTCGCCGGGGTCACAGGGCAGTTCGGCGCACAGAATGGTTTTGCCCTTTGGCCCGGTGGCGGAATTGTAGTTCTTGGGTTCCGACATCCGGCTGATCGGGATCGAGAGTTCTGGAAAATAGTGGGCGTCATATTCGGTGAACTGATCGGTTTTCAAGATCAGATACAGCAGGATCATGCCGCGAAACCTGATCGCTTTGGCCGCCGCCTGCACTTCGGGCGGGGCAGGAGGGTCGATCAGCCGCACCAGCGTGGTCAAGGGGATGGTCGACAGGATCAGGGCGCTGTCGTGGCGCACTTCGGCCTCACCTTCCCTGATCCAGACCGCTTTGACCTGATCGCCGTCACGTTCGATCCGGGTAATTTCGGTGTTGAGGCGGAAGACTGCGCCCTGTTGGGTTGCCCTATCAGCCATCGCGGCAGAGATTTGGCCAAAGCCCTTGCGCGGGTAAAAGAATTTGCCGGTGGTGGGGCTGCCCATGCCGGGCAGCATCCGCATCATCTTGGCCAGAATTTTCCCGACCGACCCGCTGGAAACCCGCCGCTCCGCCAAAGTCACCGCCAGTTTATCTGGCGGCAGCCCCCAGAGCTTGCGGACATAGGGGAAGTAGAAACTTTCCGAGATGGTCTTGCCCAGACCATCATACAGCACCGAAGAAAAGGTCGCCGGGCCGGAGCGTTTCTTGCGAAACGGCTTTGACGCCATATCCGCCATCAGGCTCAGCGCAAACCTCTTTGGCAGTTTCAGCAAAGCATCCGCCGGTTTCAGCGGAAAGTGAATCCATGCGCCCCCGAGCCGGATTCGGCCATGGCGCGGTTGCAGCAACAGGTCATCGCCCAGCAGGTCTTTGACATCGGCCAGCACCTGCGGCTCCGCCACCGGGTGAAAGCGGTGTGATCCATAGTCGCACCAGATACCGTCGATCTGAAAGCTGGTGGAATTGCCGCCCAGCCGGTCACCGCGTTCCAGCACGGTGACACCGGCGCGACCATCGCGGGTCAGCGCATAGGCCGCCGCAATCCCGGCAGGGCCGGCGCCCAGCACTGTCACGTCTGGTTTCTGCATCGTCATTCCCAAATTCCTACTTGTTCAAATCCACTTTGGCATCACTGAGCCGCACACCAGACAGCGCCAGCACCGTGGCACCGATGGCCCCCGATACATACAACACCGCCTGCCACACCAGCCCCGATGCCACCACCTGTGCCGCATCGGCACCAAACGGCACCAGCAGCGCGGCCAGCGAAGCCTCGCGTACCCCAAGGCCGCCCAACGAGATCGGCAGCAC
This sequence comes from Paracoccaceae bacterium, assembly GCA_043736155.1. Lineage (GTDB taxonomy): Bacteria > Pseudomonadota > Alphaproteobacteria > Rhodobacterales > Rhodobacteraceae > JANNRR01. The sequence continues at coordinate 7,957 of JAYTDA010000010.1, read as the reverse complement.
CGCGATGATCTTGGCCAGCGGCCAGGCAAACACCCAGGCGGCAAAGGGCAGGTCGATCCCCACCGCCTCTGCCAGTTGCACCGCCAGCCAGATGAACAGCAGTTGCACCGCCATCGACAACCCCAGCGCCGACAGCAGCAACAAAGGTTTCTTGCCCAATGCGCCAAACGCCTCTGCCAGCTTGATCGCCAGACCACGGGCGGGCAGTTTGGGAAATGCGGTCCACAGCCGCACGATCAGGTGCGGAAACACGAACATCGCGGCAATGCCGATCAGCAGCACCAGCACCGTGGCCTGCACCGCAGCACCGCCAGAACCGGCCTGCCCGCGCATCAGCACCAGCCCCACCACCGACAGCAGCGCCAGCCCCATGGTGTCGATCATCCGGTCAGCGACTGACCCCGCCGCCAGCTTCGGTCCGTCGCGCAACGCGGCATAGCCCAGCGCCGCCCGCACCGCATCGCCGCCAGCGGCACCGGGCAGGCCCAGATTGGCCGCCAACCCGGCGAAATGCGCCTGCAACGCCAAGGGAAACGGCAGGCCGCGCTCCAACAGCAGCCACCATTTGCCCGCAGCCACCACATGGCCCAGCATGAACAGCGCAATCACCACCGGCATCAGCCCCAGCGGTACCCGCGCAAAGCCATCCACAATCGCATCAAACGGCAGGAACCAGAACAACAGCCCCAGAACCAGCGCCGATCCTGCTGCGCGTATTGCCCACTTTTTCAAATCACGGCCTCAGATGCAGACGGGAAATCATGTCGGCAATCAGCCCCAGCGACCAGACCATGATCGCCGCCAGAAAGGCGAAGATGGTGGTTTCCGACAGGTTGCCGATAAACAGGTCATAGATGAATTTGAGGAGGCCCAGACCCATAAGCCCCAGACCCAGCGGAATGAAGATGCGCAAGGGGTTGAACAGCACGATGACCCGCAGCACCAGGATGATGAAGTTCAGGAAATCCACCGGCCTGATCTTCGACTTGCCAACCCGGCGGCCATATTCGATCGGCATATAGATCATCCGTTTGCCGTTGCAGGACATGCAGAGCGTGATGGTGGTGGTAAAGGAAAACTTCTGTGGCAACAGCGGGATAAACGGCACCAGTTCCGATTTTCGAAACACCCGCAGGCCAGAGTTCAGGTCATTCAGCCGCCGTTCGGCCAGAAATGACGCCAGCGCATTCAGCACCCATTTCGCCGGTTTGCGGATCATCGGCACGTTTTTCATCGCGGCACCGCGATCCCCCACGATCATATCCTGGTTGCGGCACGCAGCCAGCATCGGCGGCAGGTAGCGCGCCGGATAGGTGCCATCGGCATCAATGATCGCCACATACTCATACTGCGCCCGCTTGATGCCGCGTTTCAGGCTGGCCCCGTATCCGGTATTGACCTGATTGCTGTCGACAATCGCACCAGACGCCTGCGCCTGAGCCAGGGTGTTGTCAGACGAGCCATCGTCGATCACGATGATTTCAAAGGGGATGCCGATGGCCGACAGTTCGCGGCGGACATCTTCGACGGTCTGGCGCACTGCGCCCTCTTCGTTATAGGCGGGGATCACGACGCTGAGCGTCATGCCTTCGAAGTTTTGGCCCTCGAACTTCGGGTCGACGGCGACCAGCGGTTTATCAGCAACAAGACCGTGCATTTCAGACTTCCTTTCCGCCACGAAGGGCAGGCGGTTTCACTGGATTTCGGATTTGGATGGCGGCGCGATCACGGCACATGCAACCGGTCCTTCACGCCAAGCACATGATATTCAAACAGGCACCAGGCAAAGGCACCGGCGGAATAGACATAATAGACCTGATGATACAGCAGCGATGCGGCGGCAAAGCCGACCCCGCCGTTTTGCAGCAGAAACCGGGCAAAAGCCGCATTCAGGCCCAGCGCCAGCAGCATCAGCGCCAGCGTCGCAGGCCAGAGACCTGGGACAAACGGCAGCGCCAGCAAGGATAGCAGAAACAACCCCGCCACCATCGCCTTGACCCGTTCCAGCCGCGAGGTGTTCAGATCATCGGCGACGCCTTCACGCGAAATCATCAGGCGCGACCACGGCAGGGCGCGGCGGAACAGGTCGGTGTGGATGGCATTCCGGATCGTCCAGACCTTCAGATGTTTGCCCTGCAATTCCGGCAACACCAGAATCCGGCCACCGGCATGTTTGATGCGGTAACCCAGTTCGATATCCTCGATCGACGGCACCTTGTAGGTCTCCACGTCAAACCCGCCGACTTTGCGGTACATTTCCGCCGAAATGGCACCGCAACCGGCCCAAAAGGTGGTGGCTTCACGATTGGCATGTTGGTGGTAGAACCGGTGCGTCAGGTTTTTGTAGCGCGAAAACCACGGGGTTCCGGCGGGGGTCGTGTCATAGCTGCCAAACACCGCCGCCACACCCGGTTCGGCAAAGGCCTGCCGGATCAGATTGCCGCCACCTGGCCAGGCGATTACATCACTGTCGACCAACCAAAGGATGTCGCCCTTGGCCACCTGCGCCGCCAGATTGCGCGCCGCACCAGGGCCGCCGTTTTTCGGCATCACCAAGACGTCAGCCCCCAGTTGGCGGGCAACAGCGGCGGTATCATCGGGCGACACGTCATCCACCACGATCACTTCGTCGATTTCACCGGAATCGCGCATCGCGATCAGCGGTGCCAACACCTTTGGCAGCAACCCGGCAGCCTTGTAGGCTGGCATGATGACCGAGATGGTCGGGCGTTTCGGGTCAAAGGTCATGGGTGCCCCACCGGGTTGCGTTTGGAAAACATCGCCAGGATCACCGCAGCCAGCGGCAACAACCAGCTGACCCGGGCGCCATAGCGGGTGGCAGGCTGCGAAACGCCGCCACAGATCAACGCATTGGCCAGAATGCCCGCCAGCAGCATCAGCACCAGCCACCGGATCGGCCCGGGGACGCGGTGTGGCAGAAGCCCCAGCACGATGATCACCAGAAACGCCAGCATATAGGCCCCGGTTTGCAGCGCGGTGGCGGGGGCCAGCCAAGTGGTGGACCGCGTCAACTCACCATGCTGCAACAGCGCGCCTGCACCATTTGCCGTATCCTTGGCCAGATGAACCATCTTGTCGGTCTGCAGTGTCATGTCGACCGAAAACATCCGCGCCTGAATCAGCATGTTGCGGGTGATGGCATAGGTGACTGCTACCGGGTTTTCCAGCAGCACATCGCGAAAGAACCGGAACTGGCTGCGCGCCACCCTGCCCTGATCTTCGGGCGTCATCAGCCGGTACGACCCAAGCTTTGCCGAGGTTTCAAAGATGATGTGCGACGCGGTCAGCCGGTAGGGGTCATCCGACAATTGCAGGGCGGCGTGCAGCGGGCAGGTTCCGATTGCGGGGTCCGGGCAATGCCGGTTCAGATAATCCAGCCCCGGGCCATCCTGCACCAAGCGGGCGGTCAGGAACGGTTTCAGGATCACCTCGGAATGCGAAACCTTTTGCGCGGCAAACCGCAGCGCCCGGTTTTCGACAAAGCCCATGCTGACAATCACCAGCACCAAGAGCGGCGGCACCCACCAATGGCGCCGCGCCATCGCCAGCGACACCAGCACCGACATCGGCACCAACACCATGGCAATCGCCAGGTGCGACAGGTGCGACACCACCGCCAAAGCGCCAAGCGCAATCGCCAGAACCCGTTCCGCCGCCGTCATTTCACGGCCAAACACCGTCAGCGTTGCGATCATCAGGATCAGAATCGGGGTGAAAATGTCCGGCATCAGGTATGCCACATAGAACGGCAGTGATCCGGCACTGGCGGCGATCAGCGGCAGCGCCATCAATGCAGGGACCGAAGCGGCCGGGGCATATTTCCGATGTGCCACCCGGATCGGCAGCCACATCGCCAGCAACACCAGCAGCGCATTAATCATAGGCACCGTCCACAGCGCCTGCAGATAGGCAAATGTCGCGGAAATCAACGCATAGACCGCGGAACGCGAGCCATCGACCGTGTTGTCGGATTTGACCGGCGCAGCGACATCGCCGGAGGTTTGCTGCGCCGCCGTGGCGGGGGCTTGATCGTCGCCCGACACAGCGATCAGCCCCAACTGGCTCAATCCGGTGGTGCCCTGATCGATGTAACCACGGGTGTCATAGTAAAACAGCGGCCGCCCGTTGATCAGAGTCACCGACAGCATGGCGACAAAGGCCACCACCAGCCAGAGCAGCGGCGCGATCCGGCGGCCGGTCATCAGGCGTTCCTTCGGATCTGGCTGGCCTCTGCCTGCAGATCGCCGCCCATTTCCTGGCGCAACTGGGTGAAGAACGCGATGGTATGGGCCAGCCCCTCTTGCAGGCCGACCTTCGGCTCCCAGCCCAGCGCGGTGCGGGCCAGGGTGATATCGGGTTTGCGCTGCATCGGGTCATCATGCGGCAAGGGTTCAAAGATCAGCTGCGATTTCGACCCGGTCTGGGCAATGATGCTTTCGGCCAGCTGGATGATCGTCAGTTCCACCGGGTTGCCGATATTGACCGGGCCGGTCAGATCATCCGGGCTGTCCATCAGCCGCACCAGACCGTCGATCAGGTCGGACACAAAGCAGAAGCTGCGGGTCTGTTTGCCTGCGCCATAAATCGTGATGTTCTGGTTGGCCAAGGCTTGCATGATGAAGTTCGACACCACGCGGCCATCCTGCGGATGCATGCGCGGGCCATAGGTGTTGAAGATGCGTGCCACCTTGATCTTGATATTGTGCTGGCGGTGATAATCGAAAAACAGGGTTTCGGCGCAGCGTTTGCCCTCGTCATAGCAGGACCGGAAGCCGATCGGGTTGACGTTGCCCCAGTAATCCTCGGTTTGTGGATGCACCACCGGGTCGCCGTACACTTCCGAGGTCGAGGCTTGCAGGATCTTGGCATGCAGCCGTTTCGCCAGCCCCAGCATGTTGATCGCGCCGATCACCGAGGTTTTGGTCGTTTGCACCGGGTCATGCTGGTAATGCACCGGCGAGGCCGGGCAGGCGAGGTTATAGATCTCGTCCACCTCGATATAGAGCGGAAAGGTCACATCATGGCGCATCAGTTCAAAGCGCGGGTTGGCCAGCAGATGGTCGACGTTGCTGCGTCGCCCGGTGAAATAGTTGTCGACGCACAGCACCTCATGCCCCACGCCCAGCAACTTTTCGCACAGATGCGAGCCCAGAAACCCTGCGCCGCCGGTCACAAGGATACGTTTGGAGCTGACACCCATCTTTTCTCACCCTTTCCGCAGTCCGTCGCATCGCAGCCAGCCACGGCGAAAACCGCGAGGGCAAAAATCGATAGGACCGGATTCCGAAACAATCCAGAATTTCCTAATGCTTTGAACTGAAACTCTGGTCAATCCAAGGCGTGAAAACGGCAAAGTTGCGCCAGCAGTGATTCGTTTCTGCCGCAGCCACTTTGCCGCTTGCGCGGGCCATGTGGGTGCTACTTGATCGCCAGGAAACCTTCGAAACACAGGTATTTCTGGATCGACACCACGTCCTTGAACCCGGCGCGCGCCATCAGATCAAGGTTGCCCTGAGTCGAGAACGGTTCCAGCACCCCTTTGAGACTGCGGGATTTTTCCACGATTTCTTCACCGGAAAAGCCGTTGCGGATCTTGAAATCATTGTACAATTGCATGATCAGATCCTGAAACCGCGCATCCGGCGCCCGGACCTTTTCAAACATCACGAATGCCCCGCCCCAGTTCAGCGAGTTGTAGATGCGGTTGAACACTTCCTGGCGGTAGCGCGGCGGCATGAACTGCATGGTGTAATAGCTGATGATCATGTCGGAATTGTCCATGTCCATCACCCGGACATCTTCGTTGGAAATCTTGATGTTGGGCACATCCTTGCAATGCGCCTCGGCGGCGGTGATCATCGCCGGCTCCACATCCAGCCCGATGAACCGGGCACCCGGTTTGCGGCCATGATGTTCCGCCAGCTTGCGGATCAACTCGCCGGTCGAGGTGCCGACCTCATAGACAACCGAATCATTTTTCACAAAGAAATCAGAGACCTGACAGATCAGGTCATGGCCCATTTCGTACAATGGCACCGACAATTTGATATGATCGACAAACGTGTCAGGCACATTGGCCCCAAACGTCCAACCCGCATTTTCAGCCGCAATCTTTTGACCAACACCCATGATACCCGCTCCTTTTTTTTCGAAATCAGCAACGAAAGGTTAATGCCCGACCCATAAATTTCCCGCGCCTTGGCTGAGGAGTACCGCCGCGCAAGCCCCCTCGATAGCACAGATTCGCCACCGCGTTCAGCCTAGCCGCTGCTTTTCCCACAGCAGATGCAGAAAATTGGTCGCTTTTGTCAAACCTGCAACATATCCATCGAATTTATCATTTACCGTCACGGGCTTGAGCCATCCTGCCAGAGCAGCGATAGTGCAACCCGAACGATGACAGGAGCCGCGATGCGCAGGGTAAACTGGCCTGATCTTGGACTATTGGCGGTGCTGGCCGGTGCGGTTCTGGCCCTGGCGCTGACCACCGGTGCCAGTCAGGGCGATGCCGACATCACCATCGACACCAGCCAGCGCTTTCAGGTGATGAGCGGCTGGGAAGCCACCGCTGACATTCCCGAAGACCTGACCAAACCGCGCTGGGCCGCCTATGAAGACCAGATGCTGGACCGGGTGGTGTCCGAGCTGGGGATCAACCGGATCCGGCTGGAAATCGCTTCGGGTGCCGAAAATGCCACCGGGATCATCGGGCGGTTTGCGCGCGGCGAGGTCGCCTATGACGACTGGAAGGGCAGCCGCTATCTGATGGACAACGACAATGACGACCCGTTTGTCCTCAACCCGGCAGGAATCGATTTCGGCGTGTTCGACTGGCATGTGGAGCATTCGGTGCTGCCGATGGCGAACCGGCTGGCGGCGCGGGGCGAAAAGCTGGTGATCAACCTGTGCTATGTCTCGTTCCGCGATGGCCGCTATTTCCAGCAGGACCCCGAGGAATATGCCGAGTTTATCCTCGCCACCTATCAGCATCTGCAAACGAAATACGGGCTGGTCCCCAATATGCTGGAGGTGATTCTGGAGCCGGACAATTCCACCGGTGCCTGGGATGGTGAAATCATGGGCCGCGCCATGGTTGCTACCGCCAAGCGGTTGAAGGACAATGGCTTTACCCCGGCCTTTGTCGTGCCGTCGGTCAAGAACATGGACCGCGCCGTGCCATTCATCGACGGCATCGCCCGGATACCCGGCGCGATGGATCATGTGATGGAGCTGTCCTACCACCGCTATGGCGGCGTTGGCCTGCCCGCCCTGCGCGGCATTGCCAGACGGGCAGCCGAGCTTGGCATCCGCACCGGGATGACCGAACTGTGGTTCGGCAAGGCCGATTACCGGGTGTTGTTGCAGGACCTGACGGTGGGCAACGCCTCGACCTTTCAGGGCCGGGTGTTGCAGGGGTTCTTTGATGTCTCCAAAGGCACCACTCCGGTGCTGACCCCTCGTGCCGAGATTCCGGCGCTGTCGCTGATCTATCGCTCCGTTCGGTTGGGGGCGCAGCGGGTCGGGGCCGTTGCGTCGCTGCGGGGGGTAGATCCGGTGGCGTTCGTCAATGTGGACGGCAAACAGGTGGTGGCGGTCGGCACCAGCAGTGCGGCAACCCTGCGGCTGCATGGACTTGTCCCCGGCACCTATGCAATCGCGTATCAACTGGCACGCAAGGGCGGCTCCCTGCCCGATGCCACGGTGGATGCCACCGGCGATCTGGCGCTGGAGATGCCGGGGGCGGGGCTAATGGTGATCAGCGGGCGATAGCGGCGGGAACAGGCGCACCCCCCGCCCGCAGTCCTTCGGCCCCCCACCCCCAACCCCTCCCACAAAGGCTAGGCGATTCACACATTTCTGAGCCTCCATCCGTGGGCGAGGGATTTGAAGTATTGGAGACCGTGGCGGAAGGTGATCGGACCGGGTGGTTTGGATT
>JAYTDA010000009.1:0-8749 GCA_043736155.1 Paracoccaceae bacterium | reverse complement strand
CCCTTGCGGCGAACGCCTGGTCGATCACGCGCCCTTCGGCCACTGGCAAACCCAGACGTTTATTGCTGCCCTGCGCCACGACCGGCTGGATGCGCCCGTCGCCATTGTCGCTCGGACCAATGGCGCTCCAATGGCAACTGATCGACGGTCCGATCAACCGCGACCTGTTCGATCTCTACGTCGAGACCCAACTCGCCCCCACCCTGCAAAAGGGCGACGTGATCATTCTGGACAACCTCTCAAGCCACAAAAGCCCGAAGGCTGCGCAGATGCTCAAAGATATCGGCTGCTGGTTCCTGCCCCTGCCGCCCTGCAGTCCCGACCTGAACCCGATCGAAATGGCCTTCGCAAAGCTCAAGGCGCTGCTGAGAAAAGCCGCCGCACGCACTTATGACGACCTCTGGAAAGCCGTCGGAACTGTCTGCGACCTCTTCACCGAAGACGAATGCCTGAACTACTTCATCGCCGCAGGATATGAACCTGATTGGACATGACACTCTCTAAAGGTTCGCAGGACTTGAACTGACGATAGAGAGTTGCAAGTCGATCTAGATCAACATTCTGTATTGTGTCATAAATCTTGTCGCGGTTCTGTCTGTCCTCACGGGATATTGCAATCCGTTCCCGCACCTCCAGAAGACTCCCGTAAAACTCGGAAAATGAAGGAAAAAGCTTGATAATTACACCTGCGCTAAGGAATTCTACGGCGACGTTCATGTCGCCGACCATTTTGCTCGTGGCAGCGTCAATCGCATCGTGACGTGCGCGGTGGCAGTCAAATTTTGCATCCTTGAGTAAGGCAAGAGACGTATCAATATCGCTAGACCGACTGGTCCAAGCTTCAACGAGCCGCCTCCCAGCATAGCGTAGCTCAAAAATTGCTGGTATTACAACTTCGCCATCAATGTTCTCGGCGAGCTTAATTGCTTTTTTGGCTTTATTCCATTCCAAGCCTATCGCCAAAAAAAGCTGGTCGAAGCGATCATCGCTCATTAGTTACTCCAAAAAAACGCTCCCGTAGCTTCAAGTTACGGGAGCGTTTTCGCCAACGCAAGAGGGCTTACCTACTTGCCTCAACCAGAGCTTTGGTCCGCTTCATCAACTCGTCCGCGCGCCGCGAACTCGCCAAGAGTTTTTCCGTTGACGAGGTGGCACCATTCTGAACTTTTACGTTGCCTCGGGTCTGCCGCATCACTATCTTCGCAGTGACGCCGCGCTTCGCCTCATCGTAGTCCTTGGCGACGTTCGGACTACCGTAGCTTTTCATCGGATATCACTCCTCTAGAATCAAAGCGCCGCAGCTATCACTGCGGTCACCGAGAGTCAACAACAATCTTCCTGTAGTTTCACATTTGTTTCCTTGTAGCACAACAAAATTCGCGATGGCAACCTTGCTGTGAGTGTAAAATTGCAAGGGAGGCGGAAAGGTTCCAATTGGGAAGTGAAAAGTCTGTGATTGAGCAAATCTATCGTAGAATTTGAATGCTAACGATTCATAAATTTTTCAAAACTAACCCACTGACATAAAACACTTTCCCCCTTGTCCAAATGTGGACACTCCGACCAAAACTCCCCATACTTCCCCCCATCATGCCCACCCTTTGCCGCGACTGCCTCACCCTTTTCCCAGGCGGCACCAGATGCCCCGCCTGCCGCAGCCCGCGCCTCCTTGCCCACCCCGAGCTTGAAACCCTCGCCATCGCCCACATGGACTGCGACGCCTTCTATGCCTCGGTCGAGAAACGCGACAACCCGGCGCTGCGCGATCAGGCCGTCATCGTCGGCGGCGGCACCCGCGGCGTAGTCTCCACCTGCTGCTATATTGCGCGCATCAAGGGGGTCCGCTCGGCGATGCCGATGTTTCAGGCGCTCAAGCTGTGCCCCGAGGCGGTGGTCGTCAGGCCGAGGATGGAGGCCTATGTCGAGGCCTCGCGGGCCATTCGCGCGATGATGGAGGCGCTGACCCCCGCCATCGAACCCCTCAGCCTCGATGAAGCGTTTCTCGATCTGACCGGCACCCAAAAACTCCACGGTGCCCCGCCTGCCGTCCTGCTGGCAAGGCTGGTCAAGCGGATGGAAACTGATCTGGGGCTGACCGGGTCGGTCGGGCTGTCGCACAACAAATTTCTGGCCAAGATCGCCTCAGACCTCGATAAACCGCGCGGCTATTCGGTGATTGGGGTGGCGGAAACCGCCGATTTCCTGCGCGGCAAGCCGGTGCGGCTGATCTGGGGGGTGGGGGCCGCCGCGCAGACCCAGCTGGAGGCGCAGGGGATCCGGACGTTCGACGATCTGCTGCGCTGGGACCGCAAGGATCTGGCGGCGCGGTTCGGGCAGCTGGGCGACCGGCTGTGGCATCTGGCGCGCGGCCTCGACCACCGGCCAGTTTCGGCGCATGAGCCGCTGAAGTCGATCTCGAAAGAGACTACTTTCAACGAAGATACCGGCGATGCCGACCTGCTGGATGGCCACATCTGGCGGCTGGCGGAACAGGTGGCAGACCGGGCCAAAGCGCGCGATCTGGCGGGGCGGACGGTGACGCTGAAGCTGAAACGCAGCAATTTCAGCCTGGTGACCCGCCGCCACACCCTGCCCGATCCCTCCCAGATCGCCGACCGGATCTATCACACCGCCCGCGACCTGTTCGACGCCCTGCGCGACCCTGGCCCGTTCCGGCTGATCGGCGTCGGCATTTCCGATCTGGCACCGGCCACGCAGGCTGACCTGACCGCCGATCTGCTGGACCCCGGTGCCGCCAACCGCACCAGGGCCGAACGCGCCGCCGATACGATAAGGGCGAAGTTCGGCGCCGATGCGATCATCAAGGGCCGGGCGTTGCGGTAGCTACAGGATGAAATCCAGCAACCCAAGGTCGGTTGCCACCACATTCTGCAGCACCACCTGCATTTCGGCAGCATTTGTTCCGGCAGTGTTGATCTGCAAAATGGTTGATGACCCTACCTGCACCACCCTGATCTGGCCTTCCGCGTTAAAGCGGTTGGTGCCGATGAAGGCAAAGGTCTGGTTGCCGCCCAGTGTCGCCTGTGCGTCGATCTGCGACAGGTCCAGCCGGTCTTCGCCTGCGGTGAAATCCCGGACCACATCGCGCAAAGGGCCAAGGCCCGACTCGGTACTGCTGTTGAAATCGAACAGATCAGCCCCGGCATCGCCGGTCAGGATATCCCGGCCCAGACCACCCAGCATCAGGTCATTCTGCGCGCCACCCGACAGCGTGTCATTATCGGCCCCCCCCAGCAGCGTGTCATTGCCGACACCCCCGGCGAGCCGGTCATTGCCGGAACCGCCGTCAATCCGGTCGGCCCCGTCGCCTGCAGCGATCTGTGGCGTCAAAAGGAAAATCTCGCCATCCAGCCCGACGATGTACAGATTGCCATGGCCGTCTTCGCCAAAGGATGCGATCTGATCCACCGACCCACCCACCGCCACGATCTGACCGGTGCGGTTGGCGGTATCGACGGCTGCCCCATCCACCACACGAAAGCTCCAGACCTGATCCGTCACGAAATCAGCATACAGATAAACCCCCTGCAGTCCCGGCGACTGGCCGCGATAGACATAGCCGCCGGTGACCGAAAAGCCGCCGGTGCCATCGGCGGCATGGGGATATTCCACCAGCGGGTCGGTCAGGCCCGGCGAGGTTGGCGCAGGGTTGCCGGGGCGGGTTGGGTCGAACACATGGGTGCCCTCTTTCACCACCCAGCCATAGTTCACCCCGCCCAAGCCTGCCGGTTGATAGTTCAGCTCTTCCCATTCGCCCTGACCGACATCGGCGATGTAAAGATCACCGGTCAACCGGTCGAAAGAGGGGCGCCAGGGATTGCGCAATCCATAGGCCCATATTTCATCCGCCCCCGCACTGGCGGCAAACGGGTTGTCGGTGGGAATTGCATAGTCGCGCGCCGGATCAGCGGGAAAGGCATCGGTGGAAACGTCGATCCGCAGCATCTTGCCCAGCAACACATTCAGGTTTTGGGCATTGTTCGCCGGGTCACCGCTTGTTCCGCCATCACCGGTCGAAATATACAGATAGCCATCGGGGCCAAAGCCGATCCAGCCACCGTTGTGGTTGCCGTTGGTCGGATGCGGGATGGTCAGAATGACATTGCCACTGGCTCCATCGGCCAGATCGGGGTTGGCGGTGGAACGGGAATACTGCCGCACTTCCAGATTGCCAGCGGCATTGACGACAAAGACATAGAATTTGCCGCTGGTGGCATAGTTGGGGTCAAACGCCAGCCCCAACAGACCTTGTTCCCCGCCGGTCTGCAATTGCGCCGCAGGAATCGTCAGGAAACTTGCCGCATTGGTGGCACCGGTTGCCAGGTCCAGCAGTTTGATGGTACCGCCCTTTTCCACGACATAGAGCCGATCCGGGTCACCGGGGGCCGAGGTGACAAAGACGCTTTCGGAAAAGCCGCTGCCGACGCGGGTGGCGGTGATATCGCCTGACCCCGCCACCTGATCGCTGGCCCCAAATCCGAACAGCACATCGTCACCGTTGCCCCCTGTCAGCCTGTCAGCGCCTTCACCCCCGCTCAGCGTGTCATTGCCATCGCGGCCCAGCAGGGTATCCGCCGCAGACAGGCCATTGCCGGTGTCGGCCATTGCCGTTCCAGTCAACAGATCAGTGCGGATCGTTCCATTCAGAAATGCCATTTTCGTCAATCTCCACCCTGCGGGAATGCCGGTGCCAGCATAGCCCATCCCCTTGCCAAACCGCCGGAGAATCCGGTTTGTCTTGGGTCTTGCGCAGAAAACTGCCGCTGATGGGCAAGGTTCCGCTGGCCAAACGGGCACGTGTGGTGGCAACTGGTGCTAACCAGCGCTGATTTCTGGCCCTATTGCCGGTGCCCCAAAGGCCATAGTTTGCCGCCTATTCGCGACAGGAGCCCCCCGCCATGAAAATGACCACCGAAGAAGCCTTTGTCAAAGTGCTGCAGATGCATGGCATTGAACATGCTTTCGGCATCATCGGTTCCGCCTTCATGCCAATTTCCGACCTGTTCCCCAAGGCAGGGATCAGGTTCTGGGATGTGGCGCATGAATGCAACGGCGGTTACATGGCCGATGGTTACACCCGCAGTTCCGGCAAGATGGCGATGATCATTGCGCAAAACGGTCCCGGCATCACCAATTTCATCACCGCGGTGAAAACCGCCTATTGGAACCACACGCCGATGCTGCTGGTCACCCCGCAAGCCGCCAACAAGACCATCGGCATGGGCGGTTTTCAGGAAGTGGCGCAGATGGCGGCGTTTGCCGATATGGTCGGCTATCAGGAAGAGGTGCGCGACCCGTCGCGGATTGCCGAAGTGCTGAACCGGGTGATCACCAAGGCCCGCCGTCTGTCCGCGCCCTGTCAGATCAACGTGCCGCGCGACTACTGGACCCAGGTGATCGACATTGCCTTGCCTGCGGTGGTGGAGTTCGAGCGGCCGACCGGAGGGGCCGAAGCGATTGCAGCAGCGGCGAAGCTGCTGGCGGGGGCAAAGTTCCCGGTGATCCTGAATGGGGCCGGAGTGGTGCTTTCCGGTGCAATTACCGCCTCGGCAGCACTGGCCGAACGGCTGACCGCGCCGGTATGCTGCAACTATCAGCACAATGACGCCTTTCCCGGATCGCATCCGCTGTCGGTTGGTCCGTTAGGCTATAACGGCTCAAAAGCGGCGATGGCGCTGATTGCACAGGCCGATGTGGTGTTGGCGCTGGGCACAAGGCTGAACCCGTTTTCCACCTTGCCGGGTTATGGGATGGACTATTGGCCCAAGGCGGCACAGCTGATTCAGGTTGATATCAACCCCGACCGGATCGGGCTGACCAGACCGGTGGCGGTGGGGATTGTCGGCGATGCGAAATCGGTGGCACAGAGCCTGTTGGCGGCACTGCCCGATGCGGCCCCGCATGCTGACCGGCAAGCCCTGATTGCCCAAAGCAAGTCGGCCTGGGCGCAGGAGCTGACCTCGATGGACCATGAAGAGGACGATCCCGGCACCACCTGGAACCAACGCGCCCGCAACCGCCAGCCCGATCACATGTCGCCCCGGATGGCCTGGCGCGCGATTACCCAGGCGCTGCCGGTTGATGCGATCATCTCATCGGATATCGGCAACAACTGCGCCATCGGCAATGCCTATCCGACCTTCGAGGCCGGGCGCAAATACCTGGCCCCCGGGTTGTTCGGCCCCTGTGGCTACGGCTTTCCGTCAATCATCGGGGCCAAGATTGCCAACCCCGATATGCCGGTGGTGGGCTTTGCCGGCGACGGTGCCTTTGGCATTTCGATGAATGACATGGTGTCGGTGGGCCGCAAGGACTGGCCCGCCATCACCATGGTGATTTTCCGCAACTACCAGTGGGGCGCGGAAAAGCGGAATACGACGCTGTGGTATTCCGACAATTTCGTCGGCACCGAACTGGATGAACAGGTCAGCTATGCCGCGATTGCGCAGGCCTGCGGGCTGGTGGGCAAACAGGTCGCCACCATGCAGGGCCTGACCGAGGCGCTGGCCGCAGCGATCAAGGCGCAGGCGGCGGGCAAGACCACGTTTCTGGAGGTGCTGCTCAATCAGGAACTGGGCGAGCCGTTCCGCCGCGATGCGATGAAGGCACCGGTGGCGGTGGCGGGAATCGACCCCGCTGATTTCCGGCCACAGGCGCGGGCGTGAGCCTTGATCTGACGCCGTTCGATCTGTCCGGCTGGGGCATCGCCTATATGGCACTGGTGTTTCTGGTCGCGGCCTTTGTACGCGGCTATTCCGGGTTTGGCTTTTCGGCGCTGGTGGTGGCGGGGTCGGCACTGGTGACCAACCCGCTGAACTTCGTGGCAGTGGTGATGTTTTGCGAATTTCTGATGACGTTTCAGCAGGTCAAAGGCGTGTGGCGCGATATTGACTGGCGCCGGGTGGTGACATTGATGATCGGCGCGGCGGTTGGTTTGCCGATCGGGCTGTGGGCACTGACCGGCATTGGCGACGATGCGGCGCGGGCGGCGATTGCGATCTATGTGCTGGTGATGTGCGCGGTACTGCTGGCGGGGTGGCGGTTTCGCGCGGCGGTGGGGGATGGCGCGCACATCGCCGCCGGGGTCGCCTCGGGCCTTGCCAATGCGCCGGGGATGGGGGGGTTGCCGGTGGCGACGTTCTTTGCAGCGCAAGGCATGTCTGCCGTGACCTTTCGCGCCACGCTGATCGCCTATTTCCCGCTGCTCGATCTGTATTCAGCGCCGCTGATGTGGTGGAACGGCATGGTCAGCGGCGATACTCTGGTGGCCGCAGGTCTGTCGTTGCCGGTGATCGGCGTCGGTATCTGGCTGGGCGGGCGGCACTTTCTGCACACCGACCCAAAGGATTTCCGCCGCTTTGCCATTCTGCTGCTGGCGTTCCTGGCAGTGCTGGGTCTTGTGAAATCGGTGCTGTGATGCGGTCGGTTCTGGTGGTCAATGCCGGTTCGTCGTCGATCAAGCTGGCGGTGTTTTCAGCCGGATCAGAGCCGCTCTTGACAGCATCTGCCAGCAGAATCGGGCCAGAGACGCAGTTGACAGTGGCGGGGCAAAGCGCTGCCATTTCCGCCGCCAACCATCAGCAGGCCCTGTCGGCTTTGCTGAAGGCTTTGTCGGCACAGGGATTTTCGCCGGATGGCTTTGCCGTTGCGGGCCACCGGGTGGTGCATGGCGGCCCCGATCTGATCGCGCCCTGCCGCCTGACCCCTGCGACCATCGCCGCCATCGAGGCTTGCGCCCCCCTTGCCCCGCTGCACAACCCGCACAACCTTGCCGCCATCCGTGCCCTTGCCGCACTTGCCCCCGCCCTGCCTCAAACCGCCAGCTTCGACACCGCCTTTCACGCCAGCAACCCCGCCGAGGCGACCCGCTTTGCCCTGCCCGATGAACCCGCCACCCAAGGCCTGCGCCGCTACGGCTTTCACGGCATCAGCTATGCCAGCCTGTGCGAAGCCTTGCCGCGCCAGACCGGAAAGCCGCTGCCGCAGCGCCTGCTGGCCTATCACCTTGGCAATGGCGCATCGGCCTGTGCGATCCTGCAGGGGCGCTCCATCGCCACCAGCATGGGCTATTCGCCGCTGGATGGCCTGACCATGGGCACCCGCCCCGGCAGCATCGACCCCCAGGCCGTGCTGACATTGGTGGAGCGGATCGGGCTGGAACAGACCCGCATTCTGCTCAATCACCGCGCCGGTCTGGCCGGGCTGTCTGGCGGCAGCAGTGACATGCAGGAGTTGTTGGCGCGTTCCGATGAACCGGCGCGGTTTGCGGTGGCGCATTTCATCCACTGGGCGATCCGCCATGGTGGCGGGCTGATCGCCGCGATGGGGGGAGTGGACGCCGTGGCCTTTACCGGCGGCATCGGCGAACATGCGGGTTCGGTGCGACAGCGGATCATGGCGGGGCTGGCCTTTACCCTTGCCCCCGCCCATGTGGTGCCTGCGGCGGAGGAGCGGCAGATTGCCAGGGATGCACTGGCGCTGGTTCAACCGTGACCGCCCTCCACTTTCCATCTGGACAACGTCCCGAAATTCCTGCCCAGTACGGAAAATAAGACCGAACCATCGGCGTTCAGCGCGCCATTGTTCCGTCAAGACCGGGAATGACGGAACAGGCATGTCGCAACCAAAGCTGAACCTCTCGCCCCCGGTTTCCGACGAGGTTCGGAAAACCACCTGCTACATGTGTGCCTGCCGCTGCGGCATCGATGTTCACCTCAAGTCCGGCCGC
>JAYTDA010000008.1:0-2276 GCA_043736155.1 Paracoccaceae bacterium | reverse complement strand
TGGGCGGTGGCGCTTGGTTACATCGCGGCCATCCTGAGCCACCTGTGGCTGAACGCGGCGTTGATGTGATCAGCCTTCGCGCTGCGCCGCGTTCTGGTCGATCAGATAGCGCTGCGACAGCGGGATCGCGGCGGCCCCCAAGGACCGCGCCTGCGCGCCCACCGTGCCTTCGCGGATCTGCGGCGGGCTGACGCCTGAAAGATCGAGACGTTGCAACGAATCGTTGGTGCGGCGTGTCACCTCGGCGCGGACCGAGGACGGCATCCAGCCGTCAATGATCACCGCCTCCAGCTCCAGCAATGTGGCGGCCGACAGGATCGCGGCTGCCAGCCCTTCGGCTGCCATGTCGATCCAGTCTGACAGAATGTCCGGCGGCACTTGCCAGTTGATCGGGCTTTCCCAAAGATGCGCGCTGTCTGCACCCACGGCCTCCATCGCATCGGCGAGCACTGACAGCGAGGCCAGGTCGAACAGACGGCGCATCTGGCCATCAGGGCCCGGCACCGGCAAAGGTCCGACCCCGGCAGCATTGCCCGACCGCCCAAGATAGAGCTGGCCGTTCAGCACCAGACCGCCGCCGATAAAATAGCCGAAGTAGAAGTACAGAAAATCCTTGGGCCGGTCGCCGGTGCCAAACACCAGTTCAGCCCCGCAAGCCGAAGTTGCGTCGTTTTGCACATAGACCGGCAGGCCGGTCACGGCAGACAGCGGGGCCTGAATGTCGAAATCACGCCAGGCATCCATCTCGCGTTGCGGGGCGCCGATGGCTGTGACCCAGTTCCACAACTGAAACGGCATTGCCACACCAAGGCCGCTGACCCGGTCGCGCAGCTGCGGGGCGAGATCATGAAAAATCTCTTCGACGGCATCGCCGACAAAGCTGACCACCGTCGCCGGCGTGGGGTAGCGATAGACGCAGCGGCGGCTGTCGCGGACGTCGCCAAGGAAGTCGACAAGCGTCAGGTCGGCCGAGCGTCGGCCAATCTTCAGTCCGAGAAACAGCGCGCCATCCGGCGCCAGCGACAGCGGCACCGAGGGCTGACCGATGCGCCCCCGCAGAGGTTCCCCACGCCGCAGCAGCCCGTCGCGCTCCAGCGCCCGCATGATCACGGACACCGTCTGCGCCGACAGACCAGAGATGCGGGCAATGTCGGATTTTGCGAGCGGCCCATGCAAACGGACAAGGGACAGCACCAGACGTTCGTTATGGTCGCGCATTCCCGACTGGTTGGATCCACGCAGACCGGTCGCTTCCGCTGTCAGCCGTTCGGCGGCAGAATCCGGCATGAGGTTCAGGCTCCGTTCATCTTGGCGCGGCATCGGCACACGCGGTCATGTGATCACTGCGGCGGGGCGGGTGACCACCCCTTTGCGCAGGATGACATTGGCATAAAGGGCCATCTCCGACGTCGCCACGACGGTGTGACAGGCGCGAACACGGGGGTAAAGGTCGGCCCCTTCAAGAGCCGTGACAGTGATGCCGGGCACCAGCCGCGCGATCAGCGCATCAATCTGGTGGTGGAACTCACCACGTTGCACGGGATCATTGTTCAGGGCCGCCCGCAAAACCGATTGCGCAACCGACCGGTCGAGTGGCAGCACGGCCAACACCGCTTCGACCAACGCCAATACGCCGTGACCATCGGCACGGATCAGGCGGCGGGCGTGTTCTTGCGCCGGGTAATTGCCGTCGACGAACGCAATCTCGTCGCCGTGCCCCATCGACCGCAGGGTAAACAGCAGTTCTGGCCCCAGAATGGGCGGTATCCCGATCAGCATCGCACCCCTCCCAAGGCCGGTTTTCAAAGCCTCCTGTGCTGCGGGCAAAGAGCCCGAGACCACGAAAGACCTGTCAGAGATTGGGCATGAAACCCGGTCCTGTCAATAATAAATCAGAGTGATTTATTTAACTTGACGCTTCGCCAAGAATCGGGTTTCTATCACGATACCGCCATCGTATCGGCGCGGTCCAGTGGCTGCGTCAGTTGTGGCGACCGACTTACTGCCGGGGCATCAGCCCCTAACATCCTTGGGAGGATTACAATGAAACTCAAAGCAACCGCCCTTCTGGGCGCAGCTGCGCTTGCGCTGATTGCCGGTTCGGCCTCGGCTGCCGATCTGGCCTGCCTGATCACCAAGAACAACACCAACCCGTTCTTCGTGAAGATGAAGCAGGGTGCCGAAGCGGCTGCCACCGCTGCGGGTCTGGATTTCCAGGCCTATGCCGGTGAAAAAGATGGCGACGCTGCGCCGCAGATCACCGCCATCGAAAACTG
>JAYTDA010000007.1:0-2151 GCA_043736155.1 Paracoccaceae bacterium | reverse complement strand
GCGGTGGTTGGCGACAATGTGTCGATGCTGCATTCGGTCACGTTGGGTGGCACCGGCAAGGAAGAGGAAGACCGCCATCCCAAGATCGGCAATGGTGTGCTGATTGGGGCCGGGGCCAAAGTGCTCGGCAATATCACGATTGGCTATTGTTCCCGGATTGCGGCCGGGTCTGTGGTGCTGGCCGATGTGCCGCCTTGCAAGACTGTGGCCGGGGTTCCGGCCAAGATTGTGGGCGAGGCTGGCTGTGAGCAGCCATCGGTCAAGATGGATCAGTTACTGAACTCTTGCGGTGGGGCTGCATCGCTGTGAATTGAAAACGCCGCGCAGGGATTGCGCGGCGTTTTTTGCTGTCTGGCGAGTGGATCAGGCCAGCATCCCCAGCGGATTTTCCAGATTGCTGACAATGGCATTCAGCAGGTTCGCCGCCAGTGCCCCATCGATGACCCGGTGATCGACCGATAAGGTGACGGACATCACGGTCGCCACTTCGATCTGGCCGTTGGTGACGACAGGTTTCGGAACGCCAGCCCCGACTGCGAGGATCGCGCCATGCGGCGGGTTGATCACGGCGTCGAAATTGTCGATCCCGAACATCCCCAGATTGGAAATTGCAAAGCTGCCGCCCTGATATTCGGCGGGGGCAAGTTTGCGGATCTTGGCGCGGGCAGCGAGGTCTTTCATCTGCGCCGACAAAGCCGATAGGGATTTGGTTTCGGCGTCGCGCAGCACCGGGGTGAACAGGCCGCCCTCGATGGCGACGGCGACGGCCACGTCAGACGGTTTCAGTTTCAGAATCCGGTCCCCGGCCCAGACGGCATTGGCGTCGGGCACGGATTGCAAGGCAAGGGCACAGGCTTTGATGATGAAATCATTGACCGAGAGTGTGATTTTGCGGGATTCAAGCTGGGCGTTCAACTCGCCCCGGAACTTGAGCAGTGCGTCGAGCCGAATGTCGCGCCGCAGGTAGAAATGCGGGATGGTTTGTTTGGCTTCGGTCAGGCGGGCTGCGATGGTCTTGCGCATTCCATCCAGTTTGACCTCTTCGAATTGCCGGTCGGCATACATTTTCAACACGGTTTCGGTGGACAGGCCAGTGGGGAAACCAGTCGGGGCTGCGGCCTTGGTGGCGGTGGGAGCAGCGGCAACAGCGGCCACGGCAGCAACCGCAGGCATGGCGTTTTCCACGTCGGTCTTGACGATCCGGCCATGCGGGCCAGAGCCTGCGACGGCAGTCAAGTCCAGCCCCTTGTCGGCGGCGATGCGCCGGGCGAGGGGGGTGGCGAAAACACGGGTGCCTTTTTCGGGCAGTTTCGTCGGGGCCTCTTCCGCCCGAACGGGCGATGTCGGGGCGCTGGGGGCTGCTATGGCGGCGGGGGCTTCGGCGGCGGGTGCTGCCCCGGCCTTTTCTCCATCAGCCAGCAGCACCGCGATAACCGCGTTGACCTTGACCCCTTCGGTGCCGGCGGCAACCCGCAATTCGCCGATCACGCCTTCGTCGACGGCCTCGAATTCCATCGTGGCTTTGTCGGTTTCAATCTCGGCCAAAAGATCACCGGATTTCACCGTGTCGCCGACCTTGACCAGCCATTTGGCCAGCGTGCCTTCTTCCATCGTCGGCGACAGCGCGGGCATCAGAATTTCGATGGGCATGGCGCGGGCTCCTTAGCGGTAAGTCACTGATTTGACGGCGGCGATCACATCTGCACTGGTCAGCAGCGCCAGTTTTTCGAGGTTGGCGGCATAGGGCATCGGCACGTCCTTGCCGGTGCAGTTGATCACCGGCGCGTCGAGGTAGTCGAAGGCCTGCTGCATGATCACCGACGAAATGTAGTTGCCGATGGAGCCTTGGGGCCAGCCTTCCTCGACGGTGACGCAGCGGTTGGTTTTGCGGACGGAGGCAAGGATGGTTTCGGTGTCCATCGGCCGCAGGGTGCGCAGGTTGATCACTTCGGCGCTGATCCCTTCGCGGCCAAGTTTCTCGGCGGCGTCCAGCGCATAGGTCAGGCCGATGCCGAAGCTGACGATGGTGACATCGGTCCCGGCCCGTTCGATTTTCGCCTTGCCGAACGGGATGGTGAAATCGTCTGTCGCGGGCACTTCGAAACTGCGCCCATACAGGATTTCGTTTTCCAGAAAGATGATCGGGTTGGG
>JAYTDA010000006.1:0-1634 GCA_043736155.1 Paracoccaceae bacterium | reverse complement strand
GCGAATCTTTTCCTGACCGTATGGTCAGATGTGAAGCTGGCAAACGCTGACCAGACGGTCAACGAAAATCGCCATCATGGGGCAGGACCGCAATGGCAGAACCCGGGCGCCCGCTGAAGCGCATGGAAATCCGGCAGCAGAACGAGGCGCTGATCCTGCGCGCCGCCGAAAAGGTGTTCGCCGAGGCGGGGTTTGGCGGCGCCACCATGCAGCTGATCGCCGATCTGGCCGGGCTGCCGAAAGCCAACCTGCATTACTACTTTGCCACCAAGGAAGACCTCTACCGCCGGGTGGTGCAGGACATCTTCGAGATCTGGCTGCACGCCGCCGAGGCAATGGATGCCGCCCCCGGCCCGGTCGACGGCATCGGCGCCTATATCGACGCCAAGATGGACATTTCGCGCCGCCACCCGGACGGCTCCAAGGTCTGGGCCTCCGAGGTGATGCATGGCGCACCGGTGATCCAGGACTACCTTGAAACCACCCTGCGCGACTGGACCACAGGCCGCGCCGCGCTGATCCAGCGCTGGGTCGACGAAGGCAAGATGGAACCGGTCGACCCGGCGCATCTTCTCTACATGCTCTGGGCCACCACCCAGCACTACGCCGATTTCGGCCACCAGATCGAGGTGCTGAACGGCGGCACACCCTTGACCGATGCCCAATGGCAGGCCGCAAAAGTCTCGGTCAAAACCATCATCCTGCGCGGCATCGGCGCGCTTTGAACACAAGGCAGACAGACCCCATGACCCCGAGCGACCTCGAAGCCGAAGCGAAAACCCTGATCCTGCCGCGTTTTGACGCAGACCTCGCGCTGCGCCTCGGCATGATCCTGATCGGGCTGGCCAAGGGCCTGCCGGTGGTGATCGACATCCGCAACGCCCACCGCTGCCACTTTCACGCCGCCCTGCCCGGCTCGGCCGCCAACAACGACACCTGGGCCCGGCGCAAAAGCAACACGGCGCTGATGATGGGCTTGCCCTCCCTCGCCGTCGGCACCAAAAACCGCGACAAGGCCAGCACCCTCCCCGAACAGGGCTATCCGGTCGAAGACTACTCTGACCACGGCGGCGCGGTGCCGCTGGTGGCGGCCGGGATCGGGATGGTCGCGGTGGCCACAGTGTCGGGCCTGCCGCAGGTCGAAGACCACAAGCTGGTGGTGGCCGGGATCAAAGCCCTACTGGCAGAACTCTGACCTCTTCCTGCCATTACCCGTTCCAAAATATCCCACGGGTGCGACCATCGGTGCGCCATCGGTCCGAGCACCGCTGGTCGCGCGGGGGGCGTGAAGCCCCCCGCCTTTCGTCACTTCAGCTCCACCTCGACAAAACTCATCACCCGATCCCCGTCATTGACCACATTATGCTCCACCCCCTCGCTCCGCCGATAGGCCGTCCCCGCCGGCACCAGCACCCGCCGAGTGCCGCCGCCGGGCTCCTCCAGCAGCATTTCGCAATCGGTGACGGCGGTGATCACATAATCCATCCCGTGCCGGTGCCAGCCGGTTTCGGCTCCCGGCGGAAAATCAAACCGGGTGACGCGGACGCGGGCGTCGTCGACGAGGGTGGTGGCGGTGCAGGTCGGGCGCATGGCGGTTCTTTCTGGTAGGGTGGGCCATATGGCCCACCCTACGG
>JAYTDA010000005.1:0-24009 GCA_043736155.1 Paracoccaceae bacterium | reverse complement strand
TATGCCGAAGCCGAACGGATCAAGGGCGACACCGGTGAAAACTTGGTCGGTCTCTTGGAACGCCGGCTGGATGCGGTGGTCTACCGCGCCAAGTTCGTGCCAACCGTGTTTGCCGCCCGCCAGTTCGTCAACCACGGCCATGTCACCGTGAACGGCGTCAAGGTCAACATCGGGTCTTACCGGGTGAAAGAGGGCGACGTGATCGCGGTGCGTGACCGCTCGCGCCAACTGGCGATCGTGCTGGAAGCGGTGCAACTGGCCGAACGCGATGTACCGGATTATATCGAAGTCGATCATCAGAAGATGGTGGCGACCTTTGTGCGCCAGCCGAAACTGGGCGATGTGCCCTATCCGGTGGTGATGGAACCGAACCTGGTGGTGGAATATTACGCCAAGAATTGATGGGGCGGAGTCGGGGTATACCCCGACCTACGGATTGAGGCCGCGCCGGTGGGTGCGGCCTTTTGCTTTGACGGTGGGTCTGGTGGCAGCGGCGCCGCCTCCGGCGGGAGTATTTTCGCGAAACACAAGCGCAAGGCGGGAGGCCAGCGGGAGGCGCGCGCGCGCTCACTGCTATTCCGGGCTGGCGCTGTGGCGGTCGGACGGCTAGAAAGCGCCGACTTCAGGGAGTGACTGCCATGACCCATGCGATCCGGCCGCAACCGGGCATCCTGGATATTGCCCTGTATCAGGGCGGCAAGGCGCATCTGGCGGGGCAGGCGGATGCGATCAAGCTGTCGTCCAACGAAAATCCGTTTGGCCCCGGCGATCGCGCGCTGGAGGCCTATCGCCGGGCCGGTCATACTCTGCACCGCTATCCGGGGACCGACCATGCCAGCCTGCGCCGCGCCATTGCCGAAGTGCATGGGCTGGACGAAACCCGGGTGATCTGCGGGGCGGGTTCGGATGAGATCATCAGCTTTCTGGCCCAGTCCTATGCCGGGGTCGGCGATGAGGTGATCCATACCGAACACGGGTTCCTGATGTACCGCATTTCGGCGCTGGCTGCCGGTGCGACCCCGGTGGCGGTGGCAGAGCGTGAGCGGGTGGTGGATGTCGATGCCATTCTGGCGGCCTGTAGCACGCGGACCCGGCTGGTGTTCGTAGCAAACCCGGCCAATCCAACCGGTACCATGATCGGTCAGGCCGATCTGGCGCGGCTGGCCGATGGGCTGCCGCCACAGGCGCTGCTGGTGCTGGATGGTGCCTATGCCGAGTTTGCCGAGGGCTATGACGGCGGGCTGGCCCTGATCGAGGCGCGGCGGAATGTGGTGATGACGCGGACCTTTTCAAAGATCTATGGTCTGGGCGGGCTCAGGATCGGCTGGGGCTATGGGCCAAAGGCCGTGATCGACGTGCTGAACCGGGTGCGCGGCCCGTTCAATCTGTCGACTGTGCAGCTGGAGGTGGCCGAAGCCGCCCTGCGCCACCGCAGCCATTTCGACTGGTGCCGGGCCGAAAACGCCCGGTTGCGGGTCTGGCTGGCCGATGCCCTGACGGCGCAGGCGGTGCCTTGCGACCCATCGCAGGCCAATTTCGTGCTGGCGCGGTTTGCCAGCCAACCGGAAGCCGAGGCCTGTGACGCTTATCTGAATTCGCGCGGGTTGATCGTGCGCCGGGTCGGCGGCTACAAATTGCCGCAGTGTCTGCGCATCACCGTGGGGGATGAAGCGGCCTGCCGCCGGGTGGCCCATGCGGTGGCGGAATTCAGGGCGTCGCCCTTGGGACGGCCGGAGTGAGCGTGATCTATCCAAAGGTGGCGCTGATCGGGTTGGGCCACATCGCCTCGTCGATGGCGCTGGCGATGCGGGCGGCCGGCGCGGTGGGCAGCATCACCGGCCATGCCACTTCCGCCGAAACCCGGGCGGTGGCGCTGGAAATCGGGCTGTGCGACGCGGTGTATGCCAGCGCGGCGGAGGCGGTGGCGGGCGCCGATCTGGTGGTGCTGGCGGTGCCGGTCGGTGCGATGGGGGCGGTGGCCGCCGCCATCGGGCCACACCTGAAACCGGGCGCCACCGTCACCGATGTGGGGTCGGTGAAACAGGCGGTGATCGCGGCAGTGGCACCGCACATTCCGGCGGGCGTGCATTTCATCCCCGGTCATCCGATGGCCGGTACCGAATATTCCGGGCCAAGGTCGGGCTTTGCCACGCTGTTTCAGAACCGCTGGTGGCTGTTGACGCCGCTGCCCGACACCGATGAAGGTGCGCTGGTGCAGCTGCGCCAGCTGTTGGCGGCGATGGGGGCCAATGTCGATGAGATGGACCCGCCGCACCATGATCTGGTGCTGGCGGTGGTCAGCCATACGCCGCACCTGATCGCCTATACCATGGTGGGGGTTGCCGATGATCTGCGCCGGGTGGCAAACTCCGAAGTGATCAAATATTCCGCCACCGGGTTTCGCGACTTTACCCGGATTGCCGCCAGTGACCCGACGATGTGGCGCGATGTGTTCCTGACCAACAAGGATGCCACGCTGGACATCCTTGGCCGCTTTACCGAAGAGCTTTTTGCCCTGCAACGCGCAATAAGGCTGGGGGATGGCGACCATCTTCATGCTTATTTTACCAGGACAAGGGCAATCAGGCGGGGTATCATCGAAGCCGGGCAGGATACCGATGCCCCGGATTTCGGACGGTCCGCTGTTGGGGCCGCTGTTGGGGCCGCTGTTGGGGCCAAGGCCAGGGAATAGGGCGGGATGATCCGGTGCTGTGGGATCTTTGCATGCTGTTGCCTGCTGCTGGCGGGGCAGGCCCTTGCCGGGGCAATTGACCGGTCACCGCTGCCAAAGCCGCGACCGGGAGGCGGCGGTACCGTTGCCGCCGTTGCCGCCGCGGTCCCGGAACGGCCGGGGCAGCGGGCAGGCATCCCGCTGGGGTCTGCCGCCGAAGCCGGATCTGTGGCTGTGGCAGAACCCGAAGCCTCCGGGCCGCCGACCCGGTCGCCATTGCCAAAGCCGCGCCCCGGCACCGATGGTGATCTGGCCGCCGGTGCTGCTGCTGCGGCAGCCGCTGCGGCCCCGGCGCTGGCGCTGGCCAGCACTGCGGCCCCGGCGCTGGCCCTGGCCAGCACTTCGGCCCCGGCGCTGGCCCTGGCCAGCCCTGCGGCTGCGGCGATTGCGCCCTTGCAACCCGGTACAGAGGGGGCCGCCAGCCCGGTGCCGAAACAACGCAGGGGTTTGTTCAGCCTTTTGACCGCCAGCGCCAGCCGCACCCAGCCGGACCCCGGTGCCATTGCCGGGCGCGCCGGCTCGGTTTGCGGCATCCCCGGCATCAAGGGCCGGGCGCTGCCGCCGATTGCCGCCCGGATCAAGGGCTGCGGTGTCGAGGAGCCAGTTGAAGTGACCTCGGTCGATGGCATTGCGCTGTCACCGGCGGCGACACTGGATTGCACCACGGCACAGGCGCTGAACACCTGGGTACAAACCGCTGCCAAACCGGCGTTTGACGCCAAGGGCAGCGGGTTGGAGGCATTGCGGGTGGCAGCCAGCTATATCTGCCGCACCCGCAACAATGTGCCGGGTGCCCGGATTTCCGAACATGGGCGCGGCAGAGCCATCGACATTTCCGGCTTTATCCTGACCAGCGGTGCCGAAGTGACGGTTGCCAGCGACTACCGGCGCGGCAGCTACAGCCGCCCGCTGAAGGCGGTGCACAAGGCGGCCTGTGGCCCGTTTGGCACCACCCTTGGACCCGGGTCTGACGGGGCCCACGAGGATCATCTGCATCTGGATACCGCCCGATACAATTCGGGCGGCTATTGCCGGTAGGGCGAGACGGATCTAGACAGAACCAAAGCAGCACGCCCCTCTGAGCCCGGAATCAAGGGCGAAGCCCGCCGGGCAGCGCACGACCGCCCCGTCACGCCGGAGGTGTGCCTGCGGCACGACGCGTGCGCTTCTGCGGCTTCTCGGCAAGGAACATCTACGGGGGGTGCGGCACCATAAAGCACCCAAACCCGGCACCGCTCGCGCCCACCCGGCGGCCCTGCGTTGCCCTCTGACATCAAGGCTAGGCAGGATCGCCGTTGAGGCGGACATGCGACGCGAGGTTTCCGTCAAGCCTCATCCCGCCCTAGTGTCGCCTGCCGCCGCCGTCAGAACTGCGGTGCCAGCAGCAGTGGCAGACCGGCTATGGTGCCCCGGCCACCGGCAAAGCTGATCGGCACCGCCAGCGCATCGGGGGTCCCTGCCATGCCCTCCAGCACCTCCAATGCCCGTGACAGGGTCCCGGTCAGCACCGGATCAAGGCTGCCCGATGCCGTCAGCAAAGCCATCAGCCCGCGCCAGTCGGTCAGGGTAAGGGTGATCTGTCCTGCGCCATAGCCTGCCGCATCGCGGGTCAGTGACCCCTGTGCCTGCACACCGATGCTGCCCCATTCAAACCGGACATCGGTCAGATCCAGCCGCAACAGCCGCAGCGGCACAGCGCCAAAGGCAAAGCGGTCCAGCGGGGCATCGGGTTGCAGCGTCACATCGGCATGCACGAGCGCCACGGTGTCCGGCAAGGGGGTTGCCGCCTGCACCGCCTGGCGCAAGGCGGGATCGGGGGTCAGACCGATGATATCCAGCCCCAGTTGATGCGCATGGATCAGATCGGGCCGCTGCCGGGTGGCAAAGCGGGCCTGATCGAACCGGGCTACCCAGCCTTGGGTTGAGGTCAGCCGCCCGCCATCCACCACCAGTTCAACATGATCCAGCGGCAGCGACGGCACCGGGCGAAACCGCACCGAGGCCCGCGCCGTGTCATTGGCCAGCGTCAGGGTGGCCAGTGGCGAGGTCAGCGACTGGCTGTCGGGCCAGACCCCGATCAGGTGATAGGGGGCATAGCTGCGGGTCAGCATCTGAAAGAAATCGGCGCGCCATTGCAACTGCGCCGGGTCACCGATCGCGGGATCAGTGATGGTCAGGTCGAACCGGTTGGGAAAGCCCCTGACCGCCACATCCGACCATGCCACCGCGGCGCCATCCGCCTTTAGCCCTTGCAGCCAACCGGTCACACCGGCATCCAGCCCGCGCGACCCCACCGCCCAATAGCCGAACCACAGGAAAGACAGCACCAGCACCGCAATCGTCAACCGCCGCATGAAGCCCCCTTTTCAGATCGCCGTCGCTGCTGTCTACAGGGGGCGCTGCAAGGGGGCCAGTCACAAGGGGGCCAGTCACAAGGGGGCCAGTCACATGGGTGCTAGTCTGTGGGTGTTTGGCTATGGATCGCTGATGTGGAACCCCGGTTTTGCCCATTCCGAACGACAGGTGGCGCTGTTGCAGGGCTACCACCGGTCGTTTTGCATGTGGTCGATCCATTACCGGGGCACGGTGAGTGACCCCGGTCTGGTGCTGGCACTGGATGCCGCCGGGGGGGCAAGCTGCCACGGTGTCGCCTTTGCGGTGGCGGAGGGACAAGAGGCGGAGACGCTGGCCTATCTGCGGGACCGCGAGCTGATCTCATCGGCTTACCGCGAAATGGACCTGGCGGTGACATTGCAGGATGGCAGGCCGGTGACAGCCACAGGCTATGTGGTGAACCGCGATCATCCGCAATATTGCCAGGACCTTGGCACCGAAGAACAGGCCGCCATCATTGCCCGGTCGGCAGGGTCTGCGGGGCGCAACGATGCGTATCTGTTCAATACCGTGGCGCATCTGGCGGAACTGGGGATCAGAGACGCCGATCTGCTGGAACTGGCGGATCTGGTTCGCGCCGCGACGCCCGGGACCTGACAGGGGTCCCGGTGGCATCCGGCTGCCGTTGATCCATTTGCGGCCAATCGGCCAGCGGGCACCATCCCTGTGCTGCGCCTGCATTGGCGGCTGGATAAATCTGTGCTACCGCCTGTCGTGCAGGCAGGGTTTCAGGGGGCCACAGGGTTTTGGTCGATAAATCATTGCGTCAGGCCGAGCCGTTTTTCTCGCAGCCTGTGCGCCAGATTGTGATGATGTTGCTGGTGGTGGCACTGGCCGGGGTGGGATTTTATTTCGCCTATCCCAAGCTGGCTGCGGTGTTTGTGGAAAACACCTATCTCAACAGCTTTATCGCGCTGGTGTTCTTTATCGGTGTCATCACCTGTTTCCTGCAGGTGTTCCAGCTGATCGCATCGGTCAACTGGATCGAGGATTTTGCCGCACACCGCCCGGGGCATGAACTGACCAAGGCGCCAAGTCTGCTGGCCCCGCTGGCGGCATTGCTGCGCGCGCGGGGCGCGCGGGTGCAAATCTCGTCTTCATCCCAACGCTCGATCCTCGATTCGGTGGCGACCCGCACCGACGAGTCGCGCGATATCACCCGCTATCTGGTCAACCTGCTGATTTTCCTTGGCCTTCTGGGTACCTTTTTCGGTCTGGCCACCACGGTTCCGGCGGTGGTCGACACCATCCGGTCGCTGACCCCCGAAGTGGGGGAAACCGGGATGCAGGTGTTTGACCGGCTGATGGGCGGGTTGGAAACCCAGTTGGGCGGCATGGGGCAGGCGTTTTCCTCCTCGCTGCTCGGGCTGACCGGGTCGCTGCTGGTCGGGATGCTGGAGCTGTTTGCCGGCCATGGCCAGAACCGGTTCTACCGCGAGCTGGAAGAATGGCTTTCGACCATCACCCGGGTCGGCCTTGCCACCGGCGAAGGCGAAGGCGGCGGCGGGGGTGACGCCGGGGCCTTTGCCCAGGTGCTGGACCATATGGCCGACCAGATGGATTCGCTGCAAACCATGTTCGTGCAGTCCGATGTCAGCCGGGCGCTGGTCGATGAACGGCTGGGTCGGCTGGCCGATGCGGTGGACCGGCTGAGCCAGCGGCTGGAAAGTGAATCCGGCAGCATCGCGGTGCTGGAACGGATGGCCGAGGGCCAGAACCGGATGGCCGAGGGGCAGAACCGGATAGCCGAGGGCCAGAACCGGATGGCCGAGGGGCAGGACCGGATGGCGGAAGGGCTGAACCGCATGGCGGAAGGCCAGGACCGCACGGCCGAGGGGCAGGACCGGATGATTTCGGCGCTGCAAAGCCTGGCGATGCCGGTGGCGGAGGCAGCGGAGGGCGGCGTCGATGCCGAAAGCCGGATGCGGCTGCGGTCAATCGATGTGCAACTGCTGCGGATACTGGAGGAAATCTCGGCCGGGCGGTCGGAAAGCATCGCCGAATTGCGCGGCGATCTGGCGGCGCTGACCGGGGCAATCCGGCAAATGTCGCGGGTGCCAGGCACCGCTGCGCCGCGGAGGGAATGATGGCAGGCTCGCGCCGCGGCGGCAGGCGGGAGCCGTTGTCGATCTGGCCCGGCTTTGTCGATGCCTTTACCACCCTGTTGCTGCTGATCATGTTTGTGCTGACCATCTTTCTGGTGGTGCAATATGCACTGCGCGACACCATCACCACGCAAATCGGCGAATTGGACGGCCTGTCGATCCAGGTATCCGACCTTGCCAATGCGCTGGGGATGGAGCGGCAGGAAACCAGCCGCCTGACCTCGGAACTGGATACCGCCGGGATGCAACTGGCGGGGGAACAGGCCAAAACGGCGCAACAGGACACGTTGATTGCCACTCTGAACGCCACGCTGACCTCGCAACAGTCGGCGCTGAGCGAAAGTGCGTCGCGGATCAGCAGTTTCGAGGCGCAGGTGGCGTCACTGCTCGCCGAACGCAATGACGCGCGGGCGCAAGGCGCGGTTTTGGCCGCCAGCGTCGCTGATCTGGAGGCGGCACAGGCCCGGCTGTTTACCGAACAGGAGGCGCTGAACCTGGCGCTGGCCAAGGCCCGCACCGAGGTGGATGCGGCTGCCGAATCCGCGCGGCTGGCGGCGGCGCAGCGCGAAGCGGTGGATGCGATGGTCGCGGATCTGCGCAAGAATGTGGCGGAGCGTGATGCCTCGCTGGCCGACATGCTGGCGCGGTTGACCAGCGCAGATGCCAATACCGCCCAATTGTCTGCCGATGTCAGCGCCCTGCAAGCCGATCTGTCCGATGCGGAAAAGGCCAGACTGGCGGAACAGGCCGCCGCCGCTGCATTGCGCCAACGGCTGGCGGGGGTCGAGGCGACCCTTGGTGCCGCTGAGGTCGCCAAACTGGCGGAACAGGCCGCCGCCGAAGCGCTGCGCGAAAAGCTGCGCAGTTCGGCAAGCGAACTGACGGCGATGACACTGGCGCTGGAAGACCAGCGCAAACGGGCCGAGGACACCCTGATCCTGCTGGCCGCCGCCGCTGCCGCCCGCCAGGATCTGGATCTGAAACTGGCCGCCGCGCTGCTGGCCAAGGCGCAGGCCGAATCCGGTGCCGCCGATGCCGCCACCGATGCCGCCACCCTTGCCGCCGAACGCGATGCGGTGACGCAGCAACTGGCCGAGGCGCTGGCGGCGAAACTGGCGGCGGAACGGACCGCAACCGACACGATGACCGAGGCGGAACAGCGGCTGGCGCTGTTGGCCACGGCGCAGGCGAAACTGGCGACGGTACAGGCCCAATCGGCCGGCGATGCCCGCAAGATGGCGGTGCTGAATGAACAGCTGGCGGCGCTGCGCGGGCAGTTGGGAGCATTGCAGGCCACGCTGGACGATACCGCCGCCCGCGACAGCGACGCCAAGGTGCAGATCGAGAATCTGGGGGGGCAGCTGAATTCGGCGCTGGCCACCGTTGCCGCCGAACAGCGACGCCGCGCCGAACTTGAAGCCGCCGAACGGGCGCGGCTGGAGGCCGAGGCCAAGGATCTGGCCAGCTACCGGTCGGAGTTCTTCGGCAGGATGCGCACCCTGCTGGCGGGCCGCGAAGGCGTGCAGATTGTCGGCGACCGCTTTGTCTTCTCCTCCGAGGTGCTGTTTGAACCCGCCTCCGCCGATCTGGCCCCGGCAGGGCAGGCACAGATTGCCAGCGTTGTCGGCACGTTACAGGAGATCATCGGGCAAATTCCGCCCGAGATCGACTGGATGATCCGGGTCGATGGTCATACCGACAACGTGCCGCAGGCCGGTGGCGGCAAATATACCAGCAACTGGGAACTCAGCCAGGGCCGCGCCCTGTCGGTGGTGCTTTATATGGTGGATCAACTGGGCTTTCCGCAAGACCGCGTTGCCGCCACCGGCTTTGGCGAATATCGCCCGGTGGCTTTGGGGGACAGCCCGGAGGCGCGGGCGCAGAACCGGCGAATCGAGTTGAAGCTGACCGAGCGGTGAGTTTTCCCGACGGGAGCCGGGGCTCTGCCCCCCGCGTCCATCGGTTCTCGGACCGATGGCGCACCGCTGGACGCACCCCGGGATATTTGTGAACAGAAAATGAACAAGACAGGGGGCTATGGTGCGACGGTGATTGTCACGGTTTGCTGTTCGATTTCCGTGGAGCCGCGCGTTAGGGTGCTGGTGCCGATATAGGCGCCTGCGGGCCATGCGGCCCCGGTCAGTCGCTTGCCCGCCGCGCGAAACAGGCGGGCTTGGGGCTTTTCCAGCGTTTGGACCTCGTCGAGGACCGGGCCTGACGGGCCGGTGATGGTGATGCGAACCTCGTCGCCGGCACGGCTGCCGAACAGATGCACCCAAAGAACCAGCGCCGGTGCGGTGGCGGGCAGGGTGGTTTGCACCGGTATCCCGGCCTTGATCGCCTCGAAGGTCGGAATGGCGGCGCCAAAGCCTGCGGCGATGATGCCGCCGGGCTGGTAGGGCGGCGGGTCTTGCCACAGGCTGTGATCGGGGGCGGTGCCGCAGATCAGCACATCCTCGGGGTGAAACGGGTCCACCGCCATGCCATCATGGCGCACCGTCAGATGCACATGGGGAAATTCGGTTTCACCCGACAGCCCGACCTGCCCCAGTTGTTGCCCCATCCGGACCCGCAGACCCGGTTCAACCCCGACAGAGCCTTGTTTCATATGGCAATATTGGGTTTCCCAGCCGCCGCCATGGTCGATCAGCACGCCGTTGCCGCATTCCTTGTCCCTGACATCGGGGGCACCCGGGACGCCTTGCAGCGCGTCCACTTCGCCATCCCGCGCGGCTTTGACGGTGCCGGGGGCACTGGCCACCACAGCGACACCGGCAACCATCATCGCCAGATCGGGCAGGGCGAAATCGGTGCCGTCATGGCCGTCATAGGATTGCAGGGCACAGGTATAGTCGGCGGCACCGGGGCCGGGGTCGCGGTCGACATGGTTTTGCACAAAGCAGGTGTCGGTCAGATCACAGGCCAGCGGCAGACCCAGCAGGATATCGCGCGCGGACGCGGCGGCGGGGCCGAGCAGGGCGGCGCACAGCAACGCCAAAAGGCGGACCTTGCGACCCGCCTTTTTGCTGCCGGGCAGCCGCTGCCCGTCGCCGGTCACTCTGCCGTCAACAGCGGCGGCTTGTTGCCGGTGAGGCGTGGTTTTTGCGGTTCTTCGATCACCAGATCGATCTTGTCATCTTTCACCCCGACCTTGACCACGCCGCCTTTCAACAGCTTGCCGAACAGCAATTCCTCGGCCAGCGGCTTCTTGATATGTTCCTGGATCACCCGTCCCAGCGGACGCGCCCCCATCTTGTCATCATAGCCGCGTTCGCCAAGCCAGGCGGCGGCCTCAGCCGACAGTTCGATATGGACATGGCGGTCCATCAGTTGCGCCTCCAGTTGCAGCACGAACTTTTCGACCACCTGATTGATCACCGCGCGCGACAGCGGCGCGAACGAGATCACCGCATCCAGCCGGTTGCGGAATTCCGGGGTAAAGGTGCGTTCGATCGCGGCGGTATCTTCACCGGTGCGCCGATCACGGCCAAAGCCGATGGCGCTTTTCGACATTTCCATCGCCCCGGCGTTCGAGGTCATGATCAGGATCACATTACGGAAATCCACCGAGCGGCCGTTGTGGTCGGTCAGTTTGCCATGGTCCATCACCTGCAACAGGATGTTGTAGACATCGGGGTGCGCCTTTTCCATCTCGTCCAGCAGCAGCACGCAATGCGGATGCTGATCGATGCCATCGGTCAGCATGCCGCCCTGATCAAAGCCGACATAGCCGGGAGGTGCGCCGATCAGCCGCGACACCGCGTGTTTCTCCATATATTCCGACATATCGAAGCGCAGCAATTCGACGCCCAGCACCGAGGCCAGTTGCTTGGCCACCTCGGTTTTGCCGACGCCGGTGGGGCCGGCAAACAGATAGTTGCCAATCGGCTTTTCCGGTTCACGCAGACCCGCGCGGGCCAGCTTGATCGCCGACGACAGCGCGGCGATGGCATCATCCTGGCCGAACACCACGCGTTTGAGCGATTTTTCCAGATCGCGCAGCACTTCGCTATCGTCTTTCGAGACGCTTTTCGGCGGGATCCGGGCGATCTTGGCCACCACCGCCTCGATATCCTTGGCACCGATGGTCTTGCGGCGCTTGGATTCGGTCATCAGATGCTGCGCAGCACCCGCCTCGTCGATCACGTCAATCGCCTTGTCGGGCAGCTTGCGGTCATGGATGTAGCGGGCGGACAATTCCACCGCCGAGCGGATCGCATCATTGGTATAGCGCAGGTCGTGGTGATCCTCGAAATAGCTCTTGATCCCCATCAGGATCTTCACGGTATCTTCGACCGAAGGCTCATTGACATCGATCTTCTGGAACCGGCGGCTGAGGGCACGGTCTTTCTCGAAGTGCTGGCGGAACTCCTTGTAGGTTGTCGATCCCATGCAGCGCAGCTTGCCACCCTGCAACGCCGGTTTCAGCAGGTTCGAGGCATCCATCGCGCCGCCAGATGTGGCACCGGCCCCGATCACCGTGTGAATCTCGTCGATGAACAGAATGGCGTCGGGGTGATCCTCCATCTCTTTCATCACCGCCTTCATCCGCTCCTCGAAGTCGCCGCGATAGCGGGTACCGGCCAGCAGCGCGCCCATGTCGAGCGAGAAGATGGTGGATTTGGACAGAACCTCGGGGGTTTCGCCGCGTACGATTTTCAGCGCCAGCCCTTCGGCAATCGCGGTCTTGCCGACGCCGGGGTCGCCGACCAGCAAAGGGTTGTTCTTCCGCCTGCGGCACAGCACCTGAATGCAGCGTTCGACCTCGGCATGGCGGCCGATCAGCGGGTCAACGTCGCCCTTGCGGCTTTTGGCGTTCAGATCGACGCAGTATTTCGACAGCGCGCTTTCCTTGCCCTCCGCCTCGGCAGCCGGGGCCTTGGGTTCCTCTTCCTGGGCGCCGGTCAGCGGCCTGGTTTCGCCGAAAGACGGGTCTTTCGCCACGCCATGCGCAATGAAATTCACCGCATCATAGCGCGTCATGTCCTGTTCCTGCAGGAAATAGGCGGCGTTGCTCTCCCGTTCGGCAAAGATCGCGACCAGCACGTTGGCACCGGTCACTTCGGTGCGGCCAGAGGATTGCACATGGATGGCGGCGCGCTGGATCACCCGTTGAAACGCGGCGGTGGGGACCGCTTCGGAGCCTTCGACATCGGTGACAAGGGTGGACAGATCATCATCGATGAACTCGATCAATGTGCGTTTCAGATCGTCCAGATTGACCGAACAGGCCCGCATCACCTTGGCGGCGTCGGGTTCTTCGATCAGCGCCAACAGCAGATGCTCCAGCGTTGCGAGTTCATGGCGGCGGGCATTGGCAAGGGCCAGCGCGCCGTGGATAGCCTGCTCCAGCGTATTCGAAAACGAAGGCACGTCTTTGCTCCTATCCAGAGGGTCGGCGGGCCGCGACAGCCGCGCGCTGACCATCCCCTCATCCTCTTAAAGTTCGGTGTTATTCAGGCAGCTTCAAGTGTTTTTTAGGTGATTTTCCCGGTTGACGCAGAAGCAACCGAAAATGTGATCGAATTGACTCGGTTTGTAGCAATTGGCGAACGGCTCAGAAGCGGTCTTTGCGGCGGCGGATTTCGGCAAAGGATTCAACATCCTCGGCCAGCGGCATCCCGATGGCGCTTTTCACCCCGGGCAGGTGTGCGCGCAAAAACGGGTTGGTGGCCAGTTCCAGCGACAGCAGCGACGGCACCGTGGCTTGCCCCGCAGCCCGGGCGGCGGTGATGTCGGCCACCCGCGCCAGCAGCGCCGGGTTGCCGGGTTCGATGGTCAGGGCAAAGCGGGCGTTGGCCGCGGTATATTCATGCCCCGAACAGATCAGCGTAGCGGGGTCAAGGGCTGACAGACGGCCGAGGCTGGCCCACATCTGCGCCGCCGTCCCTTCCATCAGCCGCCCACAGCCCAGCGCCATCAGACTGTCGGCGGTAAAGGCCAGCTTTTCGCCGGCCAGGTGAAACGCCAGATGCCCCACGGTGTGGCCCGGAACATCCAGCACCGCAGCGGGTGCCCCGGCAATGGTGATGGCCGCGCCCGGTGCAACCGCCTGATCCAGCGGCGGCAGGCGGTGGCGGTCAGCTGCCGCCCCGATCATCCGCGCCCCGGTGGCTGCCACCAGCTCGGCAACCCCCTCATGATGGTCGGAATGGTGGTGGGTGATGAAAATCTCGGCCAGCTGCCAGCCACGCAGCTTCAGTGCCGCCAGAATCGGTGCAGCTTCGGGGGCATCGATCAGTGCCGTGGCACCACTGGCCGCATCATGCAGCAAAAAGGCGTAATTGTCGGATCGACAGGGCACAGTCACCAGTTCAAGCGGCATCGGGGTATCCTGACAGGGCGGGGTGGCAAACACGAAACAGGCAGATATGATGGCGCAGTCTGCATGTTAACCCCCGGGACTGCAATGTATCTGGATGTCATCGATCTGCGGAGTTTCTACTACCGCACCGGCCTTGGCCGCGCGGCACAGCGGGCGATCCGCGATCAGGTGGTGAAGCTGTGGCCGGAAGCCAAGGGCCAGACCGTTGCCGGGTTTGGTTTTGCCGTGCCGGTGTTGCGCCCGTTTCTGGCCGATGCCCGCCGGGTGATCGGGCTGATGCCGGGGCCGCAGGGCGTCATGGCCTGGCCTCCCGGGATGGAGAATGTGGCGGCCCTGGTCGAGGAAACCCAGTGGCCGCTGCCGACCGGCATCGTTGACAAGCTGCTGGTGCTGCATGGGCTGGAGGCGAGCGAACGCCCCGAT
The DNA here is from genome assembly GCA_043736155.1 of Paracoccaceae bacterium. GTDB lineage: Bacteria > Pseudomonadota > Alphaproteobacteria > Rhodobacterales > Rhodobacteraceae > JANNRR01. Next base: position 10,031 of record JAYTDA010000005.1, on the reverse strand, counting down.
GCGCTGCTGGAGGAATGCGCCCGGGTGCTGGGGCCGGGGGGGCGGGTGCTGTTCATCGTACCCAACCGCGCCGGGCTGTGGAGCCGGGCCGATGGCACCCCGTTCGGCCATGGCCGCCCCTATTCGATGCGGCAGCTGGAAACCCTGATCCGCCGCCACGGCTTTACCCCCGAGCGTCATCTGTCGGCGCTGTATGGCCCGCCGTCGCATCGCCGGTTCTGGCTGCGCACCGCAAATCTGTGGGAAGGCATGGGGCGGCGGGTATCGTCGTGGTTTTCCGGCGGAGTGCTGATTCTGGAAGCCAGCAAACAGGTCTATGCCCCGACCCGTGGCGGTCTGGTGGCGGCAGTACGCCTCCCGCTGAAGGTGCTGGGCGGCGTGGCGCAACCGGTGCCGGAACTGGGGCGGATGGGCGAAGGCAGCGGGCGTGACCGGATTTGATCGGCGCGGACAGCCGGGGCGGTCTGTGAACCGATGGCTATTCACGCTTTGAACGGCGCAGCGATTGGCCTGTGCGGGTGCCGGCCTTATCCCGATTTTCGGTCAAACCCCGATTTTCGGTCAAACCCCGATTTTTGGTCAAACATCGTCTGTCCTGCCTGATCCTTTGCCGGGTGATTGATCGCCATCATGCATGACATCCGGATAGCCGGTGCCCCGCCTATGCTTTGGCGGGCACTTGCCAGAAAGCCCCGGTCCAGTCGATCTTGCGGATGTCCACCTGTTCCCCACGGGCGTCGAGAAAGTCGTGAACGGCACGTTTGCATGAATCCCATGAATAATAGTCGTCGGCGATAACGTAACCGCCGGGGGTGACCTTGTGGTACAGGTTCTGCAAGGCATCCATGGTAGAGCTGTACATATCCCCGTCAAGCCGCAGCACGGCGATCTGTTTGATCGGAGCGTCGGGCAGGGTATCGGCAAACCAGCCTTTCAGGAACCTGACCCGGTCATCCAGCATCGAGAACCGTTCGAAATGGTCCTTGACCTGTTCAAGCGAGACCTTCAGTTCCTGAACATTGCTGAGGTCGTCACCGTCTTGCTTGCCCTTGGGAACCGGAAGCCCTTCAAAGGAATCGGCAGCCCAGACGATCCGGTCGGTGTCGCCATGCGCCTTGAGGATGGCGCGCATGAAAATCGTGACGCCGCCTTTCCAGACGCCGGTTTCGACCAGATCGCCGGCAATCCCGCGCCGCAGCACGTCTTCGACACAAAATTGCACGTTGTTCAGCCGGTGCATCCCGACCATGGTAAAACCAAGATTTGTCCAGATCTGCCCGTCGAACACTTCTTCACGGGTAAAGCCCCTGGTCTTGCAGATGACATACCCGCGTTTGGACAATTTGCTTAGGACGGTGGATCGCAGGGAAGACCGGCCGCTCAACAACGGGCGCCAACGGCTTTGATCGTAGATCGTCGCACTGAGCGCTTTCTTCATCAGATCAAGATAGTCGGCGATCAATGCGTCGTTGGCCATCGTGAATCAATCCTTTCCAGAGGCGTCAGGCTGTCCCAAGGGCCGCACATGGCGCGCCAGTCCCGGCCTTATGGCCGAAGTTCAGGCCCAGATCAATCGTGCGGGGCATGGCCGGGGCCGAAGCGTGACCGGTGCAGGTATCTGCCACAGCCGTGATGCTGCACGGCGCGCAATGTCGCAGGGTCACGGATGCGTGAAAATAGCTTTGGGTCCAGCCAATTTAACCTGTCCTTAGCGGTTGCGGCATGGCCGATGCTCTGGTATCACCGCGCCGATTTCAGGTGCCAACCTCGTCGTTGACGCTACAGAAAGCCACTGGCCTGCGGGGGGCCGGGGCAACAAAATCGAAAGGGTGGACGTGTCCGAACCAACTTCGATCTCAACCGGCATTGCCGCGCGTTATGCGACGGCCTTGTTTGAACTGTCCCGGGAAAGCGGTGGTCTTGGCGCGCTGGAAGCCGATGTGGCTGCGTTGCAGACTGCGCTGAATGACAGTGCCGATCTGCGCAGCCTGATATCGTCGCCGATCTATTCGCGCGACGATCAGGGCCGCGCCATTGCCGCCATCGGCACCGAAATGGCGCTGACCGGGCTGGTGTCCAACACATTGAAACTGATGGCAGGCAATCGCCGCCTGTTCGTGCTGCCGCAATTGCTGGCGGTGCTGCGCGACCAGATCGCGGCGGCCAAGGGCGAAGTGACCGCCGATGTCACCGCCGCCAAGGCGCTGTCGGCCAAGCAGGCCACTGCCCTTGCCAAGGCACTTTCCGCATCCTTCGACAAGAAGGTGCAACTGAACGTCGCTGTCGATCAATCCCTGATCGGTGGTCTAATCGTCAAAGTGGGCTCGAAGATGATCGATACCTCGATCCGCTCCAGGCTCGCAGCCCTCCAGAATGCAATGAAAGAGGTCGGATAATGGGTATCCAGGCAGCTGAAATCTCTGCGATCCTCAAGGACCAGATCAAGAATTTCGGGCAGGAAGCCCAGGTCGCCGAAGTGGGCCGGGTGCTGTCCGTCGGGGACGGCATTGCCCGGGTCTATGGCCTGGACAACGTGCAGGCCGGTGAAATGGTCGAATTCCCCGGTGGTATCCGCGGCATGGCGCTGAACCTCGAGGTCGACAACGTCGGCATCGTGATTTTCGGCGAAGACCGCACCATCAAGGAAGGTGACGTGGTCAAACGCACCAAGTCGATTGTGGACGTTCCGGTTGGCGATGCGCTGCTTGGCCGTGTGGTCGATGGCCTTGGCAACCCGATTGACGGCAAAGGCCCAATCGAGGCCACCGAACGCCGGGTAGCCGACGTGAAAGCCCCCGGCATCATCCCGCGCAAATCGGTGAGTGAGCCGATGGCGACCGGGCTGAAAGCCATCGACGCCATGATCCCGATCGGTCGTGGCCAGCGCGAACTGATCATCGGTGACCGCCAGACCGGCAAGACCGCCGTGGCACTGGACGCGATCCTGAACCAGAAAGCCTATAACGAAGCCGCCGGAGACGACGAGTCAAAGAAGCTCTATTGCGTCTATGTCGCCATCGGGCAAAAGCGCTCCACCGTGGCGCAGCTGGTGAAAAAGCTCGAAGAGACCGGGGCGATCAAATACACCATCGTGGTCGCTGCCACCGCCTCTGACCCGGCACCGATGCAGTTCCTGGCGCCGTTTTCCGCCACCGCCATCGGCGAATATTTCCGCGACAATGGCCGCCATGCGCTGATCATCTATGATGACCTGTCGAAACAGGCGGTGGCGTATCGCCAGATGTCGCTGCTGCTGCGCCGCCCGCCGGGCCGCGAAGCCTATCCGGGCGATGTGTTCTATCTGCACTCCCGCCTGCTGGAACGCTCGGCCAAGATGTCGGAAGCCTTTGGTTCCGGGTCACTGACCGCGCTGCCGATCATCGAAACCCAGGCCGGCGACATTTCTGCCTATATCCCGACCAACGTGATCTCGATCACCGATGGCCAGATATTCCTCGAGTCGGAACTGTTCTACCAGGGCATCCGCCCGGCGGTGAACACCGGTCTGTCGGTCAGCCGCGTCGGCTCTGCCGCGCAGACTTCGGCAATGAAATCGGTGGCGGGCAAGGTGAAACTGGAGCTGGCGCAATACCGCGAAATGGCGGCGTTTGCGCAGTTCGGGTCTGACCTTGATGCTTCGACCCAGGCACTGCTGAACCGTGGTGCCCGTCTGACCGAACTGATGAAACAGCCGCAATATGCGCCGCTGACCAACGCCGAGATCGTCTGCGTGATCTTTGCCGGTACCGCCGGTTATCTGGACAAGGTGGCGGTCAGGGACATCAGCCGTTTCGAGGCCGGGCTGTTGAACCACCTGCGCACCACCTGCAAGGACCTGCTGGCCGACATCACCGCCAAGGACCGCAAAGTGGCCGGTGATCTGGAAAAAGCCATCCGCGCAGCCATCGAAGCCTTTGCCAAAGACTTCGCCTGAGGGCGTGGGGGAATATAGATGCCAAGTCTCAAGGCACTAAAAAACCGGATCGTCAGCGTCAAGAACACGCGAAAGATCACCAAGGCGATGCAGATGGTCGCCGCCGCCAAGCTGCGCCGCGCGCAGGAGGCTGCCGAAGCCGCCCGGCCCTATGCCGAGCGGATGACGGCGGTGATGGCAGGTCTGTCGGCTTCGGTGGGCAGTTCAGCCGGTGCGCCGCGCCTTTTGGCGGGCACCGGATCAGACCAGGTGCATCTGCTGGTTGTCCTGACATCCGAGCGCGGGCTGTGCGGTGGCTTCAACTCCACCATCGTGCGGCTGGCGCGGGCGCGGGCCAACGAACTGTTGGCGCAGGGCAAGGTGGTGAAGATCCTGACCGTCGGCAAAAAAGGCCGCGAACAGATGAAGCGCGACCATGGCAAATATTCGGTGGGTCACGTCGATCTGTCGGAGGTCAAGCGGGTCGGCTATGCCAACGCCCAGACCATCGCGCGCGATGTTCTGGCGCGGTTCGACGCCGGTGAGTTTGACGTGGCAACCCTGTTCTTCAACCGCTTCCAGTCGGTGATTGCGCAGATTCCGACAGCGCAACAGGTGATCCCGGCCAAGTTCGAAGGCGCAGCCGTTTCGACCCTCTATGACTATGAACCGGGCGAAGAGGAAATTCTGGCCGATCTGCTGCCGCGCAGCGTCGCCACTCAGGTCTTTACCGCGTTGCTGGAAAACGGCGCGTCGGAACAGGGTGCAAGGATGAGCGCGATGGACAATGCCACCCGCAACGCCGGCGACATGATCGACCGGCTGACCATCGTCTACAACCGCTCGCGTCAGGCCTCGATCACCAAAGAGCTTATTGAAATCATTTCGGGCGCCGAGGCGCTTTGAGGAAACCGGAGAGAACCATGGCACAAGCTGTTGGCAAAGTTACCCAGATCATCGGTGCCGTCGTCGACGTGCAGTTCGAAAGCGATCTGCCCGCCATTCTGAACGCGCTGGAAACCACCAACAACGGCAAGCGGCTGGTGCTGGAAGTGGCGCAGCATCTGGGTGAAAGCTCGGTGCGCTGCATCGCGATGGATGCCACCGAGGGTCTGGTGCGCGGCGAAAAAGTCACCGATACCGGCGAGCCGATTTCGGTGCCGGTCGGCGATGGCACGCTGGGGCGGATCATCAACGTGATCGGCGACCCGATCGATGAAAAAGGCCCGGTCAAGCACACCGAACGCCGCGCCATCCACCGGCCTGCCCCGGCGTTTTCCGAACAGGCGACCGATGCGCTGATCCTGGTGACCGGGATCAAGGTGATCGACCTGTTGGCCCCCTATTCGCGCGGCGGCAAGATCGGGCTGTTCGGCGGTGCCGGGGTCGGCAAGACCGTGCTGATTCAGGAACTGATCAACAACGTGGCCAAGGTGCACTCCGGCTATTCGGTGTTTGCCGGAGTGGGTGAGCGGACCCGTGAAGGCAACGATCTGTATCACGAATTCATCGAATCCGGCGTCATCAACATCGACGAGCTGGAAAAGTCGAAAGTGGCGCTTGTGTACGGCCAGATGAACGAGCCGCCGGGCGCCCGTCTGCGGGTGGCGCTGTCGGGTCTGACCCTGGCCGAGCAGTTCCGCGACCAGTCGGGCACCGATGTCCTGTTCTTCGTTGACAACATCTTCCGCTTTACCCAGGCCGGTTCCGAAGTGTCGGCGCTTTTGGGGCGTATCCCGTCCGCCGTGGGCTATCAGCCGACGCTGGCCACCGACATGGGGGCGCTGCAGGAACGCATCACCTCGACCAAGGCGGGCTCGATCACATCGGTTCAGGCGATCTATGTGCCCGCCGACGACCTGACCGACCCGGCGCCCGCCACCTCGTTTGCCCACCTTGACGCCACCACCGTGCTCAGCCGCGCCATCTCGGAACTGGGGATCTATCCGGCGGTGGACCCGCTGGACAGCACCTCGCGGATTCTCGATCCGATGGTGGTGGGGCAGGAGCATTATGACGTCGCCCGGTCGGTACAGGGCATGTTGCAACGCTACAAGTCGTTGCAGGATATCATCGCCATTCTGGGCATGGACGAACTGAGCGAAGAGGACAAGCTGACGGTGGCGCGCGCCCGCAAGATCCAGCGTTTCCTGTCGCAGCCGTTCGACGTGGCGCAGGTGTTTACCGGATCACCCGGTGTGCAGGTGCCGCTGGAAAAGACCATCGCCTCGTTCAAGGCGGTGGTTGCGGGTGAATATGACCACCTGCCCGAAGGCGCGTTCTACATGGTCGGCGATATCGAAGAAGTGAAAGCCAAGGCGGCGAAAATGGCTGCTGCGGCAGCCTGAAGGAGCGAAAATGGCAACTCTGCAATTCGATCTGGTGTCGCCGGAGCGCCGTCTTGCCTCGGTCCAGGCGACCGAGGTGCAGATCCCCGGTGCCGATGGCGACATGACGGTGATGGCCGATCATGCCCCTGTCATCACCACGTTGCGCACCGGCCTGCTGAAAGTCGTCAGCGCCACCGGCACCGCCACCTATGCGGTGACCGGTGGCTTTGCCGAAATTTCGGCGACCGGTGCATCTGTGTTGGCGGAAAGCGCCGTGCCGGTTGGCGAAGTGACGGCAGGGTTTCTGGATGGGTTGATGGCGGATGCAACCGCCACAGCCGCCAAGGCCGTTGGTGCCGCCAAGGATGTCGCCGACAAGCAGGTGGCAGATGTTGCAGCACTGCGCGTCGCAGTCGGTATCTGACAATCAGCCGTTGGTATTGCGACAGGGATCTTGGAAAACTCCAGGGTCCTTGTCATTTTAATCTCTCATTTTGGCCGGGATTGCGTGATAAGTACCAGTGAAGCGGGTGCATTATGAAGCGGTTGACCACACATTCGATTGGGATCGACAGGGGATCAACGATCCTGTTTTCCGATTTCGAAGACGGCGGCAAGATGTGGACCGGGCATGGCCCGCGCGATGTCCGCAAACCGATGCTGTTCAGCGAGGGTTTCAAAAGCCTGCCGGTGGTGATGGTCGGCATCACCATGTGGGATCTCGATCAGAAATCGAACCAGCGCAGCGACATTTCCGCCGAAAACATCACCCTGACCGGGTTTGACATCGTGTTCCGCACCTGGGGCGATACCCGCGTCGCCCGCATCCGCGCCGACTGGACCGCGATGGGCGAACTGGGTGACGACGACGATTGGGAGATTGAGTAAGGCAGCAGGGCCCAAGAGCGTTAGTGCCCCCTCCCCCTCGTCGGGAGGGCTGGGGAGCTTGCAACCCCTCAGCGCGCATACATCCCTTCATAGATCGGCACCAGCGTATCCACCTCGAACAGCGACGACACCGAGGTGCCGTTCCAGATGTTCAGGATGGCTTGCGCGAACAGCGGTGCGATCGGGACAATGCGGATCTTGGCGGATTTCAGCACCGCCTCGACCGGTTCGATCGAATCGGTGATGACCATCGATTTCAGCACCGACGCGCCGATCCGTTCCACCGCGTTGCTCGACAGCACGCCGTGGGTGACATAGGCATGCACCTCGGTTGCACCGGCCTGCATCAGCACTTCGGCGGCTTTGCAATGGGTGCCACCGGTGTCGCACAGGTCATCAACCATGATGCAGACATGGCCCGAAACGTCGCCGATCACCGTCATTTCCGCCACTTCACCGGCCTTTTCGCGGCGTTTGTCAACGATGGCCAGCGGGGCATTGATCCGCTTGGCCAGTTCGCGGGCACGGGCAACGCCGCCGACATCGGGCGACACCACCATCAGATTGGACATCTGGCTCTTGAAATGGTGTTCGATGTCCAGCGCAAAGATCGGGCTGGCATAGAGGTTGTCCACCGGAATGTCGAAAAACCCCTGGATCTGTGCTGCGTGCAGATCGAGGGTCAGCACCCGGTCAATCCCCGCCTCGGTGATCATGTTGGCCACCAGTTTAGCGGTGATCGGCGTCCGGGCCTTGGCGCGGCGGTCCTGACGGGCATAGCCGAAATAGGGGATCACCGCCGAGATGCGGTCGGCGGAAGACCGGCGCAGTGCGTCGGAAATGATCAAGAGTTCCATCAGGTTGTCGTTGGCCGGGTTCGACGTCGGCTGAATGATATACATATCCTCGCCCCGGACGTTTTCGTAGACTTCCACGAAGATCTCCTGATCGTTGAACCGCTCGACCCGCGCAGCCACCAGATTGACCGACATGCCGCGGTGCAACGACATGCGCCGGGCGATGGCATTGGCAAGGGTGCGGTTGGCATTTCCGGCGATCAGTTTCGGTTCGTTCAATGCGGGCATGATCCATCCTGAAGGGGCTGCGGCAGGGCGTGATGCCCCATATCACCCACCCGGGCACTTGCAAACCGTCGGGCCGATAAAACTGCTGTTTCGCCGCGCCCTAACCGCCGATCAGCGCCAAGACCTGATCCACCTCTGCCGCTGTCGTGCTCCAGCTGCACACCAGCCGCGCCGCCAGCAGCTCATCGGCAGGCCCGTCGATGGATTGCGACCCGGGCCACAGGTAATAGCTGGCCCCCGCCGCCTGTGCCCGTTGGTGCCCCTGGCGCGGCCAGGCGGCAAACACCGCGTTGGCTTCGGTGGGATGCACCAGTGCCGCACCGGGCAGCGCCGCGATCCCGGCAGACAGCCGCGCCGCCATGGCATTGGCGTGCCGGGCGGCCACCAGCCACAGATCATCGGTCAGATAGGCCGCCATCTGCGCCGACAGGTAGCGGTGTTTGGAAACCAGATGCCCGGCCCGTTTGCGGCGCAGCTCAAATTCCCAGGCCCGGGCGGGGTCAAAGATCACCACCGCTTCGGCCCCCATCAAGCCGTTCTTGGTGCCGCCAAGGCTGAGCACATCGATCCCGGCGCGCCAGGTCATCTCGGCAGGGCTGCATCCGGCGTGCACCAGCGCATTGGCAAAGCGGGCCCCATCCATGTGGCAGGCAAGATTGGCCGCCTTGGCCAGACCGGTCAGCGCCCTGACCTCTGCGGGCAGGTACACCGTACCGTTTTCGGTGGCATTGCTCAGCGACAGCGCTGAGATCTGCGCATGGTGAACCGAGCCCGCCGGGGTGTTGGCCAAGGCTGTGGCCAGCGTATCCGGGGTGATTTTGGCATGATCGCCCTCGACCAGCACCAGCTTGGCCCCGCCACTGTAAAACTCCGGTGCGCCGCACTCATCCTCCGAGATATGGGCATTGCGGTGGCAGAGCACGGCGCCCCAGGGCGGGGTCAGAATCGCCAGCGACAGCGCATTGGCGGCGGTGCCGGTGGCGACCAGGTAAACCGCCGCATCCGGGGCTTCGAACAGGCTGCGGACCCGGTCCCGCACTTCATCCATCAGGGCATCATTGCCGTAGGAGGGGGCAAAGCCCGCATTGGCCGCGTGCAGCGCCGCCATCACCTGCGGCAGTACCGCAGAGCCGTTGTCAGAGGCGAAAAACATCAGATATCGCCCTCGATCGCGTAATCTTCCCAGTCTTCCTCGGCCACTTCAAACTCCGGCACCGTCCAGCCGCGGACCGACTGGCCTGCGGCATGCACCGATTCCGGATCACCCGAAATCAGCGGGTGCCAGTCATACAGCGGCTTGCCCTCGTGCAGCAGTTTGTAGGCGCAGGTCTGTGGCAACCAATAGGCGATCTTTGGCAGGGTCTTTGGCGACAGCACCACGCATTCCGGCACGAACTGGCGGCGGATGTCATACTGGCCGCAGCGGCAGCTTTCGCCATCGAGCAGGCGGCAGGCCACCCGGGTAAACAGCACCTGCCCGCTCTCCTCATCCTCCAGCTTGTTCAGGCAGCATTTGCCGCAGCCATCGCACAAAGCCTCCCATTCGGTCGGGTTCAGGCTGGCAAGCGGGCGTTCCCAGAACTGTGGGCGCAGCGGAGGCGTGGGTTTGCTCATGGGGGGACTGTGGCTGAGAGTGAACGGAAAGGGAAGTGTCCGGTAGGGTGGGGTTCCACCTCACTGTTGGCGCATCAATCCATCGGGACGGTGGGGTGGAACCCCACCCTTGTGTGTCTCGCTTGTGGTAAGAATTGCCCCTGCACGCGGTCCAAACGGGTGCAGGGGCATGTGCGCGCCGTCCCACCCTTGGGGTTTGGC
>JAYTDA010000004.1:0-2572 GCA_043736155.1 Paracoccaceae bacterium | reverse complement strand
TTCCTTGATCATTTCAGGGTCAAGGGCCGAGGTTGGCTCGTCGAACAGCATGATTTTCGGGCGCATGCACAGGGCGCGGGCGATGGCGACGCGTTGCTGCTGGCCGCCGGAGAGCTGGCCGGGGTATTTCAGCGCCTGTTCGGGGATCTTGACCCGGGTGAGGAATTCCATGGCAACCGCCTCGGCTTCGACCTTGGGCATCTTGCGCACCCAGATCGGGGCGAGAGTACAGTTTTCCAGGATGGTCAAATGGGGGAACAGGTTGAAGCTCTGGAATACCATGCCGACCTCGCTGCGGATGGTGTCCAGTGCCCTGGTGTCGTCGGTCAGCTCGGTACCGTCGACCAGGATGCGGCCCTCCTGGTGGGTTTCCAAGCGATTGATGCAGCGGATCAGGGTGGATTTGCCGGAGCCGGACGGGCACTGAAATACCCCGGCCAACTCTCCGGCGGCCAGCAACAGCGCGTCGCCATTGCCCGCGCCCTATGCATGCGCCCCAAGATCATGCTGTTCGACGAACCAACCTCGGCACTCGACCCGGAAATGATCAAGGAAGTGCTCGATACCATGATCAGCCTGGCCGAAGACGGCATGACCATGGTGGTCGTGACCCACGAAATGGGCTTCGCCCGCCAGGTCGCCGACCGCGTGATGTTCATGGACGAGGGCGAAGTGGTGGAAAGCGGCACCCCCACACGAATGTTCGAAGACCCGCAAACCGATCGGCTCAAGCTGTTCCTCAGCCAGATTCTCAGGGGACACTGAAGATAAGGAAGGCAGCCTTCTTTTTGTGAACAAAAAGAAGCAAAAAAACTTTATCCACTCCCCTTCTATACTTCCCTCCCCCCGCTTGCGGCTAAGGGATGCACAGATCGTCATGCGCTGTGTATCGGTCGTTTGACCGGCTCGGTTTGGTTGTGATTCGCTCGTTGGACATCTGGCGAGGAGCGGGATCATGGCGGCGATATACGACTTTGCGCTGGGCGTGTTCGGCGACGAGCGCCTGGCAAAAAGGGGGGTGTTCTGCTGTCCCGGATGGTGGCTCGGCAGAGCACCTGCCTGCGCCGTCTGGCTGGCGGTCGGCGCGGCGGGATCGTTGGATTTTCGCGCTTTCTTGCCAATCCTCGGGTAAGCGTGGCGGCACTGGTGGCGGGCTGGGGCACGCAGATTGCCGCAGCCTGTGCGGGGCGCCATGTGCTGGCGATCCAGGATACCAGCGAGTTCAACTTCGCCACCAGCCGGCAGCGTGATCGCGGCCTGGGCGAGATCGGCAAGGGCGGCGGGCGTGGCCTGTTGCTGCACGCGATGCTGGGGATGGACGCCGAGACGGGCGGCATTCTGGGGCTGGTGAGCGGGCGGGTCTGGACGCGCGACGGGCGGGTGACGACGCCGCATCGGCAGCGCCCGTTGTCGGCCAAGGAGTCGCAGCGCTGGGTGAGCACTGCGCAGGCGGCCAAGGCGGTGCTGGAACGTGCCGCGATGGTGACCGAGATCAGCGACCGCGAGAGCGATTTTTACGAGAAATGGGCGCATCTGCCGCAGCCCGGCTTTCACATCCTGACCCGGGCGCAGTCGGATCGCCCGATCGAGGAGGGTGGCGGCCGGCTGTCGACGGCGCCGCTGCGGCCGGCCGGCACGGCGATCGTGGCGCTTCCTGCCCGCCCCGGCCGCCCGGCGCGTGCCGCTCAGCTGGTGGCGCGTTTCGGCACGGTCACGCTCAAACGCCCCGGCTATCTGGCGCATCACGGCGCCGAATTGGCAAAAACGATCCGCCTTAGCCTGGTGGAAGTCAGCGAAGTCGACGCGCCAGCGGGTGCCGAGCCGATCCTGTGGCGGCTGCTGACCACCCATGCGCTGGACGATGCCGCCATGGCTTGGCGCGTGGTCGGCTGGTACCGTCAACGCTGGGCGATCGAGCAGTTCTTCCGAACCCTCAAGCAACAGGGGCTGCGACTGGAAGACAGCCAGGTCGACACCGCCGAGCGGCTGATTAAGCTGACCGCCATCGCAGCCCATGCCGCCTGCACCATCATGCAAATGGTGCAGGCGCGCGATGGACGCTCGGCTCAACCGGCCGACATCGCCTTCACTCCCGCCGAAATCGAGACCCTCCACGCCTTGCTGCCCGAGGTCGAGGGCAAAACCGCCCTGCAAAAGAACCCCCACCCGCCAAATTCTCTCGCCTGGGCCGCATGGATCATCGCCAAGCTCGGCGGCTGGGACGGATACCCCAAATCCAAACCGCCAGGACCCATCACCTTCCGACACGGGCTCGAATACTTCCAGTCCATCGCTCGAGGGTGGAGGCTCCGGGATGTGTGAATCGATTAGCCCGCTCGCGGGGGGAGCCGGAGGGGGGGCTCGCGCCGCGCGACGGATCATGATCGGACATCGCTAAAATATCCTATCTGCTATAATTTTTTCCTTGCATCCCCGCTTGCTATCGTGTAAGTTAGATATTAATGATAAACATCGCCACCAGGCTCATCGCCATCCTCACCACTCTGCGACAGGCCATCGCGGTTCTGCTGGGTTGCGAAGACCGCGATGGCCTGTCGCAGAGTGGTGAGGA
>JAYTDA010000003.1:0-21359 GCA_043736155.1 Paracoccaceae bacterium | reverse complement strand
TCCCCACCAGGGGTAGGGTTATCGCAAATGGCGCCGGCAGGACCGGAGATGCCGCGACGACCTCTCCCCCGTCCCCTCTCCCGGTGGGAGAGGGGGGCGAAACGGCACCGCCAGCGTCCCCCTCTCCGCCTTCGAAGCCGGGTCAGGGGAGAGGAACCTGCCAAATGCGAAACCCCTGGGGGGGAGGGCTTTTGGGTTTGGGCCAAGACGGGGCAAAGGTGGCAAAGCGGATCATCCGCCCCCAAGGAGGTTGCCGCCAAAGCCAACCGATTCTCATCAGCTCCGAACAGGTCAGGAAACCACTCGGGTCTTGGCCCCTCACCTACCCCACGTTGCGCATGCCGTCCTGCCCGGCAGTGCGGCGGCCCATCACCTTTTCGATGGTGGCGCGCAGATCGCGCAGACCATACGGTTTCCACAGGATGGCAGAGGCGCCCAGTGCCGCCGCCTGTCGTTCCAGTTTCGGGTCACTGGCACCGGTGACAAGGATGAATTTGGTCATCAGCAGATCCGGCAGGCGGTGCATCTTGTCCAACAGATCCAGCCCCGACATCCCGGGCATCAGATAGTCGCACAGCACCAGATCAACCGGAGTGTCGCGCAGCGCGCTCAGCGCCGATCTGGCATCGCCCATCACCGAGACCCGGGCGCATCCCAGCACTTCCAGCGACTGGGCAATGACCCCCCGGCTGACCGACATGTCATCGACCACCATGATCCGGTAGCGGACACGCAACGGCGGAACCGGGGCAGGGCCGGTGGCATTCGGCGCACCCGCGGCTCGGTTGGTACCAGCCAGCCCCTGAGGTCCGAGGTGGGACCGGTTGCTTTCAACTGGTTGCATGATGTTCCCCATGACAGACCGGCTTTTCCGGACGCCCTGCACCATAGGCCAGCAAGATTAACGCGGCCTTTCGCCGCTTTGGCGCTGTCAGGCCGCCAGCAGATGCTGCAGATGGGCAGCACAGCCATGCAGCGGGGCATAATCATCCTCGATCGCCCACACCGGGAAATCGCACATCATCTCGGAAAACCGCCCCTTGTCCAGATAGGCCGCTTCAAAGCCGAACCGGACCAGATGCGGGGCAAAGTGGCGGATCACGCCACCGGTCAGATAGATGCCGCCAAACGGCAGGTGGGTCAGCGCCAGATTGCCCGCCACCACCGCCGTCAGCCGCACGAACATTTCGGCCGCCCGGGTGGCGCGGGCATCGGTGCCCGACAGCGCCGCTTTGGTGATTTCGGTGTTGACACGCGGCGGGGCACCTTCGGCCCCGGCCCAGCGATCCAGTAGTTCCAGCCCCCGGCCCGACAGCACATCTTCAACCGAGGGAAAGCCATGTTCCGCCTCGATATGGGCCAGCAGTGACAGCTCATCGGCATGGCGTACCGGCAGGCTGACATGACCGCATTCCGAGGCTGGCACGATATGCCCCGATGCCACACGATGTACCGGCACCGCGTTGAACCCGGTGCCGACATTCATCACCAGCCGGGTCGCCGATGGCCCGGCATCGGGTCCGGCAAAGATCTGGCGCAAACTGGATGCGGGCAGGGTGGCGAGGGCATGGCCGGGTGCTTGCAGATCGTTCAGCAGCGCCACAACCCGCGCCCCCACCGCCTCGGCAATCGAGGCCTCCGACATTTTCCAGGCCAGATTGGTCAGTTCCGCCACCCCGTCGCGCACCGGCCCTGCTGCGGCGACACAGGCCCCGGCGCAGCCCTGCAACCCGGCTTCGGCCAGATAAGACCGCAGAATCGGTTCGATTCCGGGATAATCGACATTGCGATAGCGCCGGATCGAAGCGGTTTTCAGCTGGGTGCCGTCAACAAGGGCGACCCTTGTGTTGGTGCCCCCGATATCAGCCACCAGCAGAATGTCGGAAGCGGAGGTCATGGCAGGTCCTGTGGATCAGCGGGCAAAGGCAGCGGCGGGGTCGGGGGCGGGGGCGTTCGTGTGCGGTTGTGCGACTGAAAATCGAATTGGACAAGCCGAAAGCGTTCCTGTCGCCGCCTCATTGCCGCCGCCTCATTGCCGCCGCCTCATTGTCGCCGCCTCATTGCGGGCGCAGCTTCGGCAGGTGCGGATTGGCACCGGTCGATTGTCCGACCATCAGTTCCGCCTCCAGCAATTGGGTCTTTGGCGCGCTGGCCGGATCGGCGATCAGGCTCAGCAACATCTCTGCCGTCAGCCGCCCGGCGTCGCGCACCGAGGAGCGGGTGGCGGAAAAGATCGGGACTTCATCGCCGTTGCGCAGGTAGCTCAGCGCGTCATCATGGGTCACCACCGACAGATCGCGCCCCAGCTTCAAGCCGCGCTCTTCGGCGGCGCGGCGGACCCCGATGGCGGAAATCATCGAGGCCACCAGAAACGCGGTGGGGGGGGCGGCCAGGTCCAGCATGGTCCGGGTGGCACGGTAGCCAAAGCCTTCGGTCATCTCTTCGGACTGGCGCAGCTGCGGGTCGGGGGCGATGCCACGCCCGGTCAGCGCCTCCAGATAGCCATTGCGGCGGCGAATGGCGAAATCCATGTATTCCAGCCCGTTGACCAGCCCGATGCGGCGGTGGCCCAGATCCAGCAGCAGATTGGTGGCGCGCAAAAAGGCGCGGCGGTTGTTGACATCGACCCAGCTGTAGGGGCTGCGGACCCCGGTGGCACGACCATGGACGACAAACGGCAGACCGATGCGGGTCAGCAGGTCGATGCGCGGATCATTGGCGCGCGGGGCATGCAGGATCACGCCATCGACGGTGCCGCGTGCCTTCAGGTCGCGGTAGGTCTGTGCCTCGTCGTCATCGCGCACCACGCTCAGCATCATTTCATAGCCGCTGCGCGAATAGCATTCGCCGGCACCGGCGATGAAATCGGCAAACACCGGGTTCATGATCTCATGCTGGCTGGTCATCGACATCACATGGCCAATCGCCATCGCCCGCCCGGTTGCCAGCCCCTTGGCGCGGGTATTGGGCCGGTAATTGTGCCGCAACGCCGCTTCGCTGACGCGCAGGCGCGTGGTTTCATTGACTTCGGGATAGCCATTCAACGCACGGCTGACCGTGGTGGGCGACAGCCCAAGCGCAGTCGCCAGTTCCTTGAGATTCATGCCAGTTTCCGGCCCAAAGCGCTTTCAATTCCGGCTGACCATAGCCAGCCCCGCCGCATTCGTCAAAACCAATCGCGATGATCCGGCCGGGAAAAGACGGCATCGGGCGCGGCAGCCGGATCGCAGAGATTGACAGGCTGCGTCTCAGGGCGCACAAATTCCGCGAGCGATGCCGGAGGCCAGGGTGACTGGCCCGTGATCCGGCATCCCAAGGGGCGGTTCAGCGCCCGTTCTGGACAGGAGATCGACATGGCCAAAGGTCAGATGCGCAGCAGCAAGGAAGTGAAAAAGCCCAAGAAGGACAAGGCAAAGCCTGCCGCCGAAGCCTCCAGCATGACCTCGCGTCTGCAGGCATCGCAGGAAAAGGCAAAGGGCGGCGACAAGAAATAGCGGTTTGCGCAGCGCCGGAGGGTTCTGGCGCGGCGGTTCCCTGCCGCCGGGGCGGCTGATGTCCCGGCTGGGAAAACACGGAGTTTTAACAAACTCCGGCCCGATTTCTGCGAGAAATCGGGGATTTCTGACCGATGTTCAGACTTGCGCCGGGCCTGACGCGCGGCCCTGCCGGGCGTGAAAGATGAAGCCCAGAAAGTTCAGCAGCACCTGTGCCGCCAGAATCGCGGTGGCGCCACTGTGGTCATAATCCGGTGCCACTTCGACCAGATCGATGCCAACGATGGCATGGCTTTGTGCCACCGCCTGCAAAATCTCCAGCACCTCGTAATACAGAAAGCCGCCGTGGCTGGGGGTGCCGGTTCCCGGTGCGATCGAGGGGCAGAAGCCGTCGATGTCGATGGTGACATACAGCCGCGCCTTGGGCGGAATGCGCGCCACCACCGCGTCTGTCCCCAATTTGCGCACCTGTCGCACCGACATTATATCCGCCCCCATCGCCCGCGCCGCCTCGTATCCCTCACGGGCGGTCGAGGAGACGTTGCGGATACCCAGTTGCGTCAACCCCTTGACCCAGGGTTTTTCCGCAGCCCGCCGCATCGGGTTGCCGTGGCCATATTTCACCCCGTGCCGCACATCGACAAAATCCAGATGGGCGTCGATCTGCAGGATGTGGATATCGCCCTGATCGGCAAAGGCGTTGATGCAGGGAATATTGATCGAATGATCGCCGCCGATCACCACCGGCAGCGCCTTTGCCGCCAGAATGGCACGGACCCCGGTTTCGATGTTGGCATGGCTGCTGACGGTGTCGGTATGGATGATGTCGGCATCGCCGATATCGACGATCCGCACATCGGAGCCGAGGTAGACACAGTCATCCTCATGGTCATAGGCACCGGCATGGCCAAAGCTGAACAGCGTCGAGGCTTCGCGCACCGCCCGTGGCCCGAACCGCGCCCCGGCGCGGAACTGGGTGCCGAAATCGAACGGTGCCCCAAGCACAGCGACATCGGCAGTGATCGCGGACCAGTCGGCGACATAGGGGCGTTTGCCAAAGGTGGAAATGCCGACAAACGGCAGGTTCAGGCGGCCGGTTTCGTAAGCGTTGGTCATCGGACTTCCTTGGCGGTGGCATGGCTGGTGGTGCGATGATTGCAGCCGATGCAGGGGCTTGGCAAGGGTGGGGGCTTGGCAAGGGTGGGGGCTTGGCAAGGGCGGGACTGCAGGGCAGGGTGGCAGCAGCAGGGAGGCGGAGATGACGGTGTCAGCGCAGACAGTGGCGGACTATCAGCGCGACGGGGCGGTGCTGATCAAAGGGCTTTGGGCCGGTTGGGTCGATGCGCTCCGCGCCGGTGTGGCGCGCAACATGGAAAACCCCGGCCCCCATGCTTCTGAAAACCTGAAACCGGGGGAGGGTGGGCGGTTCTTTGATGATTATTGCAACTGGAACCGGATCCCGGAGTTCGAGCAGGTGATAAGGGGGTCGGCGGTGGCGCAGGTGGCTGCTGATCTGATGCGGTCAAAGACGGTGCAGCTGTTCCACGACCATGTACTGGTCAAGGAACCCGGCACCGCCAAACCGACGCCCTGGCATCAGGACGGCCCCTATTACTTCGTCGGCGGCCAGCAGAATGTCAGCTTCTGGTGCCCGCTGGACCCGGTGCGCGAGGCCAGTCTGCGCTGTGTCGCCGGGTCGCAGCGGTGGCCGCGTGATGTGTTGCCGACGCGGTGGGTGGCGGAAAGTGCGTTTTATCCCGACCCTGGGGATTACATGCCGGTGCCGGACCCCGATGCCGAGGGGATGCAGGTGCTGGAATGGCAGATGGAGCCAGGCGACGCCGTGGCGTTTCACTACCGCACCCTGCATGGCGCACGCGGCAACCCGTCCGCCAACCGCCGCCGCGCCTTTTCGTTGCGGCTGGTCGGCGATGATGCCCGCTATGTGGAACGCCCCGGCCGGACCTCGCCGCCCTACCCGGGGCACGAGATGGTGCCGGGGCAGCGGTTGCGGGAAGACTGGTTTCCGATGCTGATCGGGTGAAGTGAAACCCGCGCCGATACCGGATCCGATTTTTCTGCGAAAAATCAAAATTTTCGCAGAAAATTTGGCGGGCGTAATGTGACGGTTCAGCAGCCGTCGCCGCCAGACCATACCCCGTTTTGCCCTTGCCAAGCCCCGGCAATGGTGAAAAGGGGAGCCGTCAAACGAACCATCCCCCAGAACCCCGACGGAGGCTTTCATGGAGATTCGCGAGGCGCTTACCTTTGATGATGTGCTTCTGGTACCGGCGGCTTCGGCGGTGTTGCCGTCCATGGCCGATACCTCGACCCGGGTGACACGCGCGATCCGGATGAACATCCCGCTGCTCAGCTCGGCGATGGACACGGTGACCGAGGCGCGGATGGCGATTGCGATGGCGCAGGCCGGCGGCATCGGGGTCATTCACCGCAATCTGGATGCCGAAGAACAGGCGCGCCAGGTCCGGCAGGTCAAACGGTTCGAAAGCGGCATCGTCTATGCCCCGATCACCCTGACCCCGGATCAGACCCTGGCGGATGCGAAAGCGCTGGCAGAGCGCTATGCGGTCACCGGTTTTCCGGTGGTCGATGGGTCGGGCCGGGTGGTGGGTATTGTCACCAACCGCGACATGCGCTTTGCCTCGGATGACCGCACCCCGGTCCGGGTGATGATGACCGCCGATAATCTGGCGATCCTGCAGGAACCCGCCGACCGCGACACCGCGATCAGCCTGATGAAGGCGCGGCGGATCGAAAAGCTGCTGGTGACCGATGGCATGGGCAAGCTGACCGGGCTGTTGACGCTGAAAGATACCGAAAAGGCGGTGTTGAACCCGCATGCCTGCAAGGATGAACTGGGGCGGCTCAGGGTGGCGGCGGCAACCACGGTGGGGGACGCCGGGTATGAACGGTCTGCGGCGCTGATCGAGGCGGGGGTCGATCTGATCGTGGTCGATACCGCGCATGGTCATTCGATCTCGGTGGCAGAGGCGGTGCGGCGGATCAAGTCGCTGTCCAATCAGGTGCAGGTGGTGGCGGGCAATGTGGCGACCGCCGAGGCGACGCGCGCGCTGATCGGGGCCGGGGCCGATGCGGTCAAGGTCGGGATCGGGCCGGGATCGATCTGCACCACCCGGATCGTGGCGGGGGTCGGCGTGCCGCAACTCACCGCAATCATGGATGCGGCGGGGGCGGCGGGCGATGTACCGGTGATCGCCGACGGCGGCATCAAATACTCCGGCGATTTCGCCAAGGCGATCGCCGCCGGTGCCTCTTGCGCCATGGTCGGCAGCATGATTGCCGGCACCGATGAAAGCCCCGGCGAGGTCATCCTGTATCAGGGCCGCAGCTTCAAGAGCTATCGCGGCATGGGGTCGCTGGGGGCAATGGCGCGGGGTTCCGCCGACCGCTATTTCCAGAAGGACGCGGCCTCCGACAAGCTGGTGCCCGAAGGCATCGAGGGGCAGGTGCCCTACAAGGGATCCGCCGCCGCCGTGGTGCATCAACTGGTCGGCGGTCTGCGCGCCGCCATGGGCTATACCGGCTGCCGCACCATCGAAGACATGCGGTCCGGCTGCCAGTTCGTCAGGATCACCGGGGCCGGGCTGAAGGAAAGCCATGTGCATGATGTGCAGATCACCCGCGAAAGCCCGAACTACCGGGCGCTGTAGGGGGTGAGGCAGGCGGCATTGCAACGCCGCCGCGCCGCCAAATCCACGCCGCCCCGGGCTTGACCCGGGGCGGCGAGTCTTTTGCCGCGACTGAAGTCAAACTGCGTTTAACGACGCACTACCAACCCCTTACGGGATGATCCTGGTGTATTTCTGCCCGGACAGCGTCGCCCCGGCGATCAGCCCGGACTGGCCGAACACATAGGCAATCACCGGGGCCAGTTCGGTGGTGGTATCGACCCCGGCGGCACCTGCCTGATCGTTCAAGGCATAGCGCACTTCGGCCCCGGCAGCCCAGCCGTCAGACGACCGGAAATCTGCCAGTGCGCCTTCGGTCATGAAGAACAGCACATTGGCATATTGCTGTGCCCCGATCTGCAGCCCGAAAGAGGCGCGGGTGGCGGAGTAGTAGTCCACCGTCACCTCATTGACCCGCAGCGCGCCACGGCCATACGACCCGCCAAAGCCAAAGCCTGCCTCGGTCACCAGCGGCATGTAAAACACTCCAAAAGCCCTGTCACGCAGCCCCTGGGTGCCGGGATAGCGGCTGAACAGGAAATCGCGGGTGGCATCCACCCGGGCATCCAGTTGCGCCGCCCCGTCATTGCCCACGCCATTGCCACAAGCCGCCAGCCCGAGCGACGCCCCGGCTGCGGCGACAAAGTTTCGCCTCGTCAACACCTTGGTCAACATTCTGCTCTCCGCCTCTGTTATGGGTTTTTAGCGACCCTTGGCACCCATGATAGCGCCATTGCCGGGAACTGTCATGCCTTTCGATCAGGCAATCCAACCGACGGCGGAGCCTTGCCTAAATCGAACATACCGGCCCCATCAGCCCGCCTGCAACAGCCGCGCCGCCTCTGGTGCGAAATAGGTGAGGATCCCGTCACAACCCGCGCGCTTGAAACACAAAAGGCTTTCCAGCATCGCCTGTTCGCCATCAATCCAGTCCCGGTCGGCAGCGCCCCGGATCATCGCATATTCACCCGACACCTGATAGGCAAAGGTCGGCACCCCAAACGCATCCTTGACCCGGCGGCAGATATCCAGATAGGGCATCCCCGGTTTGACCATCACCATATCCGCCCCCTCGGCCAGATCGCGCGCCACCAGCCGCAGCGCCTCATCCGAATTGCCGGGGTTCATCTGATAGGTCTTTTTGTCGCCCTTCAGCGCCCCCGATGCGCCGACGGCATCGCGAAACGGGCCGTAGAACGCGCTCGCATACTTGGCGGCATAGCTCAAGATCACCACGTCGCGGTGCCCCGCCGCCTCCAGTGCCGCACGGATCGCGCCGATCCGGCCATCCATCATGTCGGACGGGCCCAGAATATCCGCCCCCGCCTCGGCCTGCGCCAAGGCCTGGCGCACCAGCGCCTCCAGCGTCTCGTCGTTGAGCACCCGGCCATCCCGCACCAGACCGTCATGGCCGAGGGAATTATAGGGGTCGAGCGCCACATCGGTCATCACCGCAATCGAGGGCACCGCGGCCTTGATCGCCCGGATAGCGCGGTTGGTCAGGTTGTCGGGATTCCACGCCTCTTCGCAACCCACTGTTTTCAACGCGGCATCGGTATAGGGAAACAGGCAGATTGCCGGTATCCCCAGCGCTTGTGCATCCTCTGCCGCCGCCACCACCCGGTCCACCGACAGCCGGTTGACGCCGGGCATCGATGCCACCGGTTCCACCTCACCCACACCGTCACGCACAAACACCGGCCAGATCAGATCCTTGACGGAAAGCCGGTTTTCCTGTGCCAGATCGCGCAACGCAGCACTGGCGCGGGTGCGGCGGAACCGGGTGGTGGGAAAGGCGGCAAAGGTCGGGTGCACCGGCATCTCCATCGCGGTGGGACCGCGTTCTGACAAACCTCGAATTTCCCTGTGCTGCCATGGATTTTCACCACTCTCAAGGGGTAGGAATCCGTCCCCAACCCGGATAGTGTCCGCCGAAACCGAAACGGGCCTGCAAACAGGCCCGCCACATCGACCAAGAAACGATCCGGGGACAGGCTGTTGCAGTGGTATGAAACGATATTCGAGCTGATCGACCTGCGATCCTTTTCGAACCTGTGGTACTGGATTGCGCTGGCGGTGATGTGGTCCAGCGCCAGTCATTATGTGATCGGTGTGCCGTTTGATCTGGTGGTGCGGGCGAAGCGGTTTGGTGGCCAGGCGCAGCAGGATCTGGAGGATCTGGTCCGCATCAACGTCAATCGCATCAGCTATATTTCCGGTGTCTCGGGTCTGTGGCTGATGGGGATCGTGTCCGCCATTCTGACTATGCTGACGCTGCTGGGGTTCTATTATCAGATCGAACTGTGCCAGGCGGTGTTTTTGCTGTTTCTGCCGATGACCATTCTGGGGGCGATGAGCCTGCGGACCGCGAAACGGCTGCAAGCCAGCATGCCCCAAGGCGAGGCCCTGCGCCGGACGCTGGTGCGGCACCGGTTCTGGACCCAGGGACTTGGCATCGTCTCGATCTTTGTCACCGCCATGTGGGGCATGTGGCAAAACATGAATCTGGGGGCGCTGGGGGCCTGACCGGCCCTTTCGGGGATCAACAGCATGACTTCAGATCGCATCACATGGGGCGGCGCCCCCGAGGGGTTTGACGCCAGCCTGCTGGCCCGCGAACTGGCGTCGCGCGGCAAACCGGTCGTGCATGTCGCCCGCGATGACAAGCGGATGGAGGCGATGCGGACGGCGCTGGCGTTTCTGGCCCCTGATGCGCTGGTGCTCAGCTTCCCCGCGTGGGATTGCCTGCCCTATGACCGGGTGTCGCCCAATGCGGGCGTGTCAGCGGCGCGGATGGCGACGCTGGCGGCACTGGCGCATGGTTTGCCAAAGCCCTTTATCCTGCTGACCACGCTGAACGCCGCCACCCAGCGGATACCGGCGCGCGCGGTGGTGCAGGGGGCGTCGTTTCAGGCCTCGGTCGGGGCCCGTGTCAACGAAAAGGGCTTAAGGCAATTTCTGGCGCGGATGGGGTTTTCGCCGACATCGACCGTCTCGGAACCCGGCGATTACGCGGTGCGCGGCGGCATCATCGACATCTATCCCCCCGGCGATACCGGCCCGGTGCGGCTCGACCTGTTCGGCGATGTGCTGGACGGGGCGCGGCGGTTCGATCCGATCAGCCAGCGCACCATTGAAAAGCTGACAGCCGTCGATTTCGCCCCGGTGTCGGAGATCATCCTGGATGATCCGGCGATCCTGCGGTTTCGCCAGACCTACCGCATCGAGTTTGGTGCCGCCGGGTCCGATGATCCCTTGTACGAGGCGGTAACGGCGGGGCGCAAGCATCAGGGCATGGAACATTGGCTGCCGTTCTTTCATGAGCGGATGGAGACGCTGTTCGACTATCTGCAGGGCGCCTCGGTGCTGCTGGATGATCAGGTCACCGCCGCCCGTCTGGCCCGGTGGGACGGCATCGCCGATCAGTATGATACCCGTGTTGAAGCGATGACGGCCAAGGGGCGGATCGATACGATCTACAAACCTTGCCCGCCGGGGCTGATGTATCTGGATGATGCGGCATGGCAGGCAGGCTTGGCCGGGCACCGGGTGGTGCAGCTGAACCCGTTGCCACAGGGCACCGGGCCGGGGTTGATCGACGCTGGTGGCCGGATCGGGCGCGACTTCGCACCCGAACGGCAGATGGAAAAGATCAGCCTGTTCGGGGCCTTGGCCGATCATCTTCGCGCAAAACGCACCGAGGGGCAGGTGATCTTTGCCAGCTATTCTGACGGCGCACGCGACCGGATCAAGGGGCTGTTGCAGGATGAACGGGTGCCGGAGATTCGTCTGGCGAAAGACATCCGCGATGTGCCGCCGGGCCATGGCGGCCTGTATCTGGCGGTCTGGGCGCTGGAACATGGCTTTCAGTCCGATGGGTTGACGGTGATTGCCGAACAGGACCTGCTCGGCGACCGCCTGATCCGCCCGCTGAAAAAAAGGAGACGCGCCGAAAACTTCCTGACCGAGGCGCAGTCGCTCTCCCCCGGCGATCTGGTGGTGCATGTCGAACATGGGGTTGGCCGCTATACCGGGCTGGAAACCATCCGCGCCCTGGGTGCCCCGCACGAATGTATCGCCATCGACTATGCCGAAGGGGCCAGGCTGTATCTGCCGGTGGAAAACATCGAACTCCTGAGCCGCTATGGCCATGAGGAAGGGCTGCTGGACCGGCTGGGCGGCGGGGCCTGGCAGGCGAAAAAGGCGAAGCTGAAGGAACGGATCCGCATCATTGCCGAACGGCTGATCCGGATCGCGGCGGAGCGCGCGCTGCGCAAGGCACCGGTGGTTGAACCGCCGCTGGGGCTGTGGGACAGTTTCTGCGCCCGGTTTCCCTATCAGGAAACCGATGACCAACTGTCGGCGATCACCGATGTGATCCATGACCTGGGGCAGGGCAGCCCGATGGACCGGCTGGTGGTCGGCGATGTCGGCTTTGGCAAGACCGAAGTGGCGATGCGCGCCGCCTTTGTCGCCGCGATGGCGGGGATGCAGGTGGCGGTGGTCTGCCCCACCACCCTTCTCGCCCGCCAGCATTTCCGCAGCTTCTCCGACCGGTTTCGCGGCTTTCCGATCAATATCCGCACCCTGTCGCGGTTTGTCTCGACCAAGGCGGCGAATGACACCCGCGCCGGGCTGACCGACGGCACCGTCGATATCTGCATCGGGACGCACGCGCTGCTGGCCAAAAGCATAAGGTTCAAGAACCTCGGGCTGCTTGTCATTGACGAAGAACAGCATTTCGGCGTTGGCCACAAGGAACGGCTGAAGGAAATGCGCGCAGAGGTGCATGTGCTGACCCTGACCGCCACGCCAATACCGCGCACCTTGCAGCTGAGCCTGAACGGGGTGCGAGATCTGTCGATCATCGGCACCCCGCCGGTCGACCGGCTGGCGATCCGCACCTATGTCGCCGAGTTCGACAGCATTACGATCCGCGAGGCGCTGCTGCGCGAACATTACCGGGGCGGGCAATCGTTCTATGTGGTGCCGCGCATCGCCGACCTGCCGGAGATCGAGGCGTTTTTGCGCGATCAGGTGCCGGAGGTGTCGGTGGTGGTGGCGCATGGCCAGATGGCGGCGGGCGAGCTTGACGACCGGATGAACGCGTTTTACGACGGCAAGCACGATGTGCTGCTGGCCACAACCATTGTGGAGTCCGGTCTGGATATTCCCACCGCCAACACCATGGTGATCCACCGCGCCGATATGTTCGGGCTGTCGCAGCTGTATCAGATCCGGGGGCGGGTGGGACGCGCCAAGACCCGGGCCTATGCCTACCTGACCACCAAACCGCGCGCCGTGCTGACCCCCCCGGCGCAAAAGCGGCTGCGGCTGCTGGGAAGCCTGGATTCTCTGGGGGCCGGGTTCACTTTAGCCAGTCAGGATCTGGACTTGCGCGGCGCCGGTAATCTGTTGGGTGAAGAACAGTCCGGCCATATCCGCGAAGTCGGCTATGAGTTGTATCAGGCGATGCTGGAGGAAACCATTGCCCGGCTGCGCTCCGGCGAATTGACCGGGCTGGCGGTGGCAGAGGATGACTGGTCGCCGCAGATCAATCTGGGCGTTCCGGTGATGATCCCCGAGGCTTACGTGCCCGATCTGGATGTGCGCCTTGGCCTCTATCGCCGCCTGTCGCTGCTGCAAACCAAGGTGGAGATGGAGGGGTTTGCCGCCGAACTGATCGACCGTTTCGGGCCATTGCCCAAGGAGGTCAACACCTTGCTGCTGGTTGTTCGCATCAAGACCACCTGCAGGCGGGCCGGAATTGCCCGGCTGGATGCCGGGCCGAAAGGGGCAACGGTGCAGTTTCACAACGACAAATTCGCCAATCCCGCCGGGCTGGTCACGTTCCTGCAGGCCGAACGCGGGGCGGCCAAGGTGAAAGACAACAGAATCGTGCTGCAGCGCAACTGGGCCACCGAGGCTGACCGGATCAGGGGTGCCTTTGCCATTGCCCGCGATCTGCTGGAACAGGTGTTGGCGGTGAAGAAGGGGTGAGCCGGTTCCAGCAGGTCGCGGGCAAAGGCAAAGTGCCCTTCTGTTTCGGAACCGTCTGATGGGGGTTCCAGTGGAACCACCATCGGTTCCGTTGCCTGTAGGCGAAGCCGTAAGGCAAGGGGCGTCGGGCGGCAAACGAACCCCTCCAATCTGCCAGCGCCTGCCTGGGCTGGCGCGCACTATAGCGCCTGCCCCCAATCTATAAAATGGCGGGCAGGCAGGCGCTGGCAGATTTGTCTCCGCCAAATCTGCCAAGAGGTCGAAAGCAAGTGTTGGAAAAGTAAGTTCAGTCCTGCTCTGACCGATTTGACCGGGACATTGCTTAATCACACCTCGGCCACCCTGGCCCCGCTCATCGCCTTCATCAGCAAAAACCCCAACGCCGTCATCGCGGCGACGCTGAATGCCAGCGGCACCGGGGTGCCGTCAAACGCCAGTCCGATCGGGGCTGCAATCGCCACCGCCAGCACGGTGGACAGCGCCGTTGTCATCGATGCCGCCATTCCGGCGATATGGCCCAAAGGTTCCATGGCAATGGCATTCAGGTTGCCAACGGTCAGACCGCCCATGAAGAACAGGCTGGTGGTCCAGACCAGAAACGCCGGAAAATAGGCCCAGTCGGGCCACAGGCCCGCCAGCGTCGTGACCCCCATCAGCAGCGAGATCAGGGCCTGACCGGCAAAGGCCGCCGAAATCATCTGCCGCATCCCCAGCCGCACCACCAGCCTTGCATTGATCAGGCTGCCGGTGCCGGCACACAGCGCGATGCCGAAGAACCAATAGGGAAAACCGGCACCCCTGCCAAAGGTGCCGCTGAATATCGGCTGGATGCTGGACAGGTTGGCGAACAGCACCCCGTAAAACAGCGTCAACACCGCAGTGGCGATCACCACATTGCGGTGGGAAAACACCTCGATCATCGCCAGCCACAGGCTGCGGACCTGCAACGGGCGGCGGGCGGCAACCGGCAGGGTTTCGGGTTGCCTTAACCCCAGCCACAGGCTGGTCAGCAGCGCAAACACCACGAACGACCCGAATTGCCCGCGCCAGCCAACGGCCTGGATCAACAGATTGCCCAGCGCAGGGGCAATGGCCGGCACCAGAATGAACACCATCATGATGAAGCTCATCACCCGCGCCATCTGTCGGCCCTGATGCAGATCGCGCACCAGCGCCATCGATACGATCCGCGGCCCCGCCGCCCCCAGCCCCATCACCAGCCGCGCCGCCAGCAGCATCTCCAGCGACTGTGCCAACGCCGCCAGCAGCGCCGCCAGCGAAAACAGCGCCATGCCCCCGATCAGCACCCGCTTGCGGCCATAGGCATCCGACAACGGCCCCGCCACAAACGATCCGATTCCGATCCCCAGCACGAAACTGGTGATGACCAATTGCGCCCGGTTCACATCCCCCGGCGTCAGGTCCGCCGCGATCTGCGGCAGCGCCGGCAGCATCGAATCGATGGCAAAGGCAATGGTGGCAAACAGCATCGCCATCAGGGCGATGAATTCGGCAAAGGCGGGTTGCGGGGTTGGGGGCTGGCTGTCACCCATGGGATGACCTTTCGCGGGCCAGGATCACGCGGCACCCATCGCCAGCTGGCGGTTGAGATCGTCGATGATCCGGCTCCACTGTTCGGTCGGCTGCGCCCCTTGCAGCGCATGCTGGTTGGCGATGATGAAGGTCGGCACCGCGTTGATGCCGCGCGAACGGGCGTGGGCCTCGCGGGCGCGGATCGGCTCCAGATCGGCGTCGGAGCCGAGCAGACGCGCCACCCCTTCGCGGTCCATGCCCACTGCGCCGCCGATCTCTGCCAGCACCAAGGCATCGCCAATATCGCGGCCATCGCGGAAATAGGCGCGGAACAGGGCGGAGATCGCCGCTGTCTGCTTGCCTTCAAGCCCGGCCCAATGGATCAGCCGGTGCGCATTCAGCGTATTGGGCATTCGCGGCATCTTTTCAAAATCGAACACCACACCGGCGGCCTCAGCTGCCGTTTCCACCTTGGCATAGGCGCGGGCGGCATTCATCTTGCCGCCGAACTTCGCCTCCAGATAGGCGCGGCGGTCCTGGCCTTCGGGTGCCATCTCGGGATTGAGCTGAAACGGGTGCCACTCCACCATGAACGGATGGTCCGGGTGCTGTTCCAATGCGCGGTCCAGCAGGGCCTTGCCGATGTAGCACCAGGGACAGACCGGGTCTGAAAAGATATCCAACTGGACCATTGCGCCACCCCATCTGATTTCGGCAATCTGCTACGCCTCGGCTCTGCCGGTTGCAAGCCTCGGTTCTGCCGGTTGCAAGCCTCGGCACCTTCGCGGTAAAGGGGCAGGGGCAACAGGCCGGGATATCCCGATGACCACCCATGATCCGACCCGCATTCTGAAGATTGCCCGCAGCAGCGGCGCAGAGGCGCTGGCAGCCCCGATTGATCTGGGCCAGCGGGTCCGCGATCTGCGCAAGGCGCGCGGCTGGACACTGGAACAGGCGGCGGCACAGGCGGGGCTGGCGCGCTCCACCCTGTCCAAGATCGAAAACGGCCAGATGTCGCCAACCTATGATGCGCTGAAAAAGCTGGCGACCGGCCTCGCGATTTCGGTGCCGCAACTGTTCACTCCCGCCGCCAGTCCGCTGGCCAATGGCCGGATGGCGGTGACCCGCAGCGGCGACGGCGCAACCCAGGCCACTGCCACCTATGAACATGAATTGCTGGCAGGGGCGCTGACCCAAAAGCAGATGCTGCCCTACCGCGCCCGGATCAGGGCCCGGAAAGTCGAAGATTTCGGCGGTTGGGTCCGCCACGACGGCGAAGAGTTTCTGTATGTGCTGACCGGTGCGGTGTGCCTGTACAGCGAATATTACGAACCGGTCACGCTGAAACGCGGCGACAGCGCCTATTACGACGCCACCATGGGCCATAATGTGGTGTCGGTGTCCGAGGAGGATGCTCTGATCCTGTGGGTGACGTCGCTGACATGACCCCGATGCCGCTCCGGGCTTGACCCGGAGCCTCCCGTCGCCGGGCACCCGACAGCACCACCCGCCCCGGTTCCACCCGCAGCATCGAGGCACCGGGTCAAGCCCGGTGCGGCGCTGAGCATGTATGCGCGGTCAGAACCAGCCGCCGACCCGTTGCGCTCCGCCGGATATGTCCTGGCCGATGCCATTGACCGTGTTACAGGCCGCCAGTGCCAGCAGCCCCGCCACCAGTGCGATTTTCAGCATTGCTCATCCTCACGCAGGGCGCGGGTGCGGCCCGTGCCGTTGTTCTTGATCACTCTTGATACCACCAGACATCGGGTTGAAACCCGGCCCAGTCGCCATAGATTGGCAGTTTCGCCGGATAGTTCAACTGTTTCACATGGGCCAGCCGCGACACTTTGGAATACCAGATCGGGATGACATAGCGCCCCGAGGTCAGTATCCGGTCCAATGCCTGGGTGGCGGCGACAAAATCGGTGCGGTCGGTGGAACTGAGCATGGTCTGGATCATCGCCTCGGCTGCCGGTGAATGCATCCCCATCCAGTTGCGGGTGCCGGGATCGGTGACCCCGGCAGAGCCCCAGTACAGCGTCTGTTCATTGCCGGGGCTGAGCGACAGCGAGCGGATATAGGCCGCCATGTCAAAGTCATAGACATTGGTCCGTTCGGTATATTGCGCCGAATCCACAACTGTCACCGTCACCGCGATCCCCAGCCGCTTCAAGGCCTCGGCATAGATGTTGACGATGCCTTGGGTTTCATCGGCGCCCTGCACCAGCAGCACATCAAACTTGAACGGTTCGCCGCCTGCGTTTTTCAGCACGCCATCCTGCACGGTCCAGCCCGCCTCTGCCAGCAGGTCGGTGGCGTTGCGGATACCGGCGCGGTTGGCCTCGGTGCCGTCCGACACCGGCAGCACATAGCCGTCAACAGCTCCCGGCAGCAGATCAGCGGCAAAGGGGTGCAGCAGGTCCAGCACCTTGCCGGTGGCGGGGCCGGTGCCCATGCCGAGTTCAGAGTTGGAATAATACGAGGTGATGCGCGGTTCGACCCCGCCATTCAGGGTGGCATTGATGAATTCGAAGTTGAACGCCTGAATCAGCGCTTCCCGCACCCGCCAATCGGCAAACATCGGGCGGCGGGTGTTGAACACCAGCCCGTTGATGCCGGACGGGCGCTGGTGCGGGATCTCCGATTTCACCACGTCGCCCGCAGCCAGCGCCGGAAAGTCGTAGTTGCTCGACCATTTGGCGGTGTTGGCTTCGCGGTAGCTGGTCAGATCACCAGCCTTGAAGGCTTCAAAGATCACCGAGGCATCGCCGAAATAGTCATAGCGCACCTGATCCAGATTGTGCAGGCCCCGGTTGAACGCCAGGTCCTTGCCCCACCAGTCGGGGTTCTTGCGGTAGCTGACAAAACGACCGAGTTCGAACTGATCGACCACATAGGGGCCGGAGCCGATCACCACCTCGGGCGAGCTTTCATCGAATGCCTTGCCCTCCCACTGCGCCTTTTTCAGGATCGGCCGCAGGCCAAGGATCAGCGGCAGTTCACGGTCCACCACGTTAAAGCTGATCTTGACCGCGTGTTCGCCGACCTTTTCCATCGAGGCGATCTTGCCCCATGCGCCCTGGTAGCGGGCATGGCCCTTGGTGCCCAGCAGTTCAAACGAATAGATCACATCTTCCACCGTCACCGGCGAGCCATCCGAAAAGCGCGCAGTGTCACGCAGGGTGAATTGCACCCATTCGCGCTCCGGGCCGACCTCGATTGCGCTGGCCAACAGACCGTACAGCGTGAAGGGTTCGTCATAGCTGCGGCCCATCAGGGTTTCGACCGTCATCACCGACAGACCCGCCGGGGCCTTGCCCTTGAGGATGAAGGGATTCATCGAATCAAAGCTGCCGCCTTCGCCAAAGACGATTCGCCCGCCCTTGGGGGCATCGGGGTTGGCATAGGGAAGTGACACAAAATCCGGGGGGAGGGCAGGGTCGCCATACATAGCTATGCCATAGGACGGCTCTGCTTGTGCCAATGGCGCCGCGACCATCAAGCAAAGCGCCGCCGCAACAGCCCCCGCGATTCCACCCCTGTTTGCGAAAATATCCCTGCTCATTTTGGCAACAATCCCCCGTTCCCTGATTTCCTTGGGCTTCAAGCTACCCCTGAGCGCCAGCATTATCAAACTTTTAGCTTGGCCCCCGGCGATGTTGCGCGTATAACAGGGGTACTGCTCGATAGGTTTCTTGCCTGTATGAAACCTGCCTCAATAACTTAACGCCCGCTTCGCGCGGGCGTTTTTTTTGGCCTGCCCCCCGAACCACTCCCCTGAACCGAACCACTCCCCTGAACCGAACCGCTCTCCCGAACCGGGCCGCTTACAGGAACTGGGTTGCGGTTCCGTCGGTCGCCAGGAAATTGGCAACGCTCAACTGCGACAGATGCACCTGGCGGAAAAATACCTGGGCGCCGTTGCTGCCGGTAAAGGTCGTGCCATGCAGTGCATCGACCGAATGGCTGACGAAAAAGGCATGGTTTTCCAGCGCCGTGTGGGCAACACCATTGTTGAAACCGGCATCACCCAGCGCCAGAAAATCCTCTGCGGCGATAAAGTCCACCAGATTGGTGACCCCCACCGCCCCGCCAAGCGCAAAGACAAAGGTATCCGCCCCGGTTCCCCCCACCACATTGTCCGAGCCGTCGGCAAACTTGAGGCGGTCATCGCCGCCACCTCCGTTCAGGCTGTCATCACCGCTGTCGCCGGACAGGCCATCATTGCCGGCATTGCCCTGCAGCAGATCGTTGGCTTTGCCACCATAAACCACATCATCGTCGGTGCCGCCGGTGATCCGGTCGACACCGTCCCCGCCCAGCAGACTGTCGTTCCCGGCACCGCCGGACATCCTGTCGTCGCCGGCTTCGCCCCACAAATGGTCGTGGCCGACGTCGCCCGTTACAATGTCGTTGCCTGCACCGCCATAAGCCTCGTCATCGCCCTGACCGGCATAAAGCGCATCAATGCCGATGCCGCCGTCCAGAATGTCGGCAAAGGCCCCACTGGTCAGAATGTCGTTGCCCTGTCCGCCATACAGGCGCGACGCTTGCGACAGGTCGCTAAAGATCACGTCGTTGCCAATGTCGCCAAACAGCAGGTCGTGGCCGCCGTTGCCGTAAATCCGGTCGTTGCCAAAGCCCCCATAGGTCAGATCATCGAGGGCGGTCCCGATCAGCTTGTCACCCAGAATGCCGCCACGGGTCTGGACCAACTGGTTGTAGAAGGTTTCGCTGTCCACCAGCTTGGGATCATAGCCCGCCAAAAGGTCGGCGTTGGCCGGGTCAAACCAAAGGCCCGGGACGGTGACATGGGATGCCAGTGACGCGGTCGGTGTCGCCGCAAAGCCACTGACCAACTGACTGTGAACCACCACGCCGGGTGCGCCGAAATCCTTGTACATCAGGGTGTTGACAGTGCCGCCTGTGGGGTTTCCCGCCAGATCATAGATGAATCCTGCGCCAAGAACCGTCAGTTGATGCAAGGTTCCGAAGGCATCGACAGTTTCCACCGTAAAGCTGGTGGCCTTGCGGATTGTGATGGTGACTGCCATGATCTCCGCCCTTTTGGTGTGATTTGTCACCTTGGGGAAACAATTTGACGATGAATGTGGTTGAACTAAGGCAGTCTCGCCACAATCACCCATAGTCCGGGTGCCATGGTGCAGGTGTTGCGGTTGCGCTATAGGCAACGGGCTTTGGGCGACCTGACTGAAAGGGATCATCGATGCAGCTGCGCGGCAAAACCGCCATCATCACCGGATCGAACTCCGGTATCGGCCTTGGCATTGCACAGGAACTTGCCCGCGCCGGGGCCGACATCGTGATCAACTCTTTCACCGACCGGCCCGGGGATCATGCGCTGGCGGCAAAGCTGGCGGCGGATCATGGTGTCTCCGCACGCTACATCGCGGCTGACATGTCCAAAGCTGCCGATTGCCGTGCGTTGGTGGACAAGGCCGGGGTCTGCGACATTCTGGTGAACAACGCGGGCATTCAGCATGTGGCGCCGCTGGAAAGCTTTCCGGCGGACAAGTGGGATGCGATTCTGGCGATCAACCTCAGTTCGGCGTTTCACACCACCGCCGTCGCTTTGCCGATGATGCGGGCACGGGGCTGGGGCAGGGTGGTCAATATCGCCTCGGCGCATGGCCTGACCGCCAGCCCCTACAAATCGGCCTATGTCGCCGCCAAGCATGGCATGGTCGGGCTGACCAAGGTGACGGCGCTGGAATGCGCGGGCCAGCAGATCACCGCCAACGCGATCTGCCCCGGCTATGTGCTGACGCCGCTGGTCGAGGCGCAGATCCCCGATCAGATGAAGCTGCATGGCATGGACCGCGATACCGTGATCCGCGACGTGATGCTGCAGCGCCAGCCGTCGCGCGAATTTGCCACCACCGGGCAGATCGGCGGCACCGTGGTGTTTCTGTGTTCGGGTGCCGCGGATCAGATCACCGGCACCACGATTTCGGTCGATGGCGGCTGGACCGCGCTGTGACCGCCACGCTGTCATACCAGCGGCCCCAAGAAGGGACTCTTTCTGATTGAGCAGGGTGCACAGACAGTCCCTCCCCCTTTGTGGGGAAGCAGAGCAAGGGTCAACTCAAGGGACTGTTGGTCTAACTATCGAGATGAAGCGGCGACCGCCACCCTGCAACCCCGGCCTTCCCGCCCCCGCTTTTCCTGTTTCGGAACCGTCTGATGGTGGCCCCGGTGGGGCCATCATCGGTTCCGTTGCCCGAGAGCGCAAGCGAAGGGCAAGGGACGTCGGGCAGCAGCCGGACCTGTCCAATTTTCCCGCGCCTGCCAAGCGGCAGGCAGGCGCTGGCAGATTTGTCTCCGCCAAATTTGCCAAGAAGCAGGAGTCTGTGGTTGTGGCAGGACCGGGGAGTGATCCGGACACGGTGTCAAAGTTGCGGTAGCGGGCGGTGAAACTGTTGTTTCGGAACCGCCTGATGGAGGCCCCAGTGGGGCCTTCATCGGTTCCGTTGCCCGAGAGCGCAAGCGAAGGGCAAGGGGGGTGGGGCAGCAGCCGGTCCTCTCCAATCTGCCAGCGCCTGCCTGGGCTGGCGCGCCCTGTAGCGCCTGCCAAGCGGCAGGCAGGCGCTGGCAGATTTGT
>JAYTDA010000002.1:0-18049 GCA_043736155.1 Paracoccaceae bacterium | reverse complement strand
CGAGAGGTTGGCGCGGGCAGGTGCCTCGCCAACCCGGTCAGGTCCGGAAGGAAGCAGCCGTAACGAGACCCACTTGGGTCGTTGTCAGCCTCTCACCCTTTGTCGAACCGGGCGCGGCACTGCCCTATATTCCCGCCAGCAACCGCGCCAACAGCGCCGCCAGCATCGCTTCGCACCGCGCCATCTGCTCCAGGCTGACCCATTCATCCGGCTTGTGGCCCTGCGCCATCGACCCGGGGCCGCAGATCACGGTGGGCACCCCCAGACGCGCCGAAAACAGCCCGCCTTCGGTGCCGAACGCCACTTTCATCGTGCCATTCGCCCCGGTCAGCGACTGCACGAACCGCACCACCCCGGCATCGGGCGGTGTGCCCAACCCCGGATAGCGCATCAGATCGGTGAAGCTGACCGAGGCTTCGGGGGCACCGGTGGCCGCCACGATCCGATTGGCAGCGGCTGCCAGTTCGGCCATCAGCGCCTCGGGGTCATCCCCGGCCAGATTACGCACCTCATAGTCAACTTCGCACAGGTTCGGCACGATGTTCAGCGGCCCCCCCCCGGCGATGCGGCCGACATGCAAGGTGGTATAGGGCACATCGTAATCGCCATCGCGGCGGCCGGTTGCGGCAATCCGTTCCTGCAAGGCACGGACTTCGCCCACAAAATCCACCGCCAGATGCAGCGCATTCAGCGCCATGGGCGCCAGCGCCGAATGGCCTTCACGCCCGGTAAAGCGGGCGCGCAAGCCGATCTTGCCCTTGTGACCGGTGGCGACCTGCATCAGGGTCGGCTCGCCCACAATGCAGATCAGGGGCCGAAACGGAGCGGCGGCCAGCATGTCGATCAGGCTGGAAACCCCGATACACCCCACCTCCTCGTCGTAACTCAGCGCCAGATGCAGGGCGGTGCGCAGCGGTTGGCCTGCCTGTTCCATCCTGGCCGCTTGCAGCACGGCGGTCAGGGCACAGGCGACAAACCCCTTCATGTCGCAAACCCCGCGCCCATAGTAGCGGCCATCGGCCTCGGTCAGGGCAAACGGCGGGTGGGTCCAGGCCTGACCTTCGACCGGCACCACGTCGGTATGGCCCGACAGCAGCACCCCCGGCCCCTGCCCGACCGTGGCATAAAGATTGGCCTTGTGGCCGGTGGCATCCGGGATCACCTGCGACGGGATCCCGGCATCTGCCAGCAGGGCCTGAACCCAGTCGATCAGGTCCCGGTTCGGTCGGGCGCTGATCGTGTCAAACGCCACCAGATGGGCCAGAATCTCGCCTGTGGTCATGCGTCACCCCCCGCCCGGGATCAAAGCGGAAAAGCCCCGAAAGGGAAAGGGGCCGGTCGCCGGACCATCCCGGCAGAAAGACCAGCAACCCACCACGTCCCGCGAATTTTCCACGAAAATTCATAAGATTGCGGGGGGGTGCAGCCTGCATTTTCGTGGAAAATTCGTGTCACCGAAATCCGGAAAGGCTGTCCACGCTTCCACACCCCTTCGCGCCGAGGTGCCAAAGAACGTCATCCCCTTGGCGGGTGCACAAGCACAACACTCCTCAGTCCACTACCAGAACGGTCCGTTTGCCAGGGAGTTTAGCAGGGCGCAGGTTGCGGGGCGCAGCTTCGGGGTCACAGTTATCGCGCAACGGGACCGCCTGCCCGATTGCGCTTGTTTTTCTCTCATATACTCCTCGGCGGCTGATCCCTTGGTTAAAGCGACCAAAGGAGGGGAGCGCGAGGTCCCCGGTCCCGACCCGTCAAACCGCACCGAATGGCAACCACAAACCAGCGCGCCGGTTGCCCCGGGCCGCTGATTTGCGCGAAGGATTGTTGGCGCAGTGGCAACAATAGCAGTGGGAATATTCCTAGGTCGGCACCGGAATCCGGGTTAGTATCAGGATCTTTCAACCCCTGATCGGAAGATTTTCATGACCACTTTCAACATAACCACATTCTCCATCACGGCGCAGACCCTGATCACTGGCGAGACCGGGTTTATCGCCTCGACCGGCAACTTGGTACCGGCATCGGGCAATGCTGTCACCATGACCGACGGCATTCTGATCGTCGCGGGCACGATCCTTGCCGGCCCCAACGGTGCGCAATGTGTCAGCTTTACCGGCGTTCCGGACATTACCGTGTTGGCGGGCGGCAGTCTGGTCAGCGCCCGGAACGATGCGATTGCTTCCAGCAACTTTCTCTCGACCAACATCACGAACGACGGCACCATTTACGGGCGGCAGTCGGCGATCGACCTGATCGGGTTATCGGTAAATATCAACAATGGGGGACGTATTGAATCAGCCACCAGCACGGCAATTTCGATGTTTGTGGACAGCTTTGTGATCATCCAGAACACGGGCGAAATTGTTAGCAGCCAGGACGGCATCACCCAATTCGGTGCCGCCGCGGTGCATATACAGAACTCCGGCCTGATCTTGGCCCGGACAGAGGCGATCAGAACCAACGATGGTGATGACACGATCGAAAACAGCGGCACCCTGCTGGGTAATGTATTTATGGGTGCGGGGAATGACCGCTTTCTGGGATCAGCCGGGGTTCAGAATCTTGTGATAGCCGCGGCAGGCGATGACACGGTCATTGGTGGTGCCGGTGATGAACGGCTGTTTGGCGGGACGGAAAACGATCGCTTGGTCGGCCATGGCGGCGATGACGTGATCGACGGCGATAGCGGCGATGACCGGCTCAGCGGTGGCAGCGACAACGACACGCTGGACGCGGGCGACGGCAACGACGCTCTTCTGGGCGGCGAGGGTGACGACCTTTTGGGGAGTGGGATTGGCAATGACACACTGCACGGCGGCGCAGGCGGTGACTTTCTGCTGGGCGACGTCGGCGATGACCGGCTCAGCGGTGACAGCGACAGCGACACGCTGGACGCGGGCGACGGCAACGACGCTCTTCTGGGCGGCGAGGGTGACGACCTGATGTCGGGTGGCATCGGCCTTGACACCATGGCCGGGGGCAGTGGCGATGATACACTGGATGGCGGGGATGGGGTTGACCGGATGACCGGAGGGGTTGGCGATGACCTGCTGACCGGCGGCCTTGGGCAGGACACGCTGCTGGGCGAGGCCGGGGCCGACACGCTGACCGGCGGTGGCGGGGCTGACACGCTGGATGGCGGGGCGGGTGATGACGAACTGACCGGCGGGGCGGCGGCGGACACCTTCCTGTTCCGGCCCGGCAACGGCAATGACCTGATCACCGACTTTGCCAATGATGTGGACAGGCTGGACCTGCGGGCCTTTGATTTCGCCAGTCTGGCCGCATTGACCGCCGCGTCATCGGACAACGCGCTGGGTCTGGTCATCGACCTGGGCGTGGGGTCAATGGTGCTGACTGGCATGACGCTGGCCCTGCTGACAGCTTCGGATGTCGTGCTGTAAACGGCGGGAAGCCAAGCGGCATTAGATCACCATGGTGATTTCATGCCGCATGGCTACCGGAACGCGCGGCCACCGGCCTACCCCGGAACGGGCCATGCCCTGCGCAAACCGCAGCTTGCCTTCAGGCCAGAACCGGCCGCTTTTGCAATAACGCCATCACCTGCGCCATTTCGGGGCCATGGGCCTGCCCGGTCACGGCCAGCCGCAGCGGCATGAACAACGCCTTGCCCTTGCGCCCCGTCGCCTCTTTCACCGCACTGGTCCAATTGCCCCAGGTCGTATCGTCAAACGGCATGGCAGGCAGCAGCGCCAAAGCCTGCGCCACAAAGGCGCGGTCTTCATCGGCCACCACCGGCACCGCCCCGTCGCGGAACAGCGCCCACCAGGGGGCCAGATCGGCCTTTACCGTGATATTGCCGCGCGCCACCTCCCAGAACTTCGGTGCCAACCCCCCTGGCACCCCCAGTGCCGCAATCGCCCCTCTGACCGCCTCAAACGGCAAGCCATGCAGATATTTCGCGGTCAGCGGGAACAGGTCGGCGACATCGAACTTGGTCGGGGCAGAGCCAAAGCTGCCCAGATCGAACCCCTCGATCAGCTCCTCCAGTGAGCCGTGCAGTTCCACCGGCTGGCTGGTGCCGAGCCGCGCCATCAGTGACAGCAGCGCCGCCGGTTCAACCCCCTGTTCGCGCAGATCGCGCAGCGCCAGGGTGCCAAGCCGTTTTGACAATTCCTCGCCCTGTGCCCCGGTCAACAGCGAATGGTGGGCAAAGGCCGGTGGGGTGCCGCCCAGTGCTTGCATGATCTGAATCTGGGTGGCGGTGTTGGTGACATGGTCGGCACCGCGCACGATATCGGTCACCCCCATGTCGATATCGTCAACCGACGAGGCAAAGGTATACAAAACCTGGCCATCGGCCTTGAACATCACCGGGTCAGACACCGAGGCTGCATCAATCGATATCGGCCCCAAAATGCCATCGGTCCATTCGATCCGGGTCTGGTGGAGCAGGAACCGCCAATAGCCCGGCAGCTCTGCCCGCCTTGCATCGCGCTCATCCGCTGTCAGCTTCAGGCTGGCACGGTCATAGACCGGCGGTTTGCCCATGTTCAGCTGCTTTTTCCGCTTCAGATCCAGCTCAACCGCCGACTCGAAGCATTCGTAGAACTGCCCCGCCGCGCGCAACTGGTCCGCGGCTTCGCGATACCGCTCCAACCGCAGCGATTGCTTTTCCACCCGGTCCCACTGCAGCCCCAGCCATTCCAGATCGCGCATGACGCCATCGGCATATTCCTGTTTTGACCGTTCCGGGTCGGTATCATCCAGCCGCAGGATGAAGCTGCCGCCAGCCTTGCGGGCAATCATGCAGTTCAGCAGCGCGGGCCGCAGGTTGCCGATGTGAAGATGGCCGGTCGGCGATGGGGCAAAGCGGGTGACGGTCTTGTGGGGCAAAGCGGGGGTCAAATTGGGGGGCAAAGCGGGGGTCATGGCACACTCCTGGAACCGCTTTTCCCTGTCATGCGCCGCGCCAATTGTCCAGTTGGGCGCTGCACGGCACCAACGTCATTCCGGCAAAACCGTCCACCTTGTCGCCAGATCATCCAACCCGGCGCGGATCAACTGGTGCAACACCGCCGGATCGGCATCGGACAACTGCCTGAGGTACAGACAGGCCTTGCCAACCCGGTGCTTGCCCAATTGCGCCAACAGCGCCTGCCTTTCGGCGAAACCGGGTTGGAGGTAGATCGACAGCTCCGCCTTGCGCGGGGAAAAACCGGTGGCCAGCGTTGCACCGGAATGGCCTGACTCATACTGATAGGCATAGCGGCCAAACCCGACGATGCCGCCGCCCCAGACCCTTGGTTCAAACCCGGTGGCGGCCCGAAACAGCGCCAGCAGAACCCGCGCCTCAACTTGCCGGGCCCCTGGCGCGACCCCCTGCAGGAACGCCTCGATACTGACAGGTTCCGCTTTGGTCTTTGCCCCATACCTGGCCATGGCACCCCCCACGCACCTGCCGATTCGCCCCGCCATGCTAACAGAACCCTTCATTCCCCGCCGCCGTACCGCTATCATCGCCCGATGACCCAATCCGACCACCTGCCCCCCGGCCTTGCCGATATCGAACAATTGGCCCGCGACGCCGCCGCCAGCCTGCCGCCGCAATTCGCCGCAGCCGCCGCCCCGGTGCTGCTGCGGATCGAGGATTTCCCGCTGGACGGCATGCTGGAGGAGTTGGGGCTGGAAGACCCCTATGACCTGACCGGGATGTATGACGGAATTCCGCTGACCGAAAAATCGATCAGCGATCCGCAACAGCGGCCCGACTGCATCTGGCTGTTTCGCCGCGCCATTCTGGAGGAATGGATTGAACGCGGCGATGTGGCACTGCGCGATCTGGTGGCGCATATCTATGTGCATGAACTGGCGCATCATTTTGGCTGGTCCGATGATGATATCGCCGCCATTGACCGCTGGTGGGAATGATCCTGGTGACCCTGAAAGCCGGATCACGCCGCGTTGATTTGACCGGGCGTTGGCATCGCCTAAGCTGAGGCTTCACCAACCGTGGAGTACTCGCATGCCCGCACCGTTTCTGACGCGCCGCGCCGCCCTGACCGGGGCTGCTGCCTTGCCGTTTGTCGCCAGCCTGCCGCGCATCGCCGGGGCCAAAGCCGACAAACTGGGTGCCGCAACTGCCCGGATCAACCGCTTCAGCCTCGGCGATTTCGAGGTGACAACCATGCTGACCGGCAGCCGCACCGTGCCGGACCCGCATGGCATCTTTGGCCTGAACGCCTCGGATGCCGAATTTGCCGCAGCGGCCGCCGCCAACTTCATCCCCGCTGACCGGGCGCAGTTCTTCTTTACCCCGACCATCGTCAATACCGGCGCAGAACTGGTGCTGTTTGACACCGGCACCGATCCCGACAGCCTGTTGGCGGCACTGGCAGCGGCAGGCTATGCGCCGGAACAGGTTGATCTGGTGGTGCTGACCCACATGCACCCCGACCATATCGGCGGCATGATGGCGGGCGGCGCCCCGACATTCGCCAATGCCCGCTATGCCACCGGTGCGGTGGAACACAATTTCTGGTCGGGTCAGGCCAACGAAGGCTTTGATACCCTGGTCAAACCGGTCAATGACAAGACCAGCTTTCTGGACGATGGCGGCAGCCCGGCACCCGGCATCACCGCGCATCTCGCGGCAGGCCACACGCCGGGCCACATGATCTACCGGCTGTCCTCTGCCGGGTCGGATCTCCTGATCACCGCCGATACCGCCAACCATTATGTCTGGTCACTGGCCTATCCCGACTGGGAGGTGAAGTTCGATGCCGACAAAGCCGCTGCTGCAGCGGCGCGCAAACAGGTGTTTGGCATGCTGGCTGCCGACAGGCTGCCGTTTGTCGGCTATCACATGCCGTTCCCGGCGGTGGGCTATGTCGAGGCGCAGGGGGCGGGGTTCCGCTATGTGCCCACCAGCTATCAGATGATGCTGGAACCGGCGGGGTAGCGGCGGATCGCCCGGGGGCGGCAGGCGCTGCCCCCCCCCCCCGCTGCGCGCCCCCCCCGCTAAGACCCACGGGCCTATTTCGGGTTGGCCCGTGTTGCCTCTTCCAGCAGTTCGATCTGCATCTGCTGGATCGCCGCCAGCCGCTCCCATTGCCGTGCCATCTGATGGTCGATCTTGTCATGCAGATGCCTGATCTCCAGTTCTGCCTTCAGGTTGACGCGGTAGTCGTTTTCGGCCCGCTTGCGGTCCTTGGCTTCCTGACGGCGCTGACTCATCATGATGACCGGGGCCTGCAACGCCGCAATGCACGACAGAACCAGGTTGAGCAGGATGAACGGAAACGGATCATAGGGCTGGTACAACAGCCCAAAGCTATTGACCGCGATCCAGGCCACCAGCACCGCCATGAACAGCAGAATGAACCGCCAGGACCCGCCAAAGCTGGCAACGGCATCGGCGGCGCGCTGGCCGAATGTACGGGCTTCATCAAAGGAATGGTCGGTGTCGGCGCTGATCGTCGCTTCGGCTTCGACCGAGGCCAGAACTTCGCGGTCCAACTGGCTCAACTGGCCCCGTTCGGCTTCCAGCAGCCGTTCCAGATAGATCCGCCGCAGCCGCGACACTTCGGCGGGGCAGATCAGCGCTTTTGGATCGATATCCGGCAGTTCAAGCCGCAGTGCCGCCAAGACCCCGGCGCTGAGGCTGGACAAAGGGCGCAATTCGGCGGTGCGAAAGCTCTTGCCGCAAATCGCACAGGCGGCGTGGTCGGCACTTGTCATGGCAGCGCTCCGGTTGACTGGCGGTGATCCTAAAGTGTGTCCGACAAAAGGGGAATCCGGTTTTGGCGCAAGACAGGCGAAAATCATGGGGCTGGAGCCTGTGTGGCGCTTCTATCAAGGTCGGACAGACTCCAGGGGGGGGGCGGGCCATGCGTCCATGGCCTTGCCACAGGCTGCGGTGCCGGATGCCCTCTGTCATTGGCGGTACCAAGACCCTAGATCATACAATACCACCCCACTTTACCCAATCCGAAAGCCCCCGATGCCCGACCCCAGCCCCCGCCTGCCCGGACACCCGGTTGATCCCCAGTTTCCCGGCCGCTGGTCGCCGCGCCAGTTTGACGGCGCACCGATGCCCGAAGCGGATCTGCTGACCATGCTGGAAGCCGCGCGCTGGGCGCCATCGTCGATCAACCTGCAACCCTGGCGCTTTGTCTATGCGTTGAAGCACAGCCCGGACTGGCCAAAGCTGTTTGCGCTGCTGGAGGATGGCAACCAGAACTGGGTGCAGACCGCCTCGGCTCTGGTGTTTCTGGTGTCGAAAACCCACCGCACCCGGTCAGACGGTGCCGAAGTTGCCAACCGCGCCCACGCCTTTGATGCCGGTGCCTCCTGGGCGATGCTGGCGCTGCAGGCGCGGATGCTGGGCTATTACGCCCATGCCATGGGGGGCATCCAGCTGGATCAGGTGCTGCCC
The DNA here is from genome assembly GCA_043736155.1 of Paracoccaceae bacterium. Lineage (GTDB taxonomy): Bacteria > Pseudomonadota > Alphaproteobacteria > Rhodobacterales > Rhodobacteraceae > JANNRR01. Next base: position 9,651 of record JAYTDA010000002.1, on the reverse strand, counting down.
GCCCTGGGCTTTCCCGACAACGGCTACCGCCCCGAAGTGGCCATCGCCATCGGCCGCCGCGCCGATCCCGCCACGCTGACCGATGAACAACGGCTGCGCGAGGTGCCAAACCAGCGCAAACCCTTGGCGGAAACCGTGTTCAACGGGCGGTTTGGCGGGTAGAACCGCCGCTGCTTAGAACCACATGTCCGCCACACACCGCCCGTCGCGCGGCAGATCATCAAACCGGTCCAATCCGTCGAAATGGTCAATCGGCAAATCGGCCAAAGGCTCCGGGTTGGTCAGCCGGATATTGACAGCGATCCGGCGGCGGCCATCGGCACCGACCGACAGGCCGCGCCAACTGGTGACACAGCCGCAGGTGCCACAGAAATGGATTTCCAGCCCAGGCCTGGGTGCATCCACGCGGGTATAGGTGGCGCTGGGTCCGGTCAACCTGATCCGCTCACCTTCGTAATCATAGATCCACAGCACGCCGTAGCGGCGGCACAGGGTGCAATTGCAGGCAGTGACCGAAGTCGGCATACCGGAGAATGTCCAGCCGATCTGGCCGCAGTGGCAGGTTCCGGTCAGCATGTGGTCCCTTTCGAACTGGGTCAGAACGTCACCTTTGCGGCCAGTTCATCCCGCAGAGGCCAGTTCATCCCGCAGCGGCCAGTTCCGCCCCGACCTGCGCCAGCTGATCCAGACCGGAAGCGATGCCTTCCAGCATGCCGACCCCCAGATACTCCGCCTGCATCGCCGCTGTGGCGAACAGGGTTGAAACGGTCAGCCTGGTCTTGTCGCCCACCTCGTCAAACGTCGTGGTCATCACCATTCGGCCGGCATGTTGCAGATCCATCTCGCCGCCTTTGCCATCCTCGAACCCGTTGTCATAAACGATGCGGCTGTGCGGCGTGATCTCCAGATAGGTGCCGCCAAACGGCGGGCCTTCGGCCCCGTCCGGCCCGGTCATCACCATGCGCCAGTTGCCGCCAACCCGGAAATCGATGGCGCAGGTGGTGACGGGATAGCCCACCGGGCCGAACCAGCGCTTCAGGTGTTCGGGCCGGGAATGGGCGAGGAACAGGTATTTCGCCGGAACATCGATCACCCGGCTGATCGCGGCGGTCCGGTCAGCGGCGGGTTCAGGCAATGTCGTTGCCATTGTCATTGTCCTTTTGTTGCAGGTCACGGGCAAGAATATCCAACTGGTCCAGCCGCTGTTGCCAAAGCTGGCGATAGCGACCGATCCAGATGTCGATGGCCGCAATGGCTGCGGGTTGCAGATGCACCGGGCGCAGATTGGCCTGCCGCCCGCGGGTCACCAGACCAGCGGTTTCCAGCACCTTCAGATGGCTGGAAATGGTCGGTTGGCTCAGCGCAAACGGGGCGGCCAGATCGCCGGCCGATAGATCCCCCGCCGTCAGCCGGTCCAGAATCGCCCGGCGTGTCGGGTTGGCCAAAGCGGAAAAGATCAGATCGAGCGAGGGTTGCATGGGCGGGTCTCTATATTGACAATAATCAATATAGAGACTGGTCAATGCCCGGTCAACCTGGTGGTTTCAACCCGCATCCTTGTAGCTGACACCCTTGGCATCGGCCCCCGGTGCCGACCGTTGCCGCCGCAGGATCAGCTTGTTCAGCGCATTCACATAGGCCTTGGCGCTCGCCACCACGGTATCGGTATCCGCCGACTGGCCGGTGACGATCTTGCCATCCTCCTCCATCCGCACCGACACTGTCGCCTGCGCGTCGGTGCCTTCGGTCACGGCATGAACCTGATACAGTTGCAACCGCGCCTGATGCGGAAACAAAGCCTTGACCGCCTTGAAGCTGGCATCCACCGGGCCATCGCCCACAGCATGGACCGTGTGTTCCACCCCGCCGATCACCATCGTCAGATCCGCCGTCTGCGGCCCTTCGGTGCCACAAACCACCCGCAGACGGGTGATCTGCATATAGTCATTCATCGCATTGGTCGCGGTGTCCTGCATCAGGGCGATCAGGTCGTCGTCATAGATCTCTTTCTTGCGGTCGGCCAAAGCCTTGAACCGGACAAACACATCATTCAGCTGGTTGTCGGCCAGGTCATAGCCCAGATCGCCCAGCTTGGCTTTCAACGCGGCGCGGCCGGAATGTTTGCCCATCACCAGATTGGTCTCGGTGATGCCGATATCGGCGGGGCGCATGATTTCAAAGGTTTCGACGTTTTTCAGCACGCCATCCTGATGGATTCCGCTTTCGTGCAAAAAGGCGTTTTTGCCGACAATTGCCTTGTTGAACTGCACCGGAAAGCCGGAAACGGTGGAAACCAGCCGCGACGCCTTCATGATCCTGGTGGCATCAATCCCGGTTTGGTACGGCATGATGTCATTGCGCACCCTGAGCGCCATCACCACCTCTTCCAGCGCGGTGTTGCCGGCGCGCTCGCCCAGACCGTTGATGGTGCATTCGATCTGCCGTGCCCCGGCGGTGACAGCCGCCAAAGCGTTGGCAGTCGCCATGCCAAGGTCGTTGTGGCAATGGGTGGCAAAGGTCACGCTGCCCGCCCCCGGCACCCGTTCCAGCAGCATCCGGATCAGGTCGGCGGATTCAGCCGGGGCGGTGTAACCGACGGTATCGGGGATGTTGATGGTACTGGCACCGGCCTTGATCGCGGTCTCCACCGTGCGGCACAGGTAATCATGTTCGGTGCGGGTCGCATCCATCGGCGACCATTGCACATTGTCGCACAGGTTGCGGGCATGGGTGACGGTGTCGTGTATCCGCACGATCATCGCATCCATCGTCAGCTTGGTGATGTCGCGGTGGGTTGGCGAGGTGCCGATAAAGGTGTGGATACGCGGGCGGCGGGCGTGTTTCACCGCGTCCCAGCAGCGGTCGATATCCTTGTAGTTGGCACGGGCAAGACCGCAGATCACCGCGCTTTGCGCCAGCCGGGCGATCGCCGACACCGCCTCGAAATCGCCGTCAGACGCAATGGGGAAACCGGCTTCGATGATATCGACGCCCATGTCGTCCAGCAGCGCCGCAATCTCCAGCTTTTCCGCCAGGGTCATGGTGGCGCCGGGGCTTTGTTCACCATCGCGCAGGGTGGTGTCAAAGATCAGAACGCGGTCCTGTTTGGCCTTGGCCGCAGCGCGGGGGTCTTGGGCAATATCCGTCATGGGAATTCTCTCTGGTGGCTTTTGCTGTGCTGGTTCCGGGCGCTGCACTTCCCTGAGCGTCCGCGCCCGGGGGCACGCTCAGCGCAGGCTAAGACGCAGCAGCCCACGGATGGGCAAGCGGGCAAGCTCGGGGCGCAGAGCCGCCCGGGCAGCGAGAAGGATGGCCAACCGTGTCATGGGGCGGGACTATAGGGCCGCCGGGGCAAAAGAAAAGCGGATATTTGCCCGGTGGATGGCGGGAAACCCCGCGAACCGTTGCCAACGGGGCAACGATAGCCCGAATTATCCCGTTTTGTTTCAGCAATTTGTTGAAGCCCCGGTCACTGTCGTTTACCTTTGGCTGCAACGGCTGGCGTAGAACTGGCCTCGGGCAAGATAACGAGTGCAGCATGGCAAAGAATGCAAACCCCTATTCCGACCTGCCACCGCAGGCCTTCTGGCGCTCTGGTGTGGCGGAACCCGGCCTGTTCGGGTTGAAAGACCTGTGGGCGTCGCCGTGGCAGTTGCCGGTTGATGCAAGGTTTTCCACCTATGGCTCCTGCTTTGCCCAGCATATTTCGCGGGCACTGGTGGCACGCAAGATGAACTGGCTGAACGGCGAACCGGCACCGGGGCGCACCCCGGCCAGGATTGCCGAGGCGTTCAATTACGGGGTGTTTTCTGCGCGCACCGGCAATATCTATACGGCGGCACAACTTCTGACCCATGTGGAAATGGCGGCGGGGATGCGCGACCCGGCAACGCTGGAACTGTGGCCCGATGGGGCGCTGTGGCGCGATTCGATCCGGCCCGCCATCGAACCTGTGGGCTTTGCCAGCGAAACCGATCTGCAGCTCAGCCGTGCCAGCATGGTGCGCGGCTTTCGCCGGTCGGTCACCGGGGCAGAGGTGTTCATCTTTACCCTTGGCCTGACCGAAGGCTGGGAAAATGCTGCAACCGGCCAGTGCTATCCCTTGTGCCCCGGCACCCTCGCCGGGGAGTTTGATCCCGACCACCACCGGTTTCACAACTATCACTATCCCGACATCCACAGCAGTCTGCAGGCGGCTTTTGCCCTGATGTGGCAGCTGAATCCGAACCTGCGCATCCTGTTGACGGTGTCCCCGGTGCCGCTGACGGCAACGGCTTCCGGCCGCCATGTCCTCAGCGCCACCACCTATTCCAAATCGACGCTGCGCGCGGTGGCGGGGGATATGGCGGCATCCGATCCCCGCATCGACTATTTCCCGTCGTATGAAATCATCACGGGGGCACCGACGCGGGCGGCATTCTTTGAACCGAACCTGCGCTCGGTGGCTCCTCAGGGCGTCGATTTCGTGATGGGCCATTTCTTTCGCGGGCTGAACGCCACCGCCCCGGCGGTGCATGGCACCGACGATGCCCAAGCCGACCGCGAACAGGCCATCGCCATTTCCATGGCCGCCGAGGAACTGGTCTGCGAAGAAATGACGCTGGAGGCTTTCAATGCTGCCTGATGTCATCATCATCGGCGACAGCCATTGCAACGCGTTGCAGGCCGGCTGCGCCGCTCATGGGCTGCGGGTGGAAATGTTGCGGCTGTCGGGCAATTTCTGGCATGCGGGCCATGTGTTCTTTCACGGCCGCCATGGTGTCTGGGTCAAGGGACTGTCTGCGGCGCAGGCGCAGATTCTGGCGATCCGGGAGCGGCTGGGCGGGTTGAGCCTGATCAGCGCCGAAGTGCCGGTGATTGCCAGCATGGGCTATCATCTGGGCCGGTTGGTGCCGCCGTTCGGCATCCATCGCCATGTGACCGACGCGGCTGGTTTTGCCGCAGACCAGGGCAGCGCCTATGCCTCGCAGGCGCTGGTCGAGGCGACGGTGGACCATTATCGCGGCGCCCATATCCGGATGGCGCAGCGGATGTCGCGGCATGGCAACATGGTGCTGGTGGTGCCGCCCCGGCTCTATCCCGGCTCCAGCTATGACCGCTTTGCCAGCGCGATCTCGGCCAGGATGCGCGCGGCGGGCGTGACGCTTTTCGATCCATCGGAGGCATTGTTCGCACCCGATCAGGGACTGCCGCCAGAGCTGGCATCCGGCGACGGGGTTCATGGCAACGAGGCTTATGGGGCGGCGGTGGTCAAACGGTTGCTGGATCAGGGTTCGATCAGAAGCCGGGCCGCCTGAGCGCAACCGGGCCCTGCGGCCCTGCCCTGCGGCCCCCCCCTTCCCCCGCCAGCGGCAGAGGGGCCAGCCCTGCAACCGTTATTTTCCTAACGACAAACGGCGCGCAGGCGGGCATCATCGCGCCCTGACGTGCCGCAAACACAGGGCGGGCCCGCCCGACCGCCAAGGGGAGTGCACCGCGTGGAACCGAGACGGGTGCTGATCATCGGTGCTTCTGGTGGTATCGGCGGCGCGCTGTCGCGCCGGCTGGCGGACCAGGGCTGGCGGGTCACCGGGCTGTCACGGCGTGACGATGGCTTCGACATCACCGATGAAGCCGCGGTCGCAGCGGGACTGGCGCGGCTGCAGCCGGGGTTTGAGCGGGTGATCATTGCCTCCGGTGCCCTGGCGCTGCGGGGCCAGGCCCCGGAAAAGAGCTTGCGGGCGCTGGACCCGGCGGCACTGGCGGCGCAGTTTGCCGTCAATGCCATTGGTCCGGCGCTGGTGATCAAACATGCGCTCCGGCTGGTCGCGCGGGACCGGCCCGCGCTGATTGCCGCCCTTTCGGCCCGGGTGGGGTCAATCGGCGACAACCGGCTGGGGGGGTGGTATTCCTATCGCGCCGCCAAGGCTGCGCTGAACCAGTTGATCCGTACCGCCGCCATCGAGATTGCCCGCAGCCATCCGCAAACCTGTGTCGTGGCGCTGCACCCCGGCACAGTGGCGACGGCATTGACCGACAGCTTTCGCGGCAACCACACCGCCCTGACGCCGGATGAAGCCGCCCTGCAGCTTGGGGCGGTCATGGAGCGGTTGACCGCCGCGCAGAGCGGCGGCTTTTTCGACTGGAAAGGGAAGACCGTCGAATGGTAGCCTGGGTGCCCGCCTCAGGTGACCGGCCCCCCATTCAGGCGGCACCGGTTCAGGGTGCCCCCATTCAGGGTGCCCCGGTTCAGGCGGCCCCCATTCAGGGTGCCCCGGTTCAGGCGGCCCCGGTTCAGGCGGCCCCGGTTCAGGCGGCGGTTCAGGGGGCGGCGGTTCAGGCGGCACCGGTTCAGGCGGCCCCGGTTCAGGGGGCGGCGGGTGCCGCGGCATCGGCGGCGGCGGGTTCCTGCCCGGTGCGCAGCAATTCGCCGTTTTGCCAGGTGCCGGTCGCCTCTTCGCCGCTGGCATAGCTCAGTTTGCCGGTTCCATGGCGCTTGCCGCCGAGAAACGCGCCGTCATAGACATCGCCGTTGGTATAGGTGGCCACGCCCTTGCCTTCGATCTGCCCGGCTTTCCACTGGCCCTGATACCTGAACCCGTCAGCCATCACGATCGCACCGGCGCCTTCGCGTTTGCCTGCGGTGAAATCGCCGGTGTAAACCGTGCCATCGGGATAGGTCGCCACACCGGTCCCGTCGCGTTGCCCGGCGTTCCAGTCGCCGTCATAGACATAGCCATCGGCATAGGTCATCTGGCCCTTGCCCTGTTGCTGGCCTGCGACGAACGAGCCGCTATAGCGCAGCCCTTCGCCATAGGTGGCGGTGCCCATGCCCTCGATCACGCCTTTGACCCAGGTGCCTTCATAGGTGTTGCCACCCGGGTAGCTGATCTTGCCGGTGCCATCGGCCAGCCCCGCCACAAAGGTCCCGGTATAGGTGGCGCCGCCGGGATAGGTGATGGTGCCGGTGCCCTCCATCCGGCCTTCGGTCCAGTCGCCCTGATAGGTGGTGCCGTCCTTGCCGGTAAAGCTGCCGGAGCCATGGCGCTGATCGCTGGCAAAGGCACCGTCGTAGACATCGCCATTGGCATAGCTGGCGCGGCCGATGCCTTGGCGCACTCCATCCACCAGTTCACCGTCGTAGATGTCGCCATTGACAAGGGTGATCCGGCCTTTGCCGCCGATCTTGCCAACAGCCCAGCTGCCTTCGAACCTGGTGCCGTCCTTCAGGGTCAGAAGACCAGCGCCGTCACGCTGATCGGCCTTGACCTCGCCTTTGTACCGGGCGCCATCGGGATAGGTGATGGTGCCGGTGCCCTGTTTCACCCCATCGACCCAGCTGCCCTCATAGCGATAGCCGCTGGGGTCCTCGATGGTCCCTGTTCCGTCATGCACCGCGTTTTTCAGCCCACCCCGGTACACGACACCATTGGCATAATGCACTTCGCCGCTGCCGGTCATCTGCCCCGCGACCCAGTCACCGTCATAAGAACCGCCATCGCCAAAGGTGATCCTGCCGTTGCCTTCGGGTTTGCCACCGATGAAGGCACCGACATAGACCGACCCGTTGGGATATTTCGCGGTGCCCTGCCCGGTGATTTCACCGGCGACCCAGTCGCCGTCATATTCATAGCCGTTGGGCAGCCGGTAGATGCCACGGCCATCCTGCTTGCCGTCCTTGAAGGTGCCTTCGTACACACCGCCATTGTCATATTGCTTGGTGATGACGTCGGTGCTGTCCTGGGCCCGGGCAGCCCCTGCCAATGCCAATGCCAATGCCAGCGGAACACAGAGGCAAAGCCTTGCAAGCAGTGAGCCTTTGGCCATCGGTGATCCTCCCGGGACTGCGCAATTTATCTGCGACCTTAGTCAACGGGGGCAAGGCTGGCAAGCAGGGTGGCGCGCGGTACCCGGGATATGCGGCGGCTGACGCCTTTCCCCCGGCAAAGGTTCTGCTATGACCATGGCACAGCCACCGGTACGGGTCCGGTGGCAAGCCCGGGGCACCCATGGCCGCACGATTTCGCCTGACACTGGCGCAGCTTGACCCGACGGTCGGGGCGTTTGATGCCAACCGGGCCAAGGCATTGGCGGCATGGCAGCAGGCCAAAGCCGCCGGTGCCGACATGGTGGCGCTGTCCGAGATGTTCATCACCGGCTATCAGACCCAGGATCTGGTGACGAGGCCGGCGTTTGCCGATGAAGCGATGGCGGTGATCGAAGCCTTGGCGCTGGACTGTGCCGATGGGCCGGTGCTGGGCATCGGCGGCCCGCTGCGCCGGGGGTGGCAGGTGTTCAACGCCTGGTACATCCTGCAAGGCGGCAAGATCGCCGCCACCATCCTGAAACACGAATTGCCCAATGATGGGGTGTTTGATGAAAAGCGGGTGTTTACCCCGGCCCCGATCCACGGCCCCTACCGGGTCGGCCCGGTCCGGATCGGCAGCCCGATCTGCGAGGACGCCTGGCACCGCGATGTCTGTGAAACCTTGGCGGAAACCGGGGCAGAGATCCTGCTGGTGCCGAACGGGTCGCCCTATCACCGCGGCAAGCTGGATGTGCGGCTGAACCTGATGGTGGCGCGGGTGGTCGAAACCGGGTTGCCGCTGGTCTATCTGAACATGGTCGGCGGCCAGGACGATCAGGTGTTTGACGGTGCCTCGTTTGTGCTGAATCCCGGTGGCGCATTGGCGGTGCAACTGCCGCCGTTTGACGAGTGCCTGACCCATGTCGATTTCGTGGAAACGCCAGCAGGCTGGCGGGCGGAGGCCGGGATGCTGGCACCGCAACCGGATGCGTGGGAACAGGATTACCGCGCCATGGTGCAGGGCTTGCGCGATTATCTGGGCAAAAGCGGCTTCAAGAAGGTGCTGCTCGGCCTGTCCGGCGGCATCGACAGCGCCATCGTCGCCACCATCGCCGCCGATGCGATCGGGGCCGGGAATGTGCGCTGTGTGATGCTGCCATCCGCCTATACCGCGCAATCGTCGCTGGACGATGCCGCCGCTGTGGCCATGGCTTTGGGCTGCCGGCTGGACACTCTGCCGATTAGCGGCCCACAAGCGGCGGTGGGTGAGGCGCTGGCCCCGCTGTTTACCGGCACCAGACCCGATCTGACCGAGGAGAATATCCAAAGCCGGTTGCGGGGGCTGCTGTTGATGGCGCTGTCGAACAAATATGGCGAGATGCTGCTGACCACCGGCAACAAGTCGGAAGTGGCGGTGGGCTATTGCACGATTTATGGCGACATGGCGGGCGGCTACAACCCGATCAAGGATCTGTACAAGATGCGGGTGTTTGAAACCTGCCGCTGGCGCAATGCCAATCACCGGCCATGGATGCTGGGGCCTGCAGGTCAGGTCATTCCGGTGTCGGTGATCGACAAACCGCCCTCGGCTGAGTTGCGCCCGGGCCAGCGCGATGATGACAGCCTGCCGCCCTACCCGGTGCTGGATGCCATTCTGGAGGCGCTGGTCGACCATGACCTGTCGGTGCCCGAAGTGGTGGCGATGGGGTTTGACACGGCGACGGTGAAACGGGTGGAACAGCTGATCTACAGCTCGGAATGGAAACGCCACCAGTCGGCACCGGGGGTCAAGCTGACCCGGCGGGCGTTCTGGCTCGACCGGCGCTATCCGATGGTGAACCGCTGGCGCGACCGGGGATAGGGGT
>JAYTDA010000001.1:0-2677 GCA_043736155.1 Paracoccaceae bacterium | reverse complement strand
GCCGGGCCAATGGTCGCCACAGCAGATCGCTCGCTTGCCGAACCCGAAACCGACGACGATCAACAAGCCACACTCTCGCTAGGGATGCGAGACGACCATAGGGCAGGTCGTAAGATTGGTCGGTTCATGCAGCAACTAACTTGCGGGCGGATTGCCCCGGCTCAGCAGTTTCAGCAATTCCCGGGCTGCCTCTTTCGATGACGCGGGGTTCTGGCCGGTGATCAGACGACCGTCAACGACCACATGCGATGCAAAGTTTGCGACCTTGGCATAGGCGCCGCCGTTGGCTTTCAACATGTCTTCCAACAGAAACGGCACCACGTCGGTGAGCCCCGCCGCAGCCTCTTCACTGTTGGTAAATCCGGTGACAGCGCGCCCTTGGACGAGTGGCATCCCATCCGGACGTTTGGTGTGCCGAAGAATTGCAGGTGCGTGGCAGACCGCCGCGACGGGTTTGCCGGCGGCGGAGAAGGTTTCGATCAGGCGGATGCTGGTCGGATCTTCAGCAAGATCCCACATCGGCCCGTGGCCGCCTGGGTAGAACACGGCGTCGAACGCAGCAAGATCGACCCCTGACAGCTTTTCCGTGCGCGCCAGTGCGGCACGCGCGGCCGCGTCGCCGTCAAGGCGCCGGGTGTCTTCGGTTTGGGCATTCGCGGCCTCGCTTGTGGGGTCCACCGGCGGCTGGCCGCCTTTGGGCGACGCCAAGGTGATCTGCGCGCCGGCGTCCGACAGGACGTAATAGGGTGCAGCGAATTCCTCCAGCCAGAAGCCGGTTTTCTTGCCGGTCTCCCCCAGTTTGTCATGCGAGGTCAGGACCATCAGGACTTTCATTTGCCATTCTCCTTGGTGTCGATCAATGACCCGGGGCCAACCTTGATCACCCGTTTGCCAAAATTGTCACCGCGCAACAGGCCGATGAACGCCTGAGGCGCTTGTTCCAGCCCGTCGATCATTTCTTCGACGTAAGTGACCTTGCCCGCCGCCAGCCAATCGCCCATCGCCGTGGCAAAGGCCGGGTAAAGATGCCCGAAGTCCTGAAAGATGATGAACCCGCGCATCGTCATCCGCTTGCGCAGAATTTGTCCCATCAGCGTGGACAGGCGGTCAGGACCCGCCGGAAGGTCCGTTGCGTTGTACTGCGAGATCAGCCCGCACACGGGCACGCGCGCTCCGGTGTTGAGCAAGGGCAGCACCGCGTCAAACACTGCGCCGCCGACATTCTCAAAATACACATCGATTCCCTCGGGTGCCGCCGCCTTCAAGGCGCCGGCGAAATTGGCAGATTTGTGGTCGATGCAGGCATCAAACCCGAGCGCGTTGACCGCGTGGGCACATTTTTCGGCCCCACCGGCCACACCGACAACGTGACATCCCATCAATCTGGCGATCTGACCGACCGTCGCGCCGACCGGCCCGGTGGCAGCAGCCACGCACACCGTTTCGCCCGGCTTTGGCAATCCGATCTGGGTCAGGCCCGCCCAGGCGGTGAACCCCGGCATCCCCAAAATTCCAAGGGCCCATGACGGATGTTTCATGCCCGGATCGAGCCGGGTCACGCCCTTTCCATCGGACAGGGCATAGTCTTGCCAGCCGTTGAAACTCAGCACACTGTCACCCGCGCTGAAACCGGCGACGTCCGATGTCACCACCTGCGCCACCGTGCCGCCCTCCATAACGCCACCCAGGGCGACCGGTGCCGCATAAGAGGGCGCGTCGCTCATCCGGCCCCGCATATAGGGATCCAGCGACAAAAAGGCAGTCCGCAACAACATCTGGCCCGGTCCCGGTTCGGGCAGCGGGCCGGTCTGAAGGCGCAACGTGGCGGCGGTTGGTTCGCCTTTTGGGCGTTCGGCCAGAATGAACTGCCGGTTCTGCGTGTCTGTCTGGTTCTGCGTGTCTGTCGGGGGCATCAACTGGTCCTGCTGAAAGGGAAGGATTGCGAAAAAGGTGCGTGTCAGCTTGTTCTCGCTTCAAGTCCGTGGCGCAATCCGAAAGGGGCGGGAAATGGCTGGGAATGCCAGTCATTGCACAAACAACGCTGCGTTTTCGAAATTGTTCCCTGCCAGGTTCAGCAAGGTTGCGACAATCTTCAGCACGGTCTGCAACACCACGATGGTGACGCCGGTCTTGCCCGAAATTGCGGCGATGAACTTGTCGGTGAGGGGATCGAACCACGACGCGATGTCCCTTGCCGGGTCAATCGCCGCAGCTACCACACCGAGGATTGCGAACAGCACGCCGATCGAGTCATCCACCACATCCAGCACCGCCGACTGCACCGCTGTGAACGTGGCATCCGATCGCCAGACCTCGTGCCGCTGGCCGTCTTCGGTGTGATAGTCCAACACTGTCTGATGACCGTCGCCGACCACTTTGATGCTGCTGGCCGGGTGGTTGGCCTGCGCCCGCGCGTGGCCCAGATGCAGTTTTCGGATGAACAACTGCCGCAGGTCTGCCGCCTGAGCGTCGGGCATGGCGGCCAGAACGTTTTCGTACCGGTCGCGTTTCGGTGTCAGATGCGCGGGCAGGCTGGCCCGGTCCAGCACCCTTGGCAACTGGTCGGCACATTTCTCGGCGACCCGGCGCAACGCCTGTTGGTCAAGCAACATCGGTCCGGTCGTGCCCGGCGACGTGGCAATCTTCAGGGGCGTGAAGCCGGACTCGATGCCCACAT